>JAPPIE010000185.1:33874-37670 GCA_028874765.1 Gemmatimonadota bacterium
TCATAAGGCTTCAACAGAAATCCTATCTATAACCTGCAGCCACTAATCTGGCAATGCGATCAACATTTGTTGCATTAATGGCGAAAGGCCCTGTGAGCACATCCTGTGCGAGCGTAAGACCATAGGCATTATTCAAATACAAAAAAGAAACAGTCAGATAACCCTGCAAATAGGGCTGTTGATCGACAGCCTGAACCGTATATCCCCTCCGAATATGGTCAAATATAGACGTACTCGTATCGTGGGTAACATGTAAAATTTTCCCGGCATCTTTCCCCTCTTCCTCAACAAAAAGATAAAAAGCATCGGCTGGCAGTGGTCCCAGGGTAGCGATGGCATTGGTTTCGGGATGCCCGAGAAAATAGTCGCGCAACAAGCCCGCAGACTGCTCGACATCATTAGATATGGTCAAGCCATCAACAACAATACCTCTCTCCTCAAAAATACTCGAAAAACCAGCAAACCGCGCTTCGAGACCACTGTGCCCGAGTTCCTGTATAGGACATACGGCACGTTGAACCGCTATCCCGCGCTTTTCCGCCTCGGCGAGAATAGCTCTTGCATTGGATTGACCGCCGAGATACTCGCTGGCCCCCACGTAAAATTGCGTAGGCAGTGCATGATCTCCCCCCGCGTTGGGATCCGCCGTATTGAGCACAATAATGGGAATACCCGCCGCGTGTGCGCGCTCAACGCTCTCCCGAATAGCTTCGGGATCCGGGCACGTAATGCCAATGCCATTGACCTTGTTTGCGATAGCATCATCGAGAAAATTGGGCATATCCGCAATTGAAAAGGTGGGATTGCTCAGCCATTGCACATCCACGTCATAGCGCCTGGCCGCATCTTCCATACCCTTAATCACCACATTCCAGAATGGATTTCCCGGCCCGCCATGCGTGACAAAAGCAAATTTGTAGCGCTCCTGAGCGATTGCGGGGTACAGACAAGAGAAAGCAAAAAAAAGCGCGAAAATATAGCGAATAACCATTGAGAACTCCTATCTCGAAATGATGGCTTCGCAAGATACGCGCCCAAAAAGATCAAGTCAAGTTCGACAAGCAGGCATGGGTGTGTGGTAGGGGGTCTATGCCCGTAGCGAGTATTGTAGCACGCGCATGGGCGAGAAGAAAATCGAGTTCATCTGGCGCATCGACATCAAACCAGGGGGGAACGAGACCGAGCGTATGTCCAGCACGCTGAACACGGTCAATGGTCTGCGTCAGAACGCTGGGCGTGCTCCATGCCACATCCTCGAAAATCTCCGGTATAGGTTTTGAGACACCGACGAGATAGTATCCACCATCTGTACTCGGACCTAAAACAACATCCTTTGTGTGCAGCAGATCGAATGCCTGTGTAATATGGTAGGCTGGCAGAGAAGGGATATCCGTACCAATGAGAACGGCTGCTGATGCACCAGCGTCGAGTTGTTGAACCAGTGCTTCTCGCATACGCGCACCGAGGCCCTCTTGCACCTGGGGAACGTACTGCCATGGAGTCTTCATCCCCCCACCAAAAAGTGCGCTGACCTCGGACTTTGCATCGGGCGGATCAAAAGCGATCACCCGTCTATCGACATCAATACTTTCGGCCCGCTCCAGCACATCGCGCACAAACGCGGTGTAAAGGGCAGCAACTTGATCGGGAGTATAGCGCGTCTGCAACCGGGTCTTAACCGCACCGGGAATTGGATTTTTGACAAAAACGATTAGAGCTGTCATATAAGAGTTGATACCCTGTTTACCCAGACATAAAATTTTTGTATCATAACAAAGCCAACGGACATAGTACCGGAAAATGATCTAAAAATCAAATTTCTCTCAATCCCAAAGGAGAACCTGAAACATGAGTTCCCGCGCCCGAACATCTGATTTTACCCCCCTCACATATACCACACCCGACCGTCTGGTCACAGATTTTGCAAGCCGGGGCATAGTCATACTCGCCCCCGAAGACCTGGGCATCCCCGCCGAAATCCACAAACGCGTTTACGACCGCGAAAAAAAGGCTTTAAGCGAAAAAAAAAGCGTCACAACAGGCATCATCCCCGACGTACTCGAAGTCCTCAACGCCCCCGGCCTCGTCTCTGCCTGCGACAAGCTCGCAGGTAAAAATTGGGCCATCGTCCCCTTTACTCACAACGCAGTCTTTACCAGTGGACCCAGAGATCAACACTGGCACAAAGACGACAACGGTCCCTACAACAGCCGAAAACAGCGCCACCATCAGGCCATCCAACTGGAAATGCTGTACTATCCTCAAGATGTCACCGCAGAAATGGGGCCCACAGCAACCATCCCCTACTCACAATATTGGACCTTCAACCACGAAGAAAACCACGACAACTTTGCGGGCGCAGACCACCTCGATTTTGCCTACTTCTTCGACATGCAAAGCGAACACGTCAGTGGTCCCCAATCCAAATACGACATCGAAGACATCGTCAACCAGCGCACCGCCCACGACATTCGCATGCGCGATGCCGTCACCAACACACAATGGCCTCTCGTACTCCCCTTTGAAGCAGGACCACTCCGTGCAGGCAGCGTGATCATCTACTCGCACAACACCTTCCACAGGGGCAACCATCGGCGCGACGACTGGCGCACCTGGGACGACAACCCGCGCTTTATGTGGCGCTTCTGGCTCTACCGCACCACCGATCCATCACCCAACGGGTCAACAACCCTTGTACCAATGAACGACCTCGGCATCGATCCCATCACCAGCGTCAACCTCTCCGAGGCACCGGACGATGCCACCGAAGTGTGGCGCTATCATCATCACTGGATCAAAACCGGCCAGGCACCGCCACCGCGTCCCGAATCAGAATCTGCTTCGCCCCGAAAAAAAGAGCGCGAAGCCGAAACCCTATTCGAACAACTCCACACCAAATATGACGAAGCTGAACCCGCTCGAATTGGGGCAGCTTACAAACTCGCCTCAATTGGCGACCCGGCATTGGCCACCAAATTTCTCGGACGCGCGCTCTATACCGACCGCGAAAATGTGCGACGCGCAGCCACATACGGCCTGATCGCCGTGGGACCTGATGCGACAGACACACTCATCGAAGCAACCCAATCGCCCATCAAATGGATTCGCAAAGCAGGCGTCTATGGCCTGGGCGACGCCAGCCATCTCACAAAGAACGTGCTGAACGCAGTTACCACCTGCTTACACAACGACTCCTCTGTCTATGTCCGCTCTGTAGCCGCGGGAACCCTGGGCTGTTTGGGTCGCCGTGCAGTGGCTACCGGCACAGGCACTGACCTGATCCCCGCTTGCATCGATGCGCTCTTGCAAAGCCTCAGCCGCGAAGAAAACCGCCCTGGCATGGACAAAGCACAAAAACGAAGCATCAAATTTGTTCGCCCAACCGACGACTGCGACGTCTGCGAAGGCGGTGGCGTCGATTTTGGCCTCGACCGCTATGAGCCCGTTCGCTCTGCCGTCCGGGAAAACGCCCTGTGGTCCATCGTTATCCTCTGTTCCCATGGCACCAAAATCCTCGGCAATACACTTGAGCCAACAATCGAAACCTTAAAAGACATCATCCGAACGGACAAAAATGTCATCGACGTCGGATTCGCCATGGACGCGCTGATTCGCCTGGTCAACTTGAGCCAGGATGAAGTTTCTCAAATCAACCGGGAAAATCTCCTGAATATTTTGAAAGAACTCCCCGTACACAGTTGGGAAACATTCATCCGCGGAGGCCTTAGTCTGCAGACCGTATCAAAATTTAACAACCCCTGACAACAACATCAAAGAATGGAGAACCTATGTCTCA
>JAPPIE010000467.1:0-1241 GCA_028874765.1 Gemmatimonadota bacterium
TCGGGACGGCACAGGGGCCGTCCCCTACTCTCTAACCACCCACACCTTCACAGACACCACAACCCCTGCATAAAGCCGAATGGGCACATCATATACCCCCAATGCTCGAATCGGCTCTTTGAGATCTATGTCTCGGCGATCAATATCGAACCCCAGATCACTGAGTGCAACTGCGATTTGCTGTGCCGTCACCGATCCAAAAATGCGATCCTCTTCACCAGCCCTAACCGCCACATTGCACGAAACCTCTCTCAAAGCCTCTGCCAGTGACTCGGCATCGCGCGTTTCACGAGCGCGTTGGGCTTCGCGTTGCTGGCGCACCTTCTCGTACACCGCCATATTTTGCTCATTTGCAATCAGCGCCACCGAACGAGGCAGCAAAAAATTTCGCGCGTACCCATCCTTCACCTCAACCACATCGCCAGCATTGCCCAGACTATCCACATCTGCTGTAAGAATAATTTTCATAGTGTATTCCGAATATTAAGCGGGCGGGCACAGGGGCCCGCCCCGATGAACACCGTTCCTTAATTCCTATCGAATCGAATCATTCACATAAGGCATAAGCGCGAGAAAGCGGGCGCGCTTAATCGCGCGCACCACAGCGCGCTGACACTTTGCACAGGTACCCGTCATCCGCCGGGGAACAATTTTCCCGCGCTCGGTAACAAACCGGCGCAACAAACGCTCATTCTTATAATCGACAACCACCGGCTGCGCGTCACCTTCAAATCGGCTATCCCTTTTGCTCTCGCAAATATAGCAAACTTTCACGCGTCCTCTATTCATTGGGCAACCTCCTCTACTGGAACTTCTTCAGCCGCCTCTTCAACTTCTTCCTCTTCCTCTTGAGGAGGAATTTCAGTCTGAAGAATCAGATGCCGCAAAATGGCCTCATCCAAACGGCACGCCCGCTCGACATTTGCAATCGCGCCCGGATCGGCCTGAAAATAAAAAATTGTATAGTCGCCCTGCTGTCGCTTTTGAATCTCATAAGCGAGCCTGCGCACACCCCAGCGGTCGATATTGACCACCGTAGCGCCCCACTCGGCGAGCAATGACGCATAGCGTTCGACCGTCTCATCCGCATTCTCCTGCGTATCGACAATCAAAGCCATCTCGTACTCTCGTGACATAAACTATCCCCCATGGACGTGTGGTTCAGAAAACCGTGTTCTGAACGGGGTTGGAAAATGACGGGCGAGGCATGCCTCGCCCCTACACATCTGCGTACATCTGCG
>JAPPIE010000467.1:1341-4640 GCA_028874765.1 Gemmatimonadota bacterium
TCTGCGGATCACACCAACAGTGGAGCCAGAATCAGCGAAACCACCGACATCAACTTAATCAAAATATTCAACGCGGGACCAGACGTATCTTTTAACGGATCGCCAACCGTATCGCCAACCACGGCAGCTTTATGCGCCTCGGACCCCTTCCCCCCCAAATTGCCCTCCTCGATCAACTTCTTCGCATTGTCCAGCGCGCCCCCACTATTTGCCATCATCAGCGCCAGCAACACACCCGACACAGTCGCACCCGCCAGCATACCGCCCAACGCCTCTGCCCCCAGAACAAAGCCCACCAGCACCGGCGTCAAAACAGCCACCAGCCCCGGCACCACCATCTCGCGCAAAGCCGCGACAGAACTGATATCGACACAGCGACGCGTATCCGGCTTGCCCGTCCCCTCCATCAACCCTGGAATCTCGCGGAACTGGCGACGCACCTCTTCAACCATCTTAAACGCCGCATTGCCCACACTCGTCATCGTCAACGCCGCCACGCAAAAAGGCACACCAGCGCCCAAAAACAAACCGATCACAACCAGAGGTTTGACCAGATTAATAGACTCTATCCCCACAGCCGTCGAATACGCGGAAAACAGCGCCAGCGCAGTCAGCGCAGCAGAACCAATCGCAAACCCCTTGCCAATCGCCGCCGTCGTATTCCCGAGCGAATCCAACTCATCGGTAATCTCGCGCGTCTCCGGGCCCAAATTCGCCATCTCGGAAATACCGCCCGCATTATCTGCAATCGGACCGTAAGCATCCACCGCCATCGTAACACCCACAGTCGATAACATACCCACAGCCGCAATGCCAATACCGTATAACCCCGCAAAGTGAAACGACCCGGCAATGGCAACACAGATACCCAAAACCGGCAACGTCGTACTCTCCATCCCCACCGCCAAACCCGCGATCATATTCGTCGCCGATCCCGTCTCCGAAGAATGGGCAATGCGCTTAACAGGTGCCCCGCCCGTATAGTATTCCGTCATCAGTGCAATGGCAATACCAACGAGACAACCAAAGAGAATCGCCCAAAACACCCCGCGAGCCAAACCGAGATATTCCGCCGCAAAAAAAGACCCCACAAGCATCAAAACAGCGGAAATATACGTGACATAGCGCAGGGCTGCATCCGGGCTTAAAGACTGCAAAACGCGAATGGACCCCACCCCGATCAGCGACGCCAACAAACCGATCATAACCACGACAAGAGGATATTGCATCGCGGCGACCCGCACCATCTCCGAATCGCCTCCCAACCCGCTCAACGCCGTGCCGCCAGCCGTTGCCGCAATCGCAACCGTCGCAATAATAGACCCCACATAAGACTCAAAAATATCCGCCCCCATCCCGGCCACATCGCCCACATTATCGCCCACATGATCTGCAATAACAGCCGGATTTCTCGGATCGTCTTCCGGTATCCCGGCCTCCACCTTACCCACCAGATCTGCACCCACATCCGCCGTCTTCGTATAAATACCCCCCCCAACCCGGGCAAAGAGCGCAATAGAACTCGCCCCCATAGCAAAACCATTAATCATAGCCGCCTGATCGGGTTTGCCGTAAAAATAAAAAAGCAAGCCCACGCCAAAAAGCCCCAGACTTGCTACAGACAACCCCATCACTGCGCCACCTGAAAACGCGACATTTAACGCCTTATCCCGCCCGCTCTCACTGGCGGCATAAGCCGTCCGCACATTTGCCTTGGTCGCCGCCTTCATCCCGATAAAACCCGCGCCAAGCGAACAAAGCGCGCCGCCCAAAAAAGATATGGCCGTGGGCAAATTAATACCCCAGCACACCAGCGCGAACACCACAACAATAAAAACAGATAGCACACTGTATTCGCGCTTCAAAAAGGTCACGGCCCCATCCTGGATATCTGCTGCGATCTCTCGCATCAACGCCGTGCCCTCTGGTTGTCTGGCAACATAGAGATAAATCAAACCAGCGCAAACCAGCCCAACCACGCCCAGCACAGGTGCCAAAATCATAAAAATCTCCAAAATCAGGGCGAAAAAATTTTCGCCCCTACATATCAACCCGCATTATACCGATTCATCGCCCGTTCAATACCTTCTGTCGCCCAGCAAAGCGCGCCCTTAGCCGCATGCCCAACAGCATCTACAATCACATCCCCATCTTCGAATGGAAACGCACCCAACACATAATCGATCATCCCATCCACCTCGGCGGGGTGCCCAATACCGATGCGCAACCGCGGAAAATCCGCAGACCCCAACGCGCGTTCAACAGACCGCAAACCATTGTGCCCGCCGTGACTTCCCGTGCGCCGAAAGCGCAACCGCCCCAAATTCAGATGCACGTCGTCAACCACCACCAGCACATCTGCCGGTCCAACCTGAAAACACCGCACAGCCTCCGCCGCGCCCAAACCGCTCTTATTCATATAAGTCAGCGGCTTGACCAGCACCAGATCATCTGAAAACCTGCACCACGTACAAAACTCAAACGCATGCCAGGGCTTATGTTTCCCCAGCGCATCAACCACCCCAAACCCCACATTGTGGCGCGTACGCGCATAGCGCGCGCCCGGATTGCCCAGCCCCACAATCGCCTTTATGGTACGGGCGAAAGATTTTTCGCCCCTACTCATCGCCTTCTTCGTCATCGTCGCGCCTTCTACCGCGCTCAATAAGCTCTGGCTCCTGCATCTCTTCGCCTTCTTCGCCCTCAGCGACCAATCCTTCTTCGTCCTCCACTTCCTCTTCTTCTTCGAGCACAAGCGCGGGCGCAGCCACCGCAAACATCGTGCGGTCGCTATCTGTCACAATAGACAAATCATCGCTATCCAGGACAATATCCGAAACGTGTAGCGAATCCCCGATATCCAAATCCGACACATCAACCGCAATATTATCGGGTATATCTGTAGGCAGGCACTCGACCTCAAGCTCGTGCAACATCTGTTCCAGAATCCCCTCGCCAATCCGCACCCCAACGGCCGACCCCGTAGCTTGAACAGGCACCTCAACCACAATTTTGCGCGTCAAATCAATGCGGTGAAAATCCACATGCAATATCTCGCCGCGCACGGGATGATACTGAATATCCTTAATAATAGTACTCTGGCTCGTATCGCCTGCGCTCAGCGAAATAATCGCATTGCGACCGTGTGCCTTCAGCAAATCGGACAATGTGCGATAATCCACAGAACAGGCAACAGGCGCGGAATCTTCGCCATAAACAACCGCGGGCAACTGACCGCGATAGCGCAAGCGCTTGGCAAATTTCTTTCCCGACGCCGTGCGAACATCTACAGTGAGAGA
>JAPPIE010000194.1 GCA_028874765.1 Gemmatimonadota bacterium
TCACATCAATTTTTTGCGTTTGGCGAGGTAGTTGAAGAGGGCGGTGTCAAAGGGTTCTGAGGTTTCGAGGAGGACGTAGTCGATCAGGGCTTCGCGGCATTCGCGGCGAAAGCGGTTGATGAGGGTTTCCATGTGGTCGCGGTACTCGGGTGCGAGGTGCCAGGGTTCTGTGGCGATTTGCGTGCCGGATTCGAGATCGACAAAGCGCATTTCGCGGTTGAAGTCGAGGTCGCGCTCTCGGGGGTCCAGGATGTGGAAGACGATGACTTCGTGGTTGCGATGGCGAAAGTGTTTGAGGCCGTTGAGCAGGCGGTCCGGGTCGTCGAAGAGGTCGGAGATGACGATGACGAGGCCGCGGCGCACGATGCGTTCTGCCAGTTCGTGGAAGGTGGCGGCGAGGTCGGTATCGGTGCCTTCGGGGCTGGTGTTTTGAAGTGTGGTGAGCAGGGTGTGCAAATGACTGGTGACTGAGCGGGGCGGCAGATATGTGCGTATGCGGTCATCAAAGGCGATTAATCCGACGGCGTCTCGCTGGCGCAACATGAGGTGGGATAGGGCGGCGGCGGTATAAGATGCGTATTGGAATTTGGTGATGGCGTCCGAGGCATAGGCCATTGAGGCACTGGCGTCTATGAGGAGATGGGCTTTGAGGTTGGTTTCTTCTTCGTATTGTTTGACGTAGAGGCGGTCGGTTTTGCCAAATACTTTCCAGTCCAGGTCGCGCAGGGAGTCCCCGGGCATGTATTGTCGGTATTCGGAAAATTCGACGGAGAATCCGTGATAGGGGCTTTGGTGCAGGCCGGTGATAAATCCTTCGACGACCAGGCGTGCGATCAGGTCCAGGCGCGCGAGCCGGGAGACGACTTCGGGTTTGAGATATTCCTGGGTCATCCCTATAATCCCGCGGCGAGGATGATCCAACCCGCAACAGCTCCGCCAACGACCAGCCATACTGCGCCGATTCCGCGCCACAATATCAGGATGGATGCGATGCCTGCGATTGCCATTTTGGGTATTGAATCCAGGGTTAGGTAGCCCAGTTCTATTGTTACAGCGGCCATCAATCCCACGGCACAGACATTTACGGCGTCGAGGAATGACGCTACCCATTCAGATTCTCGCAGCCGGGGCAAGAGGGGATTCAGGGCAGCGACAAATACAAAGGAAGGTAGGAAGATTGCGCCAGCAGCGACGAGGGCTCCGGATAATTTGCCGCCGGTGACGAGATAGCCGATGAAGGCTGCGGTCGATAATACGGGTCCGGGTGTGAACTGACCGATGGCAATGGCTTCCAGCAATTGTTCCTGGGTCAGCCAGGCATATCCGAGCACGAGTTCTTCTTCGAGAAATGCAATGAGTAAGTATCCGCTGCCGTAGAGGATTGCGCCAATTTTTAGGAAGAATAGGCCCAGTGCCCACAGAGTTGGTCCTGCGGATACTGCGCCTTGACTTGCCAGTATTGTAAATCCTGTGCCTGCTATAGGCGCAATTATAGCTGCGTGTTCGCGATCTCTGGAGCGGGTCATTCTCAGCCAGAACATCCCGATGATTCCACCGCCGATCAGTGCGAGTACACCGCTGAATTGGGTGAGGGCCACCAGCATTACAGCCAGGCCCAGAAAGCTCAATCGCCAGCCTTTTACAGCTTTTTGACCCAGTCGCCACAGTGCGCCCAGAATGACGGCGAGGACTGCTGGTTTGATGCCGTAGAGTAGATCGGCAACCTCTGGGATGGCGCCATACGTCATATAGGCCCAGGCGAGTATTGTTGTCAATGTGACGGCGGGAAATATAAAACACAGGCCAGCGAGCAATAGACCGGGCCAACCGCCGCGCAAGAATCCCAGGTGTATCGCCATTTCCGTCGAGTTTGGTCCGGGGATAATGCTGGTTACGCCGACGAGGTCCAAGAATCGCTCGCGCGATAGCCACGCGCGCTTTTCAACGACTTCGTCTTCCATCAGGGCGATGTGCGCTGCGGGTCCACCAAAACCTATTACACCGAGTTTAAAAAATAATGCCGCTACTTCGCGCAGTCGTCCGCGTTTTTTGTTTTCCATATAATTTACCTCTGTATATCATCAACAACTTCACCAAGTATCTGTAAGCCATCTTCAAGCGCGTCTTGTTCAATGGTCAATGGCGGAGAGATTTTTACGGTTTGTCCCCACGCGCCCACAGGGGCAAAGAATAGCAGTCCTTTGTGAAAACATCGCAGTACAATTTCATACGCCAGGTCCGGGTCGGGTTCTTTTTGTCCAGCTTTTACCATTTGTACACCGCCTACGAGTCCTTTGCAGGTTACGTGCCCGACCACGTCGGGATGTGCGGCCTGGATTTTTTTGATTCCGTTCGCTAATACGGGTTCGAGTCGCGCTGCATTGCCGGTCAGGTCATCGTTTACGATTTTTTTCAGGCTGGCGAGTGCCGCTGCACAACAGACGGGGTTGCCCGTGTGGGTGCTTGTCATTGATCCGGGGGGATATAAGTCCATGACTTCGGTTTTGCCGATTACGCCCGATAGGGGCAAGGAGCTGCTTACGCCTTTGCCAAAGCATATCAGGTCGGGAATTACGCCGTAGTGCTCAAATCCCCACATTTTGCCGGTGCGACCAAATCCCGCCTGTACTTCATCAAAGATTAAGAGGGCGCCGTGTGCTTTGCACCATTCAGATAGTGCCTGTACGTACGCTACGGGCGCGAAATCGGGTCCCACGCCCTGATATGTTTCGAGCATGACGCCGCATACGTCGTCTGCATTTAGTCCTTTGTTTTTCAGTGTCGAGCAGAAGAAATCGAAATCTACGTTTTCCGTCCAATACCCGTCGGGAAAGGGGATCTGTACGATGGCGGGGTCTTCGTTGCCGATCCAGTCTTTTTGTCCGGGCATGCCACCGACTTGCTGGGCGCCCATTGTGCGTCCGTGAAATCCGCGTTCAAATCCCACAAAGCCGATTTTCTTTTTTCCACCGGTTTCAATGCCATACGTTCGCGCGAGTTTTAAGGCGTTTTCTGTGCTTTCAGATCCGGTTGTTAAAAGAAAAACTTTGTCTAATCCTTCGGGTGCCAGGTCCGCCAGAAATTCGACGAGTTGCGCCCGCTCCTCGCTCGGGAATACGTAGTTGTGCAGTAGCCCGGTGCCTACCTGATCTACGATTGCACGCCGGACTTCGGGCATGCCGTGGCCGGCATTGGTGACGAGTACGCCAGAGCTCCAGTCGAGCCACATATTGCCGTATTTGTCATAGACCTGACAGTCTTCTGCGCGATCCCATACTATGGGCGGTTGTCCGCGCATGGAAATGGGTTCTACCCGGTGCAGGGTTTCCAAAGTTGCTACCGAGTCTGGGTGGGGCACAGGCGTCACGATGCGGCGATATTTTGTATCGACTTTTGGTACGTTGGCAGGGGTGATGTCAAATTCTTTTCCCATTACACTGGCCTATCGTATATTTTTTCAAATACTGCGTCGGGTCCGTCAGATGCGCGGTTGGGATCGACGATGGTGATGCCGTCTGCGCCGAATTGCGCTGTGACTGTGGCGCCTTTGCCTTCGCGCATGTATTCAAAATTGCGGTCGCGGACGATGCGCGCGGCATCTACGATTGCCGTGGTGATTCGGCCGTCTTCAGCGGTGGGATAGATTTCTTTTACGTCTGATAGGGTTTCGTCCAGGAATTCGATGCGACATATTGCGACGAGTGCCACGATGATGCTGTCTGTGCCATATCCCACATAGACTTCTGAGCCGTCGGGGCGTTTGACGTTGCGCGTGAAGTGGTTGTTTGAACTCTGGCTGCCGCCGTCTGCGTACCAGAATCGAAATCCGCGATATTGCTGGTCGGATTCCACTTTGCCGTCGGTGCCGACGATTTCGTGTCCCTGATTGACGGGTCCTTCAAAGTCATCGGGCGTGATCCAGTTGTTGTGGAAGTAAATGCTCATGCCGTTGTCGAAATCCACGCGTACCTGGACGGCGTCATAGGCGTCAATACCGTCGCGTATGAGGCGTTTTTTTTGTCCCACGGCTGTGAGGGATACGGGTTTGCTGCGGTAGTAGTTGTAAAATAGATCGACCCAGTGGGGTCCCACATAGGAGAAGGGGTCGCTTTCTTCTGCCCATTTAAATGTGCTGGTGGATACTTCGAGGGGTTCTTCCAGCATGGCGAGTCCGTAAATGGGGTCGCCGATGCGATTGGCTATGTCGTGCTCAATGCGCATGTGATCCGGGTCGTAGCGTTTGTGCATATCTACCGCACATACCAGTCCTTTTTCATTGGCGAGTTCGATCATTTCATCGGCTTCGTGGACCGATAAACACATGGGTTTTTCGGTGATGACATGGGTGCCGTTGTTCAGTGCTGCGAGGACCACGGGCGTGTGCAGGTTGTCGGGGGTGGCGACGGCCATGACGTCGAGGTCTGGAAAGTCGCGCAAGACATCTTCCCAGGGTGTTTCGCCCCAGTAGGGTGCGGGCGCGTGTCCGGTCCATTGTTCAAAGTTGGCTTTTGCGCGTTGTGCGGAGGCTTCGCTGCGGGTGGCTACTGCAACGAGATCAAATTCGATGTCTGCAAGGTCGCGCGCCCAGGCGTCGAGTCCGACTCGTCCCATCAGGCCACTGATGCCGTTGCG
>JAPPIE010000355.1 GCA_028874765.1 Gemmatimonadota bacterium
GTTGCGTCGTCACATCCATGCGAAAAGCCGTGAGCAAATCCCTGAGCAATTGCACTGGCAAATCGCGCGTGCGAATCGTTTCCGCAAGCGCCGTAAATATCGGACCAACCGGATCTGAAAGACACGCATCGAGACGCATTTCCCACTCAGCGAGATGGTCGAGCCGATCCTGCGCCGTCAAACCCGGCTCATCGGCAAAATCATCTGCCGTACGCGCAAACGCATAGATACTATACACATGGGGCCGCACCCGTTTTGGAATAAGCACCGAGCCAACCGGAAAATTCTCATAATGCGCACGGGTAAGAGCCTCGCAATGGGCATAAGCCTCCGCAATCGCAATCCCGCGGGTCTTGTGTGCAGTCTGTGACATAACGTGAAGATACGACAGGGGGGAGGGAAAATCAATATATTGACTTTCGGGTGTATCCTTGCATTTTACAGCGTGCGTATGTATCTTTGCCCGCGGCAAAAACCACTGGATCGCGGCTCAACAGCACACCGCGATGACAGGCGGGACGGCACAGGGGCCGTCCCCTACAACACCATGCCGCAATGACAACTAAAACAAAGGAAAAAATAATGTTCGAATCCCTGACAATGGCGCCTGCAGATCCCATTATAGGATTGACCGAAGCATTCAAAAACGACCCAAACCCCGACAAAATAAACCTCGGCGTTGGCGTGTACAAAGACGGCGACGGCAACACGCCGATATTTGCCTCTGTAAAAACAGCAGAAGAACGCCTACTCGCACACGAAGACACCAAAAATTATCTCGGCATAGAAGGCGACGAAGCGTATAACAAAGCCGTACAAGAACTCCTCTGGGGAACAGAACACGAAATCCTCACCAGTGGACGCGCGGGAACAGCCCAAGCACCGGGCGGCACGGGCGCGTTGCGCATTGCCGGTGACTTTATTCATCAGCACTATCCCCATGCCCGTGTATGGCTAAGCGATCCCACCTGGGCAAACCACCCCAAAATTTTTGAATCTGCCAGCGTACCCACAGCGACCTACCGCTATTACAACCCCGCGTCTTTCGGCCTGGACTTTGACGCATTGATCCAGGACCTCGGGCAAATCCCCGCAGGCGATGTCGTATTACTACACGGATGTTGTCACAACCCCACCGGCGTCGATCCCTCCGCCGAGCAATGGGCACAAATAGCCGATATCATCGCAGATCGCGGCATCATTCCACTCGTTGACTTTGCCTATCAGGGCCTGGGCAATGGCCTTGCTGAAGACGCAGTCGGACTCCTATCTCTCAGCCGGCCCGGCTGCGAACTCCTCGTCGCCAGTTCCTTCTCCAAAAACTTTGGCCTCTACCGCGAGCGCACGGGCGCATTGACCATCGTGGGCAAAAACGCCACCACCGTTGAAAAAGCGATGAGCCACATCAAAATCTGCATCCGCACGAATTATTCCAACCCGCCATCGCACGGCGCACAGGCAGTCGCAACAGTCCTCAACGACCCCGCCTTGCGAACACAATGGGACGGCGAAGTAAAAGCCATGCGCGACCGCATCAACAACATGCGCACCCTATTTGTGGATACCCTCGAAACAAAAGGCGTGCGGCGCGACTTTTCGTTTATCGCACACCAGAGGGGGATGTTCTCTTTCTCCGGGCTGACCCCCGAGCAAGTAGAAGCATTGCGAGAGCGATATTCAATATACATCGTCAGTTCGGGACGCATCAACGTGGCGGGCATGACAAAGGACAACATCGGGCCATTGTGCGAAGCGATAGCGGAGGTATTGAAAGATTAAGGAGACATCATGACACTCAAAGACCGCGTAGCAATCGTCACTGGCGCAAGCTCTGGCATTGGGCGGGGCATAGCACTGGCACTGGCACGGGAAGGCGCACATGTAGCCGTAGCCGATATCCAAGAAGCACCCAAAAAGGGCATATATCACGACACCGACTTAACCACTTCTACGGTAGAAGAAATAGAAAAACGCGGAGGGAAAGGAATCTTCGTGCAAACCGACGTATCGGATGACGAATCAGTACGCAATCTGATTGAACGGACCGTCTCCGAATTTGGCAAACTGGATATCCTAATAAACAACGCCGGCATCACAATACCCGGCGGCATTGAAGAAACAACCATCGCTGACTATGACACCGTAATGGGCGTAAACCTTCGGGCACTGTATGTAGCCAGCAAACTCGCCATGCCACACCTCAAAAAACCATCCGGCAGAATCATCCACATCGCATCTGTACAGTCATTTGGCGGTGGCGGAGGACCAGCGTATGCCGCATCAAAAGCTGGCGTCGTCAACCTCACGCGAGACACCGCACTGGAATTGGCCCCCTTTGGCGCGACCGTCAATGCCATCTGCCCGGGCTACATCGAAACGCCCATACAGGATTATCTCACACCACAGGACATCGAAGACTGCAAAGTAAAAACCCCATTACCCCGCCTGGGCTTGCCATCGGACATTGGCAACGCCGCGGTATTCTTCGCATCGGACGCCGCCTCGTGGATCACCGGCACAGCCCTCCCTGTGGATGGCGGATGGATGGCGTCTATTTTTTAATTCGCACTAATGCGGTATCCCCAACTGATGCATCCTTCGGTGAATCGCTGCACGGGCTTCGACAAAGGGACGTTCCAGATACGCGAGATGGTCCAACTCGCCGTGGTGGTGCGTCGCCGTGCCAGAGGCGTGCCGGGCAGCAGTTTGACGGATGTACGCCAGATCGCCATCTATAAGCGTCAGCATATACTGGGCAGCTTCCAGATCGAACATCCACCACTCGCCACCGCAGGCGATATAAATCGGCGACGTATGGGCAAATATCCCCCGTCCCCAGCCATCGTGATGGGGAACACTGGTATAATTGGGACCGGCACATCGGGCGGCAATCCACGTATGCCCATCCACCTTCACCTTCGCCTTCAACGCCAATCGCCGCGCACCTTTATTATCCTCCGTCGAAGCAACGACGCGCCCTGCCTGAACGATCTCGAGCGTATGAATCGGAAAAATACTCTCCGCCCACGCCTCGACCTCCACCGTACCGGCCCCCGACAACTGCATTGTATCGCCAACCTGGTGTCCATCCGCAGTGAGATGAATGATGGGACCACCGCTGTGAAATGTTCGCCCCTGCGACACACTCTTGCACCAATTATCGTAGGTAAATTCCTCATCGGGCAAATAGGCATACGTGCGGTAAATACCAACGGGCACATCGCTACTCATCTTATCCGTCCCACCAACCAGCGGCAAGCGATAGCCGCAGTTGAGATAGCGGTAGTATTCCAGATGATTGAACGGCGCATGACGCAGCATCTCCACGCCATCCACGCGCCCCGTGGCAATCAGCGCCGCAGGCTCCCCATTTGGATTCGGAAGATGCGGGATAATAACCGAGCCACCCTGCGCGTGACACTGATCCGCCCAATCGCTCATCGTAATCTCCAGCGTACCACCCAGCTCGGACTCACCCGGACCGTCACTGCACCACGGCATCACCGGCTCTTTGAGACCCCACAGAATGAGATGCCCCAAAAAGTGCTGCCTATTCTCCTGACCCACATAGACGATATTATTCCCATCTTGCGAAATACTCGGCCTGCCCGTAAAATCCTCCGTATTGGTAAAAAGATTGCCCCACTGCGACGGAAGCAAATTAACGATATTGAGATCCTCCCCCTGGGACTCCGTATGACTGCCCTGTGTCGAAAGAAAGTGAACGTGCGAATCCCCGCTATACCATCCCCCCTCGTTCATATGAATCCATCGCTTGAGACGCAAAGTCAGTTCGCGTTGACCCGGTTCGATCTTCACCCGCGTCCGCACCGGCTCATACTCAAATCCCCGGGCGACATCCACAATGACTTCACCGCGCGGCAACCACCCCTGGCAACGACCGTCGATGTACGCATAAGTGATTTGTCCGAGCCGAAGATCGCCACCGATATCAACATGCCAGCTATCGAGATTGGAATTGACCTGATTGTGATGTCCATAAGGCTGATAGGGAATCCCCTCTGGCGAGCGGAAGTGGACGCGGCAAGGAATGGGCTTCCCCGTATCATCATCAAGCACAGTAACGTGAACCCAGTTCCGCCCCCGATCCAGGAGTTCCACGCGCATGCGCGGCGTCTCCACCACCTTCTTATCCTCGACATCACCCCACTTGACCTCGCCCACCTTTTCCTCGCCCTGCTTCACCGTCATCGTAGCCGAAGGCGTGGCAGCGACCTCGACATAAGCCGGACTCGATTTGGGATTCTGCGCTTCTCCCCAACCGGCGAAATCATCATTGACAAAATCATCAGCAGACGCTTCGGGCAGTGGATGAACATAAGTTGCCGTTCCTCGATCCACCTCCACGCTAAGGTCAAACGGCCTTTCCGCATCTTCGGGATGGGTCAGAATCAGACGCGCCTCCCGCTTCCCGTGTCGCACAAAGGGATACTCATCGAGATGCGAAAGCGTAACACCGGCGATAATAAAACGCGGACCACCCGGAATAATCTCCAGCGACTCGATTGTGCGATCCGGTTGCGGATTCTCCCACGCCCACAAAAAATAACCGCGGGCCGACCCGCGCGACACCTCGGTCTGACGTCGCCCCATACTC
>JAPPIE010000469.1 GCA_028874765.1 Gemmatimonadota bacterium
GTTGCGTCGTCACATCCATGCGAAAAGCCGTGAGCAAATCCCTGAGCAATTGCACGGGCAAATCGCGCGTGCGAATCGTCTCTGCAAGCGCCGTAAATATCGGACCAACCGGGTCTGAAAGACACGCATCGAGCCGCGCTTCCCACTCCGCCAGATGACCGAGCCGCTCCTGAACCGTCAAACCAGGCTCATCGGCAAAATCATCCGCCGTACGCGCAAACGCATAGATACTATACACATGGGGCCGAACGCGTTTTGGAATAAGCACCGAGCCAACCGGAAAATTCTCATAATGCGCGCGGGTAAGTGCCTCGCAATGGGCATAAGCCTCTGCAATCGCAATCTCGCGGGTTTTGTGTGCAGTCTGTGACATAAGATGAAGATACGACAGGGGGGAGGGAAAATCAATATATTGACTTTCGGGTGTATCCTTGCATTTTACAGCGTGCGTATGTATCTTTGCCCGCGGCAAAAACCACTGGATCGCGGCTCAACAGCACACCGCGATGACAGGCGGGACGGCACAGGGGCCGTCCCCTACAACACCATGCCGCAATGACAACTAAAACAAAGGAAAAAATAATGTTCGAATCCCTGACAATGGCGCCTGCAGATCCCATTATAGGATTGACCGAAGCATTCAAAAACGACCCAAACCCCGACAAAATAAACCTCGGCGTTGGCGTGTACAAAGACGGCGACGGCAACACGCCGATATTTGCCTCTGTAAAAACAGCAGAAGAACGCCTACTCGCACACGAAGACACCAAAAATTATCTCGGCATAGAAGGCGACGAAGCGTATAACAAAGCCGTACAAGAACTCCTCTGGGGAACAGAACACGAAATCCTCACCAGTGGACGCGCGGGAACAGCCCAAGCACCGGGCGGCACGGGCGCGTTGCGCATTGCCGGTGACTTTATTCATCAGCACTATCCCCATGCCCGTGTATGGCTAAGCGATCCCACCTGGGCAAACCACCCCAAAATTTTTGAATCTGCCAGCGTACCCACAGCGACCTACCGCTATTACAACCCCGCGTCTTTCGGCCTGGACTTTGACGCATTGATCCAGGACCTCGGGCAAATCCCCGCAGGCGATGTCGTATTACTACACGGATGTTGTCACAACCCCACCGGCGTCGATCCCTCCGCCGAGCAATGGGCACAAATAGCCGATATCATCGCAGATCGCGGCATCATTCCACTCGTTGACTTTGCCTATCAGGGCCTGGGCAATGGCCTTGCTGAAGACGCAGTCGGACTCCTATCTCTCAGCCGGCCCGGCTGCGAACTCCTCGTCGCCAGTTCCTTCTCCAAAAACTTTGGCCTCTACCGCGAGCGCACGGGCGCATTGACCATCGTGGGCAAAAACGCCACCACCGTTGAAAAAGCGATGAGCCACATCAAAATCTGCATCCGCACGAATTATTCCAACCCGCCATCGCACGGCGCACAGGCAGTCGCAACAGTCCTCAACGACCCCGCCTTGCGAACACAATGGGACGGCGAAGTAAAAGCCATGCGCGACCGCATCAACAACATGCGCACCCTATTTGTGGATACCCTCGAAACAAAAGGCGTGCGGCGCGACTTTTCGTTTATCGCACACCAGAGGGGGATGTTCTCTTTCTCCGGGCTGACCCCCGAGCAAGTAGAAGCATTGCGAGAGCGATATTCAATATACATCGTCAGTTCGGGACGCATCAACGTGGCGGGCATGACAAAGGACAACATCGGGCCATTGTGCGAAGCGATAGCGGAGGTATTGAAAGATTAAGGAGACATCATGACACTCAAAGACCGCGTAGCAATCGTCACTGGCGCAAGCTCTGGCATTGGGCGGGGCATAGCACTGGCACTGGCACGGGAAGGCGCACATGTAGCCGTAGCCGATATCCAAGAAGCACCCAAAAAGGGCATATATCACGACACCGACTTAACCACTTCTACGGTAGAAGAAATAGAAAAACGCGGAGGGAAAGGAATCTTCGTGCAAACCGACGTATCGGATGACGAATCAGTACGCAATCTGATTGAACGGACCGTCTCCGAATTTGGCAAACTGGATATCCTAATAAACAACGCCGGCATCACAATACCCGGCGGCATTGAAGAAACAACCATCGCTGACTATGACACCGTAATGGGCGTAAACCTTCGGGCACTGTATGTAGCCAGCAAACTCGCCATGCCACATCTCAAAAAACCATCTGGCAGAATCATCCACATCGCATCTGTACAGTCATTTGGTGGGGGCGGAGGACCCGCGTATGCCGCATCAAAAGCCGGCGTCGTCAACCTCACGCGAGACACCGCCCTGGAATTGGCCCCCTTTGGCGCAACCGTCAACGCGATCTGCCCGGGCTACATCGAAACGCCCATACAGGATTATCTCACATCGCAGGAAATTGAAGACTGCCGGGTAAAAACCCCACTCCCTCGCCTGGGTTTGCCATCGGACATCGGCAACGCCGCGGTATTCTTCGCATCGGACGCCGCCGCCTGGATCACCGGCACAGCCCTGCCTGTGGATGGCGGATGGATGGCGTCTATTTTTTGATTCTCATCAATGCGGTATTCCCAACTGATGCATCCGCCGATGAATCGCTGCACGGGCTTCGACAAAGGGACGTTCCAGATACGCGAGATGGTCCAACTCGCCGTGGTGGTGCGTCGCCGTGCCAGAGGCGTGCCGGGCAGCAGTTTGACGGATGTACGCCAGATCGCCATCTATAAGCGTCAGCATATACTGGGCAGCTTCCAGATCGAACATCCACCACTCGCCACCGCAGGCGATATAAATCGGCGACGTATGGGCAAATATCCCCCGTCCCCAGCCATCGTGATGGGGAACACTGGTATAATTGGGACCGGCACATCGGGCGGCAATCCACGTATGCCCATCCACCTTCACCTTCGCCTTCAACGCCAATCGCCGCGCACCTTTATTATCCTCCGTCGAAGCAACGACGCGCCCTGCCTGAACGATCTCGAGCGTATGAATCGGAAAAATACTCTCCGCCCACGCCTCGACCTCCACCGTACCGGCCCCCGACAACTGCATTGTATCGCCAACCTGGTGTCCATCCGCAGTGAGATGAATGATGGGACCACCGCTGTGAAATGTTCGCCCCTGCGACACACTCTTGCACCAATTATCGTAGGTAAATTCCTCATCGGGCAAATAGGCATACGTGCGGTAAATACCAACGGGCACATCGCTACTCATCTTATCCGTCCCACCAACCAGCGGCAAGCGATAGCCGCAGTTGAGATAGCGGTAGTATTCCAGATGATTGAACGGCGCATGACGCAGCATCTCCACGCCATCCACGCGCCCCGTGGCAATCAGCGCCGCAGGCTCCCCATTTGGATTCGGAAGATGCGGGATAATAACCGAGCCACCCTGCGCGTGACACTGATCCGCCCAATCGCTCATCGTAATCTCCAGCGTACCACCCAGCTCGGACTCACCCGGACCGTCACTGCACCACGGCATCACCGGCTCTTTGAGACCCCACAGAATGAGATGCCCCAAAAAGTGCTGCCTATTCTCCTGACCCACATAGACGATATTATTCCCATCTTGCGAAATACTCGGCCTGCCCGTAAAATCCTCCGTATTGGTAAAAAGATTGCCCCACTGCGACGGAAGCAAATTAACGATATTGAGATCCTCCCCCTGGGACTCCGTATGACTGCCCTGTGTCGAAAGAAAGTGAACGTGCGAATCCCCGCTATACCATCCCCCCTCGTTCATATGAATCCATCGCTTGAGACGCAAAGTCAGTTCGCGTTGACCCGGTTCGATCTTCACCCGCGTCCGCACCGGCTCATACTCAAATCCCCGGGCGACATCCACAATGACTTCACCGCGCGGCAACCACCCCTGGCAACGACCGTCGATGTACGCATAAGTGATTTGTCCGAGCCGAAGATCGCCACCGATATCAACATGCCAGCTATCGAGATTGGAATTGACCTGATTGTGATGTCCATAAGGCTGATAGGGAATCCCCTCTGGCGAGCGGAAGTGGACGCGGCAAGGAATGGGCTTCCCCGTATCATCATCAAGCACAGTAACGTGAACCCAGTTCCGCCCCCGATCCAGGAGTTCCACGCGCATGCGCGGCGTCTCCACCACCTTCTTATCCTCGACATCACCCCACTTGACCTCGCCCACCTTTTCCTCGCCCTGCTTCACCGTCATCGTAGCCGAAGGCGTGGCAGCGACCTCGACATAAGCCGGACTCGATTTGGGATTCTGCGCTTCTCCCCAACCGGCGAAATCATCATTGACAAAATCATCGGCAGACGCTTCGGGCAAGGGATGCACATAAGTTGCCGTTCCCCGATCCACCTCTACGCTGAGATCAAACGGTTTTTCCGCATCTTCGGGATGGGTCAGAATCAGACGCGCTTCCCGCTTCCCGTGTCGCACAAAAGGATACTCATCCAGATGCGAAAGCGTAACACCGGCGATAATAAAACGCGGACCATTCGGGATAATCTCCAGCGACTCGACTACGCGATCCGGCAAAGGATTCTCCCACGCCCACAGAAAATAACCGCGGGCCGACCCGCGCGACACCTCGGTCTGACGTCGCCCCATACTC
>JAPPIE010000148.1 GCA_028874765.1 Gemmatimonadota bacterium
CTATGTCTAATTCGCGTTGTGCTTTGACAGCACCTGCGTGAATCGATTTCCAGAATTCGTGGGTTGTGCCTTTGGGGATGACGGCAATGGTCGTTTTTGCCGGTCCGGTTTGTTCACTGCCACAAGCGATGAAGAGCATGAGGGCCAATGAGATTAAGATGCGGTTCATTCCTTTTTACCTCCTTCACGGATATCTTCATCAGACGTAAGCCCCTCTCGGGCGATCCAGGATCTATCCCATTTTTGGCCGCCGATGAGGCCGCCATCGACTACGAGGGCGTGACCGTTGACAAATGAGGCGTGATCGCTGGCGAGATAGAGGGCTGCGTGTGCGATGTCTTCGGGCTGACCTGCACGATGGATAGGCTGTCCGCCAGCGAGTTTTTCGGTCATGAGTTGATAGGCTTTGTCCGATTCTTCGGGCGCGAGGTCCAGCGCCGGGGCAAATATGGGGGTGGCAATGCCTCCCGGACATATACAGTTGACGCGGATGTTGTGAGGTCCCAATTCCATTGCCGTTGTGCGGGTGAGGTGTATGACGGCGGCTTTACACGCGCTGTACACATGCGGCGCATAGCCCGTGCGAAGGCCCGCGACAGAACCCGTGCTGATGATGCTGCCCGATCCCTGTTTTTTCATGATGGGAGCCGCGTGTTTGATGCCCATGAAGACGCCGCGCAGGAGAATGCTTACGGTTTTGTCAAAACCCCGCATGGATGTTTCTTCAATAGGTCCCGCTACACCGCCGTATCCGGCGTTGTTAAAGAGGCAATCCAGGTGTCCAAAGTGCGAGATCGCGAGGTTAATCATTGCTCTGATATCGGGTTCCCGTCTCACATTGGTATGCAGGAAGATGGCATTGGACCCGAGTTCTTCAGCGACGGTTTGACCCTTATCTTCCTGGATGTCTGCGATGACGACTTGTGCGCCTTCTTCAACAAAGAGGCGAGCAGTTGCGCGACCAATACCGCTCGCGCCACCTGTGATGATCGCTACTTTTCCTTTGAGTAATTCCATTAATAACCCTCTTTATACGACATTGCGTGTCAAACATACCCTATTTTGTTGATTGGATAGGGGAAGCATACTAATTTTACATAAATTAGTATGAAATTAGTATGAGTATCATCAATTGCGCCTGTTGTGATCGATGATCAGGCAAGAGCCAGGTCTTCTTGCCATACTGGTGGTCTGGTGAGGGGCAGGTTGTTTTGCTCGCACCAGGGCTTGAGCGGGGTTTCGCCGCCGCTGGTTTGATATTCTTCTGTTTTGACCAGTGTTTCGCCAAGGAGGTACTGGTCCAGTGGATCGAGTTTGTCCAATAGCGATTGGGGCTGGATGCGGTAATCTATGGGCGCGAGCCATCTGTAGCCATAACCGAACATGATGACTTTGCGGGTTTCGTTGGATAGGTTGACACCGCCAGCGTGATAGGTTCGGTTTTCGAAGATGAGACAGTCTCCGGGTTCGAGATGCGGTTCGAATGCGCCTTCTGGGTCGCCATTGGAGGGGATGTCGAGGGGGTCTCTCAATAGGTTGCTTCCGGGCACGACGAGGGTGGCGCCCGCATTGGGTTCGGTGAGGTCTGTGAGGTAATAAGCGCATTTGAGCATGCCCCGGGGAGCCGCGTGCTGGAGGTCGCTGTTGAGGCGACCATAATCGCGATGCCAGTTTGGTGCTCGGGCAAAATCGGGCGTGCCAGGCGGGTCGGGATGTTTGTAAATCAGGTGTGAGGTGGTGAGATGGAGATAAGCGCCGAGGAATTGCACGACCATGGGGAAGATTGTAGGATGTGTGAGGAGTGGCAGAAAGGCGTCGTCTAAGGCGATGCAGTTGCGAAAGCCATCGTAATATCCATTTTCGCGCGTTTGTCGGTTTGTTTTTATGTCGCTATTAATGAGTCGGTCGCATGTTTCGAGCAAGTGTGCGACTGTTTTTTGATCGAGTGCCCGGCGCACGATCAGACAGCCCTTTTCATCGAATTCCCGGATGGTTTCTTTGGGGAGGATATTCCAATTTGGGGTGGTCATTGTTGGGTTTCCTTTTGATCAGGTCTCAGGTAAGTTGTGATCTGATAAAGTTGTTTTGCTCATTGTATTGAGTAAAATGTAAAGTTGGGTGGTAAGGATTTATCCGCAGATGAACGCAGATGGGCACAGATAAAACCCTTATTAAATAAATATTTAGGTGTCTTTAGTAACGAATCCATGACAAATCATTTGGATATTGATCTATTTATTGATTCTCACTCTCTATTCTCCCGCCAGTAACTTCTGCATCAATCCGCGTTTTTGTATGCGGTATTGTTTAGTAAACCGAGATGATGGTGTCCAGATTGTAAAACTGGGTATTGTAATTTTTACCATCTGCAGCAATTGTTCGGAATTTCCGAATAACTGAATCTCGCTGTAATTCGCTGTAATCAAAGATGTTTTTCAGATTTATTATCCGCAGATGGGCGCAGATTAAACACCAGCCTTTTGTATTCCAGTCTCGCAGTACCAAAATTGATGAGCAGGGCTTTGTTCAAGCCTGATGCCTTGAGGTAATGAATAACTTGAGCCTCTTCAACACCGGACAGTTTTTGCAAAGCCTTTAATTCGACGATCACAGAATCAAAACAAAGAAAATCCACTTGATAATAGGATTTCAGCACCAGCCCCTTATAACATATTTCCAACTTCTTTTCCCGAACATAAGGCACTCCCCGCAACACAAACTCCTGCTCTAATGCTTCCTGATAAACCGCCTCAAGAAAACCACACCCCAACTCATTATGCACCGCCATAGCAGCCCCTATAACCGCATAAGTCTCCTCATCCCTCCTACTATCAATTCCCCTCTGTTTTCTGCTCAAATTCCTCGCCTTCATCTATAAATCCTTTTGATCTTGCCTTTCATCTGCGGATTCTTTGGGGTTTGCCTTTTATCTGCGCCCATCTGCGAAAAACGCTCAAATTATTCGCGTTTTTTTCTGCGGATCAGCATCACGCGTCGCACGTCCATCACCTGTGAATGAGGTACGTCGAGGGCGCGCAAGGTCAAGGTGCCTCTGCCTGCATCCAGATGGATCGTACCCAATGTCAATGGCTCGAAATCCTTTACATAGGACTCGCCGCCGCGGGGATAGCGGTCATCTGCTGCGCCGATTAGCGGTGGGTCGTGTGCGTCGGTCACCTGTCCTTGCACTTTTGTTGCCTGGCCGTGAGTGGGATGAAATGCCAGTTCGACGGTTGATCCCACATCTTCTTCCGGGCATGTATAATAAATCGCTGCTTCATAGTCGCCCGTTGTGCCGACTTCAATATCCCAGGTCATCCGATCCCCCACCTGAGTCCAGTGCGTGAAATAAGAACAGTTGGGCGCGCCTGCACTGCGCTGGACTGTGCCGTGATGCACCCCGTCTCTGGCGGGCAAGCGGGTCGTTTTCCAGTAGCCCGTGGCAAAGGGACGGTTGTCGTTGACGGGCAAGACTTCGGCGTGATATTTTGCTACGGCATCTGACAATTCCGCGTGGACATCGGGGTGTTCTTTTGACACATCGGTTGTCTGTCCACCGTCGGCGACCATATCGTATAACTTGCCCTCTATGTCCAATCGGAAGTGCTGATTGCGCGCGCTCAATTGTGCCCGCTGGTGTGATAGAATGATGCGGTCAGACCATTCGACATCTTTGCCCAATAGCAGAGGTTTGAGGCTGCGACCATCCAGCGGTTTTTCAACTTCCAGATCGATACCCGCGAGGTCGGCAAATGTGGGCAATAAATCAATCGCTCCGGCGATTTCTTCAATGACTGTACCAGCCTGGATATGCCCCTTCCAGCGCATCAAGCCCGCCACGCGCACGCCGCCTTCATCTGTTGATCCTTTTGTGCCTTTCATCCCGCCATTCCATCGCGCGCCATTGGGTCCATTGTCTCCAAAATAAAATACAATGGTGTCTTCCGCGATTCCCAATTCGTCGAGTTTGTCCAGTAAGCGTCCCACGTTCCAATCGATGTTTTCACAGAGAGCCAGTGCCGCCCGCGTGCGCACTATTTCTTCCTGGTCGGGGTTGGTCGCCCGCATCTCAATCGGTTTGTCGCGGAAAGGCTCGTAAAACTCGTCGGGTACCTGAAATGGGGTGTGTGGGATATTGTAGGGGAGATAACAGAAGAACGGTTGATCGCGTTCGACATTTTCTGCCATAAAGTCCATGGCGCGGTCTGTACACTCATCGGGTAAGTATCCCTTTCCGCGCGTGAGTTCGCCATTGTGTTCGAGTTCGGCATCGAAATATTGTCCCCAGTGCCCGGAACAGAACCCAAAAAACTCGTCAAATCCCCGCGCGTTTGGATGATAGGGGTGTTGCGTGCCATTGTGCCATTTGCCATAGGCACCCGTAGCGTATCCAGCGGCTTTGAACACGTCGGCAATGGTGGTCTCATCGAGATTTAGTCGCTCGGCACCCGTGCTCACGCCGTGGACACCGCCGCGCAGATGATAGCGCCCCGTCAAAAACTCTGCCCGCGTGGGCGCGCATACCGGGCAGACGTAAAACCGGTCGAATAGCGCGCCATCCCGTGCGAGAGAATCCACATTGGGCGTGTTGAGATTGGTGTTGCCGTGTACACTCA
>JAPPIE010000297.1 GCA_028874765.1 Gemmatimonadota bacterium
GTGAGGAGTCGTTAATCAGGCGGCGAACGACTTCGGCGGGGTCGCCAGTGAGGGCGAGGAGGTCCATTTGTCGTTGTGCCCAGGTGGGTTGGTGAGCCATGTCGAGGACGTGTTTGAGATAGGATACGCAATTGAGTTGTTCGGCCATGGGGAGCAGTTTTTCGACGAGTTCCTCGGTTATTTGTGGGACTGATTTGAGGTCGTGAGAGGTGGAATCGACCAGTTGTGCATCAATGCCGTATCGGGAGGCGTGCCATTTGTTTTGACGGATGAGCATGGGGTGGCTGTCGTGTTGATAGATCCCCTGATCGATTTCGTCAGACAGATTGCAAATTAAACACTGAATTAGTGCGACCAATCCCAATGTGTCTTCGAGAGTGCCAGGGATGTCGCAAATGCGGACTTCAACGGTGCCAAATGCGTGGTGCGGGCGCACGTCCCACCAGATTTCTCGGATGGATTCGATATAGCCAGTGTCGATGAGGTGGTTGATTAGCCAGACATATTCACTCCAGTTGCGCATTAAGGGGGGCAGCCCAGCAGTGGGGAGGCCCTCCATTACTTTTGATCGCCAGGAGTGCAAGCCCGTGACCCGACCCTCCCAGAATGGGCTATTACAAGAAAGTGCCAGCAAGACGGGCAAATAGCGCAGTATTCGGTCGCAGATCATTATGGCTTTGTCACCGCTGTTGACGCCTACGTGTACGTGGAGGCCAAATGTGACCAGTTGTCGGGCGGTGTCCTGGAGCAGGTTGACGAGGCCCATATATCGGTCATTGGGTGTGATTTTTTGTTCGCGCCAGGTGGAAAATGGGTGTGTGCCCGACCAGTAGAGTTGGACATTCTCGGCGGCCGCTACGCTGGATAGTGTCTGGAGTTTGGGCTTGAGATCGGATTCTACATGGCTGACACTTTCACATATATCGGTGTTGATTTCGACATAACACTGCATTAGTTCGGGCTTGATTTTGTCGGCATATTCGTCGGGAATGCGATTGAGTATCGCGGCGTTTTTGCTGCACAAAGCCATGGTGTTGGCATCGACCAGAGCCAGTTCTATTTCCACGCCGAGGGTGGGTTGAATACTGGGATTAAATTCAAGTCGGGTCATGGCAGTCTCCGTTCTTTTTTCGCGAGGGATCGAAATAGTTGACGACGCTGCGCGCGAGTATTTTGGCACCTATGACCAGGGCGCGTTCATCAATGTCGAAGTCGGGTGCATGCAAGGGCGGGGCACTTCCCCGGGGGGGCATGCACCCCAGGCGAAACAGGCTGCCGGGCACATGGTCGAGATAATTGGCAAAGTCTTCGCCTCCCATGCTCGGTCTGGCGATGGTTTGAACGTGTGTTTGGCCCAATAGATCAATGGCATTTTGGCGGATCAGTTCGGTGAGTGCGGGGTCGTTATTGACCGATGAGGGGCCGGTGAGAAAGCGGACATCGATTTCTGTGTCGGTGAGATTGGCCATGCCATTGGCAATCTTGAGAATGTGGTCCATGGCATGGGCTTGAGAACTGCCACTGAGGGTGCGAAGGGTGCCTCGAAGCAGAGCCTGGGCGGGTATGACGTTGGGATTTTCGCCCGCAGAGATATGCCCAATTGATATGACAATCGGGTCGTAGGTATCTACATTGCGAGGCAATGATTGATAGAGTGCTGTGATGACCTGAGCGGCAGCGACGATGGGGTCTCGCGTTTCCAGGGGGCGAGCGGCATGTCCGCCCCGGCCCTGGATGCAAATTTCTATTTCGGCACAATTGGCTGTGAGCACGCCCTTGCGTATGCCCACAGTGCCTGCTGGACGCGAGGGATCGAGGTGAAGGCTGAGCAGGCCACAGACGTTTTTGAGAGCACCAAAGGCGATCATGTCTTTGGCGCCCTGGTTGGTTTCTTCAGCAGGTTGAAAGATGGCGCGCCAGTGTACAGGCCAGGGCAATACCCGGTCGCATTCCAGAAGGCCCAGAACAGCACCGAGTACTGTGGCTGTATGACCATCGTGTCCGCAGGCGTGCATCACGCCCGGTACGCGACTGCGGTAGGGCGCATTTTTGGCATCTTGTATGCGAAGTGCGTCAATGTCGGCTCGCAGGCCTATACGCGTGTTTTCCGATGTATTGTCGGCTATAACGCCACAGCCTCTGGGACCCGTCTTTACATGGCATCCGGTTTGTTGTAACAATTTGACGAGATAGTGCGTGGTTTCCACTTCGCGACCGCTGGGTTCGGGATACATGTGCAGATCGCGGCGGACGCGTACAATTTTTTTGCGTTGTGCGTCAATGGCACGGTCGAGTTTTTGTGTCCAGGTGTTGGGCATGCTCCTAAAAATACTGATAATTTTTTTTTGCGCTATAAATTGTTTTAAGTGGTTAACAGGCTCCTGGATACCTGTTTTCTCTTGACTTCCTGTTGTGTATGGTTGAAATTAGGTCGTCATTTTTGTAGTAATAGATAACCGTAGATTATTTCTAAGGAGCGTGTTATGTGGCGACGACAAGAAGCAAATCGCGATTTTTTTTGGATTGGAGTCGTTGTTGGCCTTGCTGCTGTTGGCCTCGCCGTTGTGGGCTTTTTGCTGGGAACGGAAATGGGGCGAAATACGCGCACGAGATTGGGACAGACCGTTCAGCGCGTGCGTAGCCGTATCAATGGTTCGGCAGAATCCAATGGTTCAACAGAATCTCAGGAATCACCTGCTGAAGAATATATAGATTGAAAAGAATCCCGGGTGTGTTTCTGGATTGAACTGCCCGAGTGGTTAACCGATAAGAGGTGAGACGCAAGAAGTAAAACGCGAGGGCGTTTTACTTCTTGCGTTTTTATATGTGATGAATTTGCTTTATAAACCCGATGGATATCCCATTTATGCCGTTGTGGAAAATGTTCGTTCACTGTTTAATGTGGGCGCGATTTTTCGCTCGGCAGATGGGGTTAATGCATCGGGGGTTTATTTAACGGGATTTACGGGATGTCCCCCGCGCAAGGAGATCAGTCGCGTGGCGTTGGGCGCAGAAGAGACGGTGCCCTGGTATTATGAACGGGATACGGCAAAGCTGATCGGCGATTTGCGCTCGCAAGGTGTACAGGTGGTTGCATTAGAGCAAACGCCAGATAGTGTCGATTTTCGAACTTTTTGCTATCGCTGGCCGGTGGCTGTGGTCTTGGGCCATGAAGTGACGGGTGTGCGTCCTGAGACACTGTGTTTGTGCGATAGCGTTGTTCACATTCCGATGTTGGGAACAAAAGTGTCTCTAAATGTGTCTGTAGCTACAGGGGTTATGTTTTATGAATTGTTGTCCGTTTTTGAGAGACAACGAGATAGGGTGTGATATACTTGGTTTGGAATCCGAGACTGGGCGGCGGGCTGACAACGTGGTATAACTGGCTGCTGACTACTGAGAAAGGACGTATCCCGATGAGTTTACGCTTTTGCGCTGTGCTTTGTATGCTTGTGGTCTTGAACGGGGAAGAGCTGCGGGCTGAAACGAGCGTGTTTTGGGTGGCCAATGGTCCTATGGCATCGGATTTTGATGGCGATAGCGAGGTGACGTTTTCCGACTTTTTGCATTTTATCAATAATTTTAATGTGAATTCAGAGGATGAGAGCTATGATCCTCGCACGGATTTGAATGAGGACGGGGTCACGAATTTTAACGATTTTTTGGTATTTAGTTCTTCTTATGGTCAAGCGCAGACGCCTGCAGAATTGAGCGGAGATCGATATATTATTTATGTGGCGGATGTAGATGATAGTTCGGTTATAGCACTGGATTCCGATTCACACCTGATACTCGATTATATGCCCTACCGCGGTCCGGGTGGGGTGATAGTATCTGAGGATCAGCAGTCGATTTATGTGGCGGAGGTGTTTGGGTTTTTCAAGATGGATACGCGCCATGAGGTGGAGTTTAGCGTGCCTGTTGAATCTCGGGGTAAAGCGGTGCTGAGCCTTGATCAGACGCGGGCTTATGTGGCTGATCAGGTACAGGACCTGGTTCGGGTGGTGGATGTGGTGAATGGCGTTACCACAGATTCTATCCTGGTGGGAAATCGGCCAATTGATGTCGCGCTCTCGCCCGATGGCACAAAGTTGTATGTGGCAAATCAAACAGATCAAAATGTGGTCGTTGTCGATCTGGCAACGATGGCGGTTACGGCGAGGATAACTATCGGTGATATTCCGTTAGAGATCTCAATTACGCAGGATGGCGCGCGCGCTTATGTAACAAATTGGAGTCGCGGTGTGATTTCTGTTTTAGATCTCAATACCAATCAGGTGGTGGGTGCGATTCAGATTGATCAGGAGGGTTCGTTTGGCGCAGAGTTTTCGCCCGATAAAAAATTATTATACGTGAGCGCGCAGGGCGTGTTATTGGAAATTGATGTAGAGCACAATTTGGTTGTTCGCACATTGCGATTGGGGAATGATTCGACGGTGCTCGGGGTTTCGCCCGATGGCTCTCGGGCTTATGTTGCAACGCTTGTGCAACAGGCTGGGGGACCGGGACTTACGGTGGTGGATTTGGATGAATGGAGGATTCTCGGACGGATACGGGGGTTCTTTTTCCCGAGGCAGATCGCGTTTCGGACTGTGCCGAGGAGCACGGGATCTCA
>JAPPIE010000085.1 GCA_028874765.1 Gemmatimonadota bacterium
ATCAATCGGAAAATGGGACGCCATGCCCTTGTCCGTAAAACCAGATCATATCGACAAAGAACGAGATGCCCGCGCCCACGTAGTATCCCATGATCAATCCGAGGAAGAAGGGGCGGGCACTGCGATAGGTTCTGCTGCCGCCAAAACGCAGGATGGCGAATTTGCTCAACCAGCCGAGAAAGATTGGGAAGACGACATGGGTCACGGGATACGCAGGCCCGGTTGCCAGACCCAGTGGGTGCAGGGGCCACCAGGTGTAGCGGTAACGCAAAAAGTACAGGAGGGCAGCAAAGGCGATGCCGCTGGTGAAGAAGGCCATTTTGCGCCAGTCGGGATTGACGGGATCTCTTGCGTATTTAACCACAAAGTCCCAGGGTCCGCGCGCTAAGCCTCCGGAGATTTGCGATCCATAATTGCCCGCGCCGCCTTCGTACCCCATGGATATGATATACAAACAGGATGCGACAATGCCCACGCCCATTGCCAGACATATGGCCCAGACGAGTTGCCGTTTGTGGTGCTGAATGGTGTCAAATAGACGGACGGAGTGGGTCAAGGCGGGCATGAGGGTTGTTTTCATGTCGCCACACCAGCCAAATGACATGCCGAGCGCGACCATGGTTTGTGCAGATAATCGCGTGGTGCCAAATGTGAACATGATAAATGTTTGCGGTACCATGACGGCGCGGATGGTGATGACGCCGGTTTCGGCAATGATGCGCGAGATCCCGATATAGACCACTATCATGACGACGAGAAATACCGCGATGACCCACAGGCCCATGCCCGAGGCGTAAAACCAGCAGGACATGTAGAGCAGCCCGCCCAATAAGCCGAAGACAGCACCCCGATAAGAGAGCAACTCGTCTGAGTCATCGACTTTTGCGTCGCCTTTGAATGCTTTGCGAAAGACATCGCGCAAATGCGATCGCGCAATCCAAAGCCCCCAGCCGACGACGGTAAACCACACGCCGATCATTTGCCAGCCTACGGGCACAAAGGAGGTGCCGCAGAAGTTCGCTTCTGAAATTGTGACGCCGAATCGGTTGAATAATCCCTCTTCAATTACCGCGAGAATATAAAAGAAGCAGATGCTAAACGAGACGTCTAAGTTGATAAAGTAAGCAAATCCCACGATCGGCCAGTAGAGGTTCATGCGAATTGCCTGAAAGTCTCGTCCAAATGAAATGGATTCAAATCGCCAGGGAAATACGGGGAATGTGGGATTAAAATAGGATACGACGTTCCACAAGATACCGAAGATCGAAAAAGAAAAGCCCAGCCAAAAGAGCGGCGAGCGCATAAATGGTGGCAAGCGAGAGGATGTATCGCCTCCCTCGACCATTGCGAGGGGCAATTCCATGAGGGCGTAGTCCAATCGTTCGTATTCTATCCATTGCTTGCGCAGGATTACCGCTGTACACAACAAGACCGCACAGAGTGCCGCGAGCAGGCTCAACCACCAGAATAAAGGCCCGATCCACACTTCCCAGGGAACAGGCGCGCCACGCGGCAAGCCTTCAAAAAACCACGTCAATGCCGGACCGGGTTCAATCACGGCCCAGGAGGGCAGATAATCGTGTGTAAATTCACCCCATCGATTTGTCGGGTCGGCGAGGTAATACGGTACGCAAAAGCTGGCGATTAATCGGCTTAAGAAATACGTCGGCAGGGTTGAGGCGATCAGGCCCATTGAAAAGATGACGAGAAGTTCGCCCCGGTTGAGTTTGAGATAGTGCCGCAAGAATACGACTGTTATTGCAAAGGGAAATACCACGGCGAGGGACAGGTGATTTTGCGCCAGCCGCGTTGTGTGCAAGATGTGCCGTGCATAAAATCCACCGAGCGCGGCTACGAGTACAAGGATTAGTCCCAGGATGATTGACTTATAGGTCAATGCGCGTGCGGTGGGGTCTTTTTGTTCGTATTCTCGAGCGACTTCAGCCATAACTTTATATAGGTCTGCGAATTGAGGCTGTCAAGGGAGAATGAAAAAGCACGCTCTATTTAGAGCGTGCTTTTTAAATCCAGTACCTGATATTTAAGACAGCTTCTTATAGTCAACAGCTTCGGTATATTTCTCTATGGATTGTTGCTAAAGGCATCGACAAAGGCGAGAAAATCCACAAAGTTAATGATACCATCGCCGTCCATATCCATGCGCGCGTCGAAATTGGCGTCTGATGCCGACACGCCAAAGACGCCAACAAAGGCGAGAAAATCGACAAAGTCAACGTCGAAATCGCCATCGAAATCGCCATTGGAATCACTCGGTTCAAAAGTACCGATAAAAGAAATTGCGGCTTCAGATATATCTAAATAGTCGAGTTCACCACTGAGGCCAGCCATCACAATAGTTTTGACAGTAAGGGTTGTCTCTTCTTCGAGGGGTTTGATGACCTGCAAGTTAATTTGACCGAGATAGCCATTTTCGGGCACTGTGGGAATAGAAAGACTTAGTGCGGCTATACGGGGACGGCCGGGTGTTCGGCGCAGTGACTTTCCAGTAAAGCCCTTTCCCGATATGTTTCCGATATGATCGAAAAATGCCTTGTCGTCAGACAGGGCAAGTTCCATCTCATAGCCGTATGTTCGCTGGTCTGCGGTCGTGGGTGCAAAGAGTTGAAATTGTATTGTATCGCCAGGTCTCTTTTTGGGAATGGTCAATGTGTTGTTCAATACAGGGGGCGTTTCAACCTCGGTATCGAGAAAAAGCCGCATGCCTGCAAATTCACCGCCCGAGGACTCATTAAACGGCGTAATAATGCTTGTCGTCAGGACAGTAATAAATAGCAGAACGCCCTTGACTCTTGTGACTATCTTGCCTATTGTCATCTCATCTCTCCCGTTAAAGAGATACTTTTTTGAGGGTCGTGTCTTTGCCGAGACACGGCCCTCGCTGTTTAGAATGCAAAATAAAAAATTCAAAGTCAAGTAGATTTATTCATAAGTTTCCCTGTTTCTTCCAGGCGTACAATAAAGATAAGTGGATACTTACTAATATAACATATTAATAAACATTTGCAATTCTTTTTTGCCTAATATTTCCGAAAGTGAGCGGTGGGTGTATTGGGCTTGATGAGTTTGCCGATTCGGTGTACCTTCGGGTGGATAGACGAATAGACGGAACTCCGGGCGGGCACGGGGGCACCGCCCCTACATTGTATGGACATAATAGACATAGCCTATGAAAAACGAACGTTCAATCGCCGCTTATTCCGGGCTTTTTTTGATCGCTTTGGCGTCGCTGGCGATCCAGATTGTTCTGGTGCGTCTGCTGAGTGTTATTACCTGGTACCATCTGGCGTTTTTTTCGATTTCTATTGCCATGCTGGGTATGACTGCGGGGGCTATTCAGGTCTATGTACAAAAAGAGCGCTTTGACGGTGAGAACAAAGTTGAAGCGCTCACGCGGGCTTGTGTCGGGTTTGCGCTGTCTATTCCCGCGAGCTTGATCCTTTTGTGCGTTCTGCCCATCGGGTTTTACAGAAGTATTCTGAGTCTGATTGTGCTTTTTGTCGCGACGCTGGTCTGCGCCTGGCCGTTTTATTATGCGGGTCTGGTTATCACGACTGTGTTGACGCGGTTCAAGGCACCGATTGGCAGGCTATATGCCAGTGATTTAACAGGTGCTTCTGCTGGTTGTCTGATTGTTCTGGGCGGTCTCGAAATAGTCGATGCGCCGAGTCTGATGTTGTGGTGCAGCGGTATTGGCGCGCTGGCGGGTGCGTGTTTTGCGCGGTCTCGCTCTGCCAGTCGTTATATCGCGTTCGCGTTGCTGTTTTTTTTGTTGGGTATTGTCAATGCCCAAACCCCGTATGGCATTCGCCCGATGTTTGTGAAGGAGAAGTTTCAAAGGCTCAGAGATCAAATTTTAGAACGGTGGAATTCTTTTTCGCGGGTTGTTGTCTATCGCCAGCAATATTTGCCTCCGCAACTCTGGGGTGGCAGTCCCGTAGCAGGGGAAGAGAAGATCTTTTTTCACGGGATGACGATTGACGGAGCAGCGGGTACGGCTATTAGATCGTTTGCTTCGCCCAGAGATATTGAACATCTGCGTTATGATATTACGAATATTGGGTATTATCTCAATAGACGGGGTAATGCCTGTATTATTGGTGTGGGCGGGGGGAAGGATATCCAGAGTGCGCTTTTTTTTGGTCACGGGGCTGTTCTGGGTATTGAGGTCAATCCGATTTTTGTCGATTTGCTCCAGAATGAGTTTCGCGAGTTTGCTGGGCTTGCCAATCGGGATGATGTGACGTTTGTGGTGGATGATGCGCGTAGCTTTTTGTCGCAAAGCCGCGCGCAGTTTTCCGTTATCCAGATGGCGTTGATCGATACATGGGCAGCGACGGGCGCGGGCGCATTTTCTCTGTCTGAAAATGCGCTCTATACTGTTGAGGCCTGGCAGACATTTCTCAGCCGTCTGACAGAAGACGGTATTTTTACGGTGTCGCGGTGGTACAGTGCTGAACATATTGGGGAAACTGGTCGGGTGTTGAGTTTGGGCGTTGAGTCGCTTTTTCGGCTGAGTGTAAAAAGACCAGCCGATCATATGGCGCTTATTACAATTGGCAATGTTTCAACTTTGCTGATTTG
>JAPPIE010000058.1 GCA_028874765.1 Gemmatimonadota bacterium
CGCCTGCTTCTGGCCCACCATACTCGCCGAAGCCGCGGAACACCTGTCCTTTGACGCCACCATGCTCTTTGTTGTACTCGCCTGTTTTGGCATTGCCGGATTTGGCATCGTCCCCTGGGTCATGGGCGTCATCGGAGACAGCACTGGCCTGAAAGCGGGTTTCTCTATTATACCCGGTCTCTTTATCGGCCTGATCGTCGTACTCGCCATCACAAAGCGTTAATCATTCTGGCGGCCAAACCGTCTCTTTTGTATATGCCTCTTTCAGATCGCGCCAATACCGCCTACCTTTGTGAACCAGATTTGTCGGCGCGAACCGCTTGTTCAAACCCTTATCGTGACTCGACCGCCCCGTATCGGTCCGATATTGCAACGTAAACCGCATCAATTGTGCGAGCAAATCAAAACGCACATCTGCATATTCTGGATCAGCCCAAACATTTGCGATCTCGCCCGGGTCATTGCGATGATCGTACAACTCACCCTCATCCAGGCTCCCGTAAAACACCAGCCGAAAATCGCGCGTGCGAATCGCCGATACCTTGCCTCCGGGATTACCCCAATCCCACTCGCAAAACGCCGCGTCTTTGCCATCTGCCCTGCCATTCACAACCGGAACCAGATCGCGCCCATCGCGCCCATCGGGAATGGGAATATCGCAGAGCCGACACAGTGTGGGATACCAATCGACCGATTCTACAATCTCATCACATGTCGCGCCCGATGGACCACCCGGATAGCGCAATACAAAAGGAATGCGGTGAATCGAATCGTAAATCCCAAAATTCTTGTGAAACAACCCGTGATCACCCGCAAAATCCCCGTGATCCGCGCAATACAACACCACGGTATTCTCCAACTCTCCCACCTCGTCCAGATAATCCAGCACCCGCCCAATCTCGGAATCAATCGCCGTAATCAGCGCGTAATAACTCGCCAAACAGCGCTTCAAACGATCGGGATTTGGATCGGCCAGCGGATACCCACACCCATCGGCCAAACGCTCTTGCATAAACTCGGGCTTGCTGGCAAAGCGACGCTCAAAATAATCAACCGCACTATCGGGCAACACCATCTCATCGGGATTGTACATATCAAAATGCTCTGCCGCAGGCGCGATCGGTGCATGGGGCCTTTGAAAACTCATGTGTAGAAAGAAAGGCCGCTCATCGTCTCGCTCCTTCAAAAATGCCAGCGACTCATTGCCCGTATAATGCTCAATCGAATGCTGATACGGCAATTTGGCTGGCGCACTGCCATCCATTGTATATTCCTGCCCGGGTCTGGCCGAGCCTTCTTCATAAAAATCTGACAACCCCAGATCTTCCAAATACTTAAAATAGTGCGTTTCGGTCGGATCCAAATGCGTCGCATCGCACAAATCCGTATATCTGATGCGCTCAAAACCATCTTCATCCCAACGCCGAACCATGTGCGCCTTGCCAATCACAGCCGTTTGATACCCGTATCTCCGAAACTGACACGCCAGCGTATTGGGATTCGCCTCGGGAATCTCCGAATGATCATTGCCAAACATCCGATGCGTATGGCAATACTGCCCGGTCATAAAACAGATCCGCGACGGCGAACAAATCGGATTATTGCAAAAAGCGCGTGTAAACACCACCCCCTCATCCGCAATGCGGTCCATATTCGGGGTCCTGACATTTGGATGCGCTGCAAATCCCGTGCAATTGGCATTGTGCTGATCCGACATCAGCCACAACACATTGGGTCTTCTCGCCATAAATTTCTCCTTTCGCAGTGTATGTGTTTGCAGACTGTAAGATAAAACATTAAATTGTCTCTGTTTAATGAGAATGAATCAATCTTCTGTAGAGGAAAACACCATGTTTTTTGACAACATCGCGCTCGGCGTACCCAAAATTTTGCTCCCAAATCCCGAAATCGACTGTAGCAAATGGGCAGTCATTGCCTGTGACCAGTATGTACACGACATATCGTATTGGGAAGAAGTCAAAAGCATCGTAGGAGACACGCCATCAACCCTGGACCTCATCTATCCCGAAGTCTATCTCTACGACGACGAACACGAAGAACGCATTGCCAGCGTACACAACAACATGAAACACTTTGTCACCGATGGCATTTTTCGCGACGAAACCGAAGGCTTTTTGCTCGTTGACCGCGTTTTGCCTTCTGGAAAATCGCGCAAAGGACTCGTCGTAACCCTCGACCTCGAGCATTACGACAGCCGCAGCCAGTCCAAAACCCTCATCCGCACAACTGAGGGCACCTATCCCAAAAACCTCGAAGCGCGTTTTGAAGTTCGGGGCAACGCCTCCCTCGAATCGCCGCATATTTTAGTACTTATCGACGATCCCAAAAAGGAAATTATCGAACCCCTCTTTGAAGAAAACCATCCCAAGATCGTCGATTTCGAACTCATTATGAATGGGGGACAACTCAAATATCACTTAATCGATAATAAAAAAGACATCGCGCGCATTGCCCAAAAACTCGCCAAACGCATCGAACCCGATTACATCTATCAGAAGTACGGCGTCGAGAACGAAACACTCCTCTACGCCATGGGCGATGGCAACCACTCATTTGCCGCCGCGCAAAAAGCGTGGGAAAAAACCAAATCAACACGCAACAACAGGTCAGCGCGACATCCGGCCAGACATGCCATGGTCGAATTGATCAACCTGCACGACAACGCGATAGATATAGAACCAATTCACAGACTGATCACCCGCATTGATCCACACACCGCATGCAACATCCTCGTCGCCTTGCTCAATGCATCGGGCACCCGGGCGCATCTGGAAAAAGTCTCATCGCCAGACGCGCAACATCAGCGCACCGCAGCCCTATCCTCTGCATCCACCCATAGCCTCCCCTATCGCGCCGCAGGAGATTTGGGCATACTTGTAATCGAAGAACCATCTCAAAGAACCATACCCGAAACAATGGAAGCCGCGCTCGACCTGTTCACGCGAGAAAATACCGAAGCCGAAGTCGGATTCATCCACGGCGAAGACGTAATCGACGACCTCGGCAACAAACCCGACGCCCTCGGTTTTTACATGCCTCCCATTTCAAAGGACAGCGTCTTCGAATCCATTGTCCGCTACGGCGCATATCCCCGCAAATCCATATCCATTGGACACGCAGACGAAAAGCGTTACTATATGGAATGTCGAAGCCTTGTCCGTACTAAACGATAATATATGATGATTTCAATAGCAATTCAGATGTGGGAGATATATGACTGAGCTATACGACATGATCATTGTTGGCGCAGGACCGGCAGGCGCGACAGCGGCGTTATACGCCCATCGCGCGGGACTCAATGTCTGTCTGGTAGATAAAGCGCGATTCCCTCGGGATAAAATCTGTGGCGATGCGCTATCGGGCAAAGTCGTGTCGATTTTGCACGAACTCGATTTGTTCGACCAGATCGCGCGATTGCCTGGCGCGACCATTCGAGAAGTCGTATTTGGCAGCCCGAATCATGTGGATGCACGCGTGGATCTGCGACGGTATGACCACCGGGATCAGGCCACGGGCAAAATACTGCCAATGGAAGGATTTGTGATCCGGCGCGAGGTACTGGATAATTTTCTCTTCCAAGAAGCTCAAAAAGTTGCGAACACCTGTTATGAGGGATTTGCCGTTAAAAACCTGATACGAGAAAACGAGCAAATTGTAGGCGTGCGTGGCGTGGTGGATGGCCGAGAACGCGAAATACATGGTCGCGTCGTACTCGGCTGCGATGGTTTTAATTCAATGGTCGCGCGCAAAGCGGGATTATACGCCCATGAATCCGTGCATTGGGTCGTAGCAATTCGGCGTTATTACGAAAATGTGGCGGGTCTGGGGGATCAAATCGAGTTGCATTTTGTGGATGAAGTCTTGCCGGGTTATTTCTGGATTTTCCCGCTGGAGAACGGGACGGCAAATGTGGGTATTGGCATGCGTCACGATGTATTGAAGAAGCGACGTGTGGATTTGAAAGTAGCACTAAGCGAAGTAATCAACCGCTCGCCTTATGCCCATCGGTTCAAAAATGCGCGTCCTACAGAAGACCCGGTGGGATGGAATCTACCAGTGGGAAGCACCCGTCGAAAAAGTTATGGGAATGGCGTATTGCTCTTGGGCGATGCCGCGGGATTGATCGACCCCTTCACGGGCGAGGGAATTGGCAATGCACTGTATTCCGCGCGTTTTGCCGTTAATGCTGTACAAAAAGCCATTGCCGCAGACAATTATTCAGCAGCTTTTTTGAAGCGATACGAAGACCGATTATGGGATGCAATAGGCGATGAATTGGCGACCAGCACGCGAATGCAAAAATTGGGCCAATGCCGTCCCATGCTCAATTTTACAATCCACAAAGCCGCACACAACGACAAAGTGCGCGATCTAATCTGCGGCATGATGGCCAATGCCGTCCCCAAAAAACAACTCACCAATCCCCTGTTTTATTTGAAGCTATTGTTTAGTTGAACCATTGGGATTCTCAGGCCTTGAAAAACCATGAAACGAATATTGATATGCTGGATCGGCAACACAGACTTGCTAGTGCATCGTGGCAAAAGTCATTGGTCTTATAGATTAAGGGGTCTTCCGGTG
>JAPPIE010000382.1 GCA_028874765.1 Gemmatimonadota bacterium
GACACCTGATTTCAACGCAGGGATCGGACCGCGGAACCGGATATAACATGAGCGGAAAACTGATTCGGCGCGATGGTAAATTATTTATCGGATGGTTGGATGCCCCGCCAGAAAAAGGCACACAGGCGAGAATCATGATAGGCGTTTGTGACGAAGTATCCGGCGAAATGCATCGGGCATTTCAAATTGGCGAAGGCATTGACAATCACTGTGGACCCACCCTGATACTGGATGGCAACGGCCGATTGCACGCCCTCGTCGGAGCGCATCACGGACCGTTTTTTTATCGATGGTCGGACAACCCTGAGGACCCGAATACCTGGAGTGATCCAGAGGCATTGGGCGCATTGAGCACATATCCCAGTTTCGCTGTGGATCAGGAGGGAACACTTCACCTGTCATATCGCGAGAGCGGGGACAGATGGGCTATGTGGTACCGGCGAAAAAAAGCCAACCAGAACTGGGAACCACCGCGTTCAATTGCAGTAAGCCCGGTCGCGGGATACAATCATTTCATGCAATCTCTGACCACGGGACCAAACGGAACCCTGCATCTGGTATTTCAATTTCACTTTGCAGAATCTGGACACGCAGCAGATTGCCGGGGACGCGCAGCAGTACATGTGTATTCAGAAGACGGCGGCGATACGTGGTTTAACGAAGGCGTGCGCTTTGGAGACCCATTAACAATGGAAACCATGCGAGCCATTTGCCACGATCCGCAGGGCGGAGATGGTCAGCACAGCGTGCGCGTGGGCAATCACGTCGTAGATGCAAACAATCAACCGTGGTTCTTCTGCTCATATCCCGGGTATCAAAGCGGCGTATTGTGGCATCGCAGCGACGCGGGATGGGAGCCTGTGGATCTATCCCCAGTCCTCGATGGATTGAACATGGAAGGCGGACGCGCGACATCGCTATCCCGAGATCACAAAGGCAGATTGCACTTTGCATTTGCAACACATCCGCACAAAAAGCGGTGTGAGTGGTTCAGCCCCGAACTGGAATTATTTTATGCAATACTCGACGAAAAAGGCGCCTTAGTCTCTTTAGACCAACTCACCGAAGCCGACAGCGCGGCAGCAAACTGGTTACCCGCCCTGGAGCAATGGGACTGGACGCGACCCCACCAAAAATTCGATAATGGTCACTGGATGATGTACACACGCGGATTAAATGCCGGCGGCATTGGCGGCGACAACAAAAGCGCATTGAAGACAGAAATTTATTTGACCCGATAAATTTATCAAATCCTTCCTGCTGAACCTCCAAAAAAAAGTTGACATCTGAGATCATTTACTCTATTTTCTTAAGTAACTCTAAAAAATAGAGAACTCTAAAACCCATCAAAGGAGGGATCAAATGCAACCCACGCAAAAATTTGAAGAGGACGTAGCCTTCGTCCGCGAGGCTGTTGAAAAGCGCGATCGGAGGCAATACAACTCCATTGCCATAGTCGTGCTCTGGGCCATCATCCTCGTCGCCGGTTATGTGGTCAACGATTTTCGTCCCGAAATAAGCCACCTCTATTGGCCCATTGCGACCTCCATCGGATTCCTGGTCAGCATCTGGATCGGCGTGCGGGCAAAGCGGGAGGAAGGCGTCGCAAAACGCAGCGAAGGGGCTAAGCACACCCTGCACTGGACCAGTTTGTTTTTTACGATTGCCGCTATTGTTTTCATTGCCCAACGACACGACCTGGATGGCTGGGTAATGGGCCAATACATCACTCTAATTTCTGGTGTCACCTGGTACCTGGGCGGTCTGCACTTGGACCGTCGCTTTCTTATCCCTGGTATCGTATGCATCGTGAGTGCCCCTGCTGTTGACTATCTCGCTCCCTACCCCTGGACCATGGCCGGCATAGCCATCGCCGTCAGTCTGATCATCAGTGCCCTATGGATGAAGCCTAATGAAAAAACCGCCCTCTGAAAACACCTCAGATAGCCTTGCCCAACTGGACAAACTGTTGGAACACCGGTCTCGACTCGGCGCCTGTGTACTCCTCGCCGACACCGACGCCATGACCTTTACCAGTTTGAAACAACTGCTAAAAGAAACCGACGGCAACATGGGCGCGCACCTGCGAAAACTGGAAGACATGGGCTATGTCGATATTGACAAGCGATTCGAAAACCGAAAACCAGTCACCTGGTACAGCCTCACAGAAAAAGGCCGCGAGTCTTTAACCACACACTTAAAAGCCCTGCAAACAGTAATCCGCAATGCCGGTATCGACTGACAGGCGAACAGAACATGAAACATCTCCCCACATACAAAACGCAATGGGCAAAGATCCTCCTCCTTCTGTCTTTCGCTATGCCCACCTTTGCACAGAATCACGCCTTTGTTCAGGGACAGGTACTCGACGAAACAGATCGTCCAGTAGCCTATGTCAACGTGCAAATCACTGGCACGCTCGACGGCGCAATCACTAACCGAGACGGACGCTTCGCCTTCTCCACACAGCACCTGGGCAAATGCAAATTGCACGCATCCTTCATCGGCTATGAACCCGCTCAACAAACCCTGTATCTAACGCCCGGCGATACCACAACCGTTCGCCTGATCCTGCGCCTCGTCCTCATCCAACTCGACGAGACCACTGTCACGGCAAGCACCTATACCACTGGGGAAGACGAAACCGTAACCCTCTCCCCTCTGGACGTCGTAACAACACCCGGCGCTTCCGCAGATATATTCCGCGCATTCAAAACCTTCCCCGGCGTCGCGACCGTCGATGACGGCGCCGGCCTCTTTGTGCGCGGAGGCGACGTAAGCGAAACCGTTATATTGCTCGGACAAGCCACAGTCGTGCATCCCTACAAATACGAATCGCCCACAGGCGGCGTCTTCGGCACCATCTCTCCCTTTATGGTACAGGGCACGGTCTTCTCCACAGGCGGATTTCCCGCGCGCTATGGCAACGCGCTTTCCGCAGTCCTATCCATGGAAACCCAGAACATGCCCGTGCAGAAAAGCTACACCCTCAACCTGGGCCTCGCCGCTGGCTCTCTCGGCCTCGACATGCCCCTTATATCCGACAAATTGGGCGTACGCTTCACCGGCAACCTCAGCTTTACCGATCTCTTATTTCGCGTCAACCGCCACAGCAGCGCATTCACCACCACGCCGCGCGGGCACGACGGCAACCTCAATTTGATCTACCAGTACTCGCCGACCGGACGCCTCAAATTCTTCAGCTTCAACGCGAGCGACCGCCTGGGCGTACGCGTTACAGAACCCTCCTTTGACGGCATTTACAAAGGCAGTTCCAATAGCGCGTTGCACAACCTCCAGTGGACAGACGTATTTACCAATTGGATCATGGAGGCCAGCGCCTCGCTAAACCACCACACAGCGCGAAAACAACTGGGCAATCTGGATTTCTCGCCCCGCGACCTGACCCTCAAACTCCGCACAGACATAGAACGCGCCCTCACCACATCCGCATTCTTGCGCCTCGGCGGCGAAATCGAACACACGGACAACCGACTCATAGGCAGCATTCCCCAGGGCGACATATTCGATCCCCAGGCAGAGAGCTTTGAACTCGATACATCCTACGGTGCCCGGCGTGCGGGTGCCTACTTTGAAATCGACTTTGAACCTGCCCGCCGCATCGCGGTCAATCTCGGCACACGCGCCGATCACCACAACCTGAACAACCAGTTTGCCATAGACCCGCGCATATCTACGCGCTACCAGATCACCAAATACACAGACGCACGTCTCGCCTGGGGCATCTATCACCAATTCCCCGACCCATCCAAATACAACGCCACCAGCGGCAATCCCAATATAGGACCTCAACGCGCCCAACACAGAATCATCGGCCTGCACCACGAACGCGACCAGTTCATGATACGCCTGGAGGCATACCACAAACCCTACCGCAACCTCGTACTGGATCATCCCGACCTGAACCTCTCCAATGATGGCAAAGGCCGAGCCTCTGGCTTAGACCTCTTCCTCAAACGCGGCGATTTTCTCAGCACGCGCTTCAGCGGATGGATGGCCTACAGCCTGCTGAGATCACGCCGCTTGCAGGTGCGCCACATCGGATCAAAGATGCTCTACGAAGAAGCCCCATCGCCTTATGGCATCACGCACAACCTGACACTCGTCGCAAAAATGCGGCTCATAGACGACCTCAGCGGCGGCCTGACTGTGAAATATGCCACGGGTCGTCCCATCACCCCAATCGTGGGCGCAATTCCCGTAGCAGATCAGAACTACTACCTGCCCATTGAAGGACGCGTCGGTTCAGAACGGCTACCGTCCTTTCGGCAAGTGGATGGACAACTGAGCTATTTGCTGCCCTTTGGCGCAAATCACCAGATCATCTTCTATTTGGCGATCAACAATTTGCTCAACCGCGCCAATGTGCTCGACTACGATTACTCTATAGACTACAGCCAACGCCAGCCCCGCACCACCACCTTTCGCCGGTCCATCTACTTCGGTGCAACCGTTACCTTAAACCCATAGACTCAGGAGAACAGCCATGCAATACATTTTACTCGCATTCATCGTCTCCCTCATCATCCTCGCACAAAAAGGATGTGCGGTTGCACAGCAACCAGCCGAT
>JAPPIE010000328.1 GCA_028874765.1 Gemmatimonadota bacterium
CCTGAAATTTAAGAACTTGAAACCCTTTCCGATATGACTTTTGCGTAAGTCCTAAAAGTGTATGAAAATCTGCATCAACTTCGCAAACCCGACCGATTTAGACCCTGGTTACACAGCATCGTACGCAACGCCGTCAACTCCCATCATCGCCGTCGAGCCGTGCAATTGCGACTGGAAGAAACATTTTATCCAGAACCTGCAGCGCACACAGAAGAAGAAATCAAACATGTTGTACGAGCCGCGCTACGCATCCTATCGGCTGAACATCGCCAGGTAATTGCCCATCACTATTTCAAAGGGTATTCTTACGCGGAAACAGCCGACCTCCTGAACCTCACGGTAGAAACCGTGCGCGGGCGCCTGAGGCGTGCGCGTCTCAAATTAAAAGGAGAGCTACACAAAATGTCGGATATTCAAACACAAACAACTGAACTGGACCGCGCGGACATGGACGCGCTCAAAAAAGTAATTGGTTTTGTAAGCGACGACGAAAAACGCCCGATCTTGCAGGGCGTATGTCTCGACACAGGCGGTCGCGCGACTGCGACCAACGGACATATCATGATCATTCGCACCTTAAAAAACCTCTCGGAATTGGCCGCACCCATTGTCCTCGGACCCTGGTCGGACATCCAACTCCCCGAACAGGCCACATTGAAAATTGCGGAAGAGACCGCAGAAATCCAGAGCAACGGCACAACCCTTCAGGTACCCCTGATCGAAGGTCCTTATGTCAAATACGAACAGGTCATCCCACAAGAAGATCCCTCAATGCGCGTTTCCATCCCCTCGGCTCTTCTATCACACGCCCTGAACTTACTACAAGACTTCATGGAAGCGCGGCACCCAGAGTCGGACACGTGGCAATATCGCCCCCGGGTAGATCTACACCTCTCGCCACTGACCCAAACCATAACCTTTCTCACATCCCGAGATACGGGATATGCTCGAGAAGACAATGGCAAATCCCAATACCTCCACGACGCGAAAGATGACGATTCGCCAGGAGGCATTGCGGATTGGATATTTCAAGTACCCCTCAATGCCAAATTTGAAACCTCATCAGAAGACACACTCAGGTTCGCCGTGAACTTCGCATACCTCAAACAAATCCTGCATGCGCTCGACTTTGAAGACAGCGGTGAAATCACAATGGAATTTAGAGAACAGGGAAAAGCGATCATCTTGCGCACGCCTCTGAATGCGGAATGGCTGGCATTGTTAATGCCAATAAGACTGAAGTCAAAGGATTAAATCACACCTGCATTCTCCAATGCCGCCTGAACCTGCCCCTCCTGCTCGGCAGACGACGGTGGCATTGGCGGGCGCGGCACACCCCCATCGCGCCCCTGCAGCTTCATCGCATACTTGGTATTTGCGGGCAAATTATCATCAAAAATCGCATTCCAAATCGGCAGCAACTTCTCGTGTAAATCCAACGCCTTTTTATGATCACCTGCACGACACGCATCCCATAATGCCACACACAACTCGGGCACCGCCGTCAAAATCGCCGCAATCGCACCGTATGCACCCAAAACAAATGACGGATACAACAACGCATCTACCGCAGTCATAATCCGCGCTCTATCTCCCGCCATCAACAACAAATCAGCCAGCAACTTCATATCTCCCGCACTCTGCTTCACCCCCACCACACCCTCCACCTCGTCAATAATCCGCGTCAACAACTCCGGCGACAAATACGTCCACGGCACCACATTGTAAATCATCACCGGCAACCCCGTCCCCTCACACAACGCCTCAAAATGCCTGACCATCGCATCATCATCTGGCCGAAACAAATAATGCACCGGCGTCACCTGCAACGCCACCGGACCCAAATCGGCCACAGCCTTCCCCCGCTCAATTGCCGACTTCGTACTGTCCGTAATAATTCCCGTAATCACAGGCACTCGCCCATCGGCTTCCTCCACCGCCCATTGCGTCAACTGCCTCACCTCATCATCTCCGAGCGTATGCCCCTCGCCCGTACTCCCCGTCACCGCCAACCCATGCACCTTCGCCGTCTCAATCATATACTGAATATCCGCACGAAACGCCTCCTCATCAAGCGAGTCATCCTCCCGAAACGGCGTCACCACTGGCGGCACAATCCCATAAATAGAATCCATCATCTCCTCCTCAATGCGTGTGACCGTAAATGTTCACCCTGAAAAAACATTACTCCTGCAGAGGTCAAATTGATTATTGCGCTATAAAAAAAGCCCTGGAGAAATCCGGGGCTTATTATCAACTTTTTACTTTCAACATCTCAGACATTTGTGATCGGCGCGTAGTGTAATACGATAAACTGGTCGGGACGTAAACCAACTGATTCATAGGTGCGACCTTCCCGATCACAAAATTCAACTTCAAACGCTTGACCATCCGAAAGCACCTCAACAATTGTTCCAACCTGACCCTGACAGAGATCATACTCGGCAATATCTTCGGTCAATGCAACCACATCCAAAAGTTTGATGTCTTTATCCATATCACTTCGCCTTTATTTACAAAGGATAGCATGTCGTCAATCGCGGCTCATTTTGATCGTGTTCAATAATCCATCCACTGCGCAGTGTGGCATGTTGCCCTTGCCATTCAAATTCAAAATCAATGATGTAACGTTGACCAAAACTATCGCGTCTCCCCATAGCTGCTGGCTCTGTCAAAACCTTTTTTAATAAAATTTCTCTCAAGGCTTCAGCATCTTGACGAGTTATTCCCAATTTGGCAGAGAACAATCGCGCTTTGTGTTTACCTTCGTTGTGAGCGGGATTGAGACAATAATCGCGTAATTTGCGAATATCGATAACCGCACGGTCTGCATTTGGAATGATCATAAAGAGTTGGGACGTGATTTTCTTACAAAATAGACAGAAAGTTATACGCTGTCAACCACCGACAAGTGTTATATCCTTTCGCAAACAACAACCCCATTTTGAACCATCTGGTGTTCGTGTTGCAGATTCTGAAAAAGGAATTATTTTAATCGTGTTCAATTTTCAGCATTCAAAAACCTTTTTGGGAGGATCACACATGAATATCATCGTCGTAATGTCCGACACCCTGCGCTACGATCACCTGGGCTGTCATGGAAATACATGGATCCGCACACCGCATATAGACGCATTCTCCAAACGCTGCATGGTCTTTGACCGCGCGTATCAGGCATCATTTCCAACAATACCCACGCGCACAGACATGATGACCGGCAGGTTGACATTTCCCTTTCGCGGCTGGACACCACTTCCCGAAGATGAAATCATCTTATCCGAACTCCTCACAGACGCGGGGTATGTCACCATGCTCTTATGCGACACACCGCATCTCGTAAGAGACGGACATCAATTTGACCGCGGATTTTTGGGCTGGGAATGGATTCGCGGGCAAGAAGGCGACCGCGCAATCACAGACGATGTACCCGTCCCCTTCGAATCAGTCCCCGAAAAAATTCGCACACCTGAACGCATGCAACAATATCACTATCGCTGGCGCGCAGCACACTGGGAAACAGAACGCGACACCTTTGTCGCACGCACCATGCAACGCGCCGCAGACTGGCTGGAAGCAAACCACACCCACGAAAAATTCTTCCTCTACATCGACACCTTTGACCCTCACGAACCGTGGGACCCCCCCGCGCACTACGTCAATATGTACAACCCCGGATACACGGGTGAAGTCATCGACCATCCCATTTACGACTACTGCGATTACCTGAGCGCAGAAGAAATCAAACACACGCGGGCACTATACGCAGGTGAAGTCACACTCATGGACACCTGGGTCGGCCACCTGTTGGAAAAAGTAGAAAACCTGAACCTCTGGGAAGACACAGCCGTGATCTTCATGTCTGATCACGGGCATTATATCGGCGACCACGGACGCATTGGCAAAAGCGGACAGGGACCAGATGGCGACTGGCCCTATTACGAAGAAGTATCCCACACAGCTTTCATGGGATATGTGCCCGGCAGCAACGCAGCGGGAAAACGCACTAAATCCCTGACACAACCCGTCGATTTCATGCCCACAATACTCGACCTTGCAGGCATAAAAAGACCCGATGGACTGCACGGCATATCCGTCGCCCCCATCTTAAAAGGCGAAAAAGCAGAAGAACAACGAAAAGTCGCAGTCACATCGGCAACCCTGCCAGTGCGCGAAGACCGCAGCGTGTGCTCCAGCATCACAGACGGCAACTGGACATTGCACTATCGCGGACCCAACTGGCCGGCGGAACTATACGACCTCCAAACAGACCTCGCGCAAAAGAACAACGTGTATAACCAGCAAAACATGGCCGAAGCACAGCGACTGCACAAAGCGTATCTGGAAGTATTAAAAGGTGCGGGAACGCCCGAGGAAAAATTCGCATTGCGGACAGAATTGCCCAATGCATGAAAATTCAAATGGCGCCATCGCTTCGGAGTTTCTCAATCTCTGGCATTGAATATCCGAGATATTCACTCAGAATCGGCTCGTTGTGTTCCCCCAGTGAAGGCCCGCGCCGGGGTTCAACTGATCCGCCGCCGACCTCTATGGGACTCGCCACCACCCGGACGGCTCCGAACTCCGGATG
>JAPPIE010000037.1:0-3201 GCA_028874765.1 Gemmatimonadota bacterium
TTACAATAACCAACTTAAAACAGGAGTATTCACATGTATCCGGACAAAGAAGCTGATCTGCTCAAGGCGTTTTCACCTGCTGAACCCATATTTACAGTAGATCCCGACTACATCAAGCGGGCGCGCTCGTTGGGCAAACAGGAAGATAACCCGTGTGGGCAAGCTCTTAAAGCCTTGCTTGTGAAAGCGGATGCCGCTTTGAAGCAGGAACCACTGACCATTGTGAACAAACCGGTCTTGCCTGCCAGTGGTGACAAACACGATTACATGAGTGTTGGGCCTTACTGGTGGCCAGACCCCGATAAGCCCGACGGTTTGCCTTATATCCGACGAGATGGCGAGGTCAATCCCGAGGTCGAAAAAACGGACCGCCCTTTGTTGGCAAAATTCATTTCAACGGTGAAAACGCTGGGGTTTGCGTATGGTTTTACACATCGAGAAGACTACGCGGCTCATGCTGCATTGTTGTTGCGAACATGGTTTATGAATCCCGAAACCAGGATGAACCCAAACCTCTTGTTTGGGCAGGCCATACCCGGGATATGCGAAGGGCGAGGTATCGGGCTTATTGAGACGGCTGCATTTGCACGCGAGATGCTCCCTGCGGTCAGTTTTTTGCGCGACTCTAAGAACTGGTCGAAAAAAGATATGGAAGATTTGCAGGCCTGGTTTCATGCGTTTCTCGAATGGATGTTGAAGCATCCTTATGGCGTTGACGAAGCGCGTCACGGCAATAACCATTCGAGTTCTTATGACGTTCAGGTTGTGACATTCGCGCTTTTTGTAGGACAATCAGATCTTGCGCGAATGATATTAAAAGGGGTGGGAGAAAGAAGGATTGCCAATCAGATTGAGCCAGATGGTCAACAGCCTCTGGAACTCGCACGCACAAAATCACTTGGATACGCGAGTATGAATTTGGAGTTGCTTTTAGAACTCGCTGAAATTGGCCGACAGTGGGGTATTGATCTCGCCAATTTTGAATCTGCCGATGGGCGATCCATGCGACGCGCCTTTGATTGGCTTCTTCCCTACTGGACGGGCGATCTCGAGTGGACGCTTCCACAGATCCAACCCTTTTCTGGGGAGCCCGCATTTAGATGTCTGAGGCTCGCCGCTTACCTTTATTTAAATATGGATTTTGAGCCTGTGAAAGCCGAATTGGCATGCATGAATCAGAAAGAGAAAGCGCAACAATTCTACAATCTTGTGGTGCCGCCATTTGAAGGAAGCGGTTTACACGCGCTCAGAATTTCCGAAGACGTCGTCATCCGCGATCCCCATGTGTTGGTCAATCCAGAATTTGCGAACGGAGACCCAACCCTCTTGCCCGATCCAGAATTTGTGAACGGAGACCCAACCCTCAGCGAAGCCGAAGTCGCGTTTTTCAAAGAGAATGGTTTTCTTGTGAAACGCGGGTTTCTGCAAGAGAAGGAGACGTTTGACCGGATCGTGGATTATGTGTGGGAAAATGTGCCGCGTGAAATTGTCAAACGCGACGATGTGCAAACGTGGTTCGATGCGCCACACGGGCAGTGGACAGAGGCGGATGCCGAAAATGCAGGGCACTTTTCTCGCGGCACATGGAAGATGCGCTCGCGCAAAATCGGTACAGAGCCTTTTTTTGTCGATAAGATCGCCAACCATCCACGTATGCGGCAGTTGGTTTCATTGTTTATCGGCGAGCCGGTTAAGCGTGCAAACCGGGTGCGCGGGGTCTATTGTATATTTCCAAAACCACCAAATTCAGAAAGTCGCCTGGCTCCCCATGGAGACCATACAGCGGCTCAATTATCTGCGATGGTTTTTGTAGATACGGTGCCGCCGCACTCTGGTGGCTTTACAATCTGGCCGGGGTCACATTACATGAGTCACCTGTATCACACGACTGTTTACGGTCCCCTTGATCCCGACCTCGCAGAGCCGTATAGCAAAGCCCGTGACAATGTGCTGAGAGAGATCGCGCCAGTGGAATTTTCCGGCAAAGCAGGAGACGTTGTTTTCTGGCATCCTCGCCTTATTCACGGGGGAGGTGTCAACCGCTCTGCTGACCGCGATCAACCTGTCGTGCGTCTCGTTGTTCCCTGTGAGTATCAACGAGATGGTATGACGCCATATTTTAACCTGTCGCATGGACCATCACCAAACCGTCAGTGGTGGGTCGATACCCGAAACTTTCGAGAGGATGTACCAGCGACCGTTGACAACATGTGGGACGGATGGGCATTTGATACCGATACAGTGGAGCAATAATATGTCTGACGCAGATGCTAAAAACAGTTGGTTTCGATCCCTTCTGGAATTTGGTGATTCACCCATCGACAAGCGTATCACCGAATTGATGGCAAAAGAATTGGAAACGCGCCCCCAACGCATTCAACAAGCCTTTGAAGCAGGTGCAAAATCAGATTTCTCGGGCAAAGACCGCCAGCTATTTGATCAGATGTGGCTCAACCAAAATCTAAACGAAGTCAACAAAGAATTGACGATAGATTTTCAAATCGAACTGGCAAATCTCGCAGAATGTGAGGAGAAAGGCATACAACCCGGGCAGAGTCTCTACAGCCTGTGGCGCAATCCAAGGCTGATTACATTCTACAATTGGTTTGGGTCTAAAAGTACACAGATGCCAAATCGACTCACGCCTGAAACAGAGCGAACTTTGCTGGCTTTACTATGGGCGCGAACCAGGTACAAAAATGATATTTCTGTCGCAAAAAAGAGCACCTGGTGGATCGCGGGTAGTGAGAATCACGACCTGAATACAAAAGCCTGTAATCTTTTAAGTGCGCGTATTTTTGCCAATGAACCCGAGTATGTTGACCGCATTTATCCCGACCTCGGTTATGGAGATGGCATCGGATACGGCGAGTCGGGCTATTGTGGGCAGGGCAGCAATGATCGACACGGTGGTGGACGCGCAAATTGGGCGGATGGAAAATCTTATAACGCAGCCGATCATTACGATGCCTGGTTGCCCTATCTCAATGACTATTTCACTGAGCGTGCAAAGCGGGGATTCTTTCTTGAAAATGGTTCGCCTACCTATATGAAGTACACCATCAGTTATATTCTTATGCTCTACAATTTCTGTGGTGATGAGGGGCTAAAAAAGAAAATTGGCATGTTTTTAGATCTGATGTGGACCGATTGGGCACAGCTACAAATTGCAGGTTTACGAGGTGGTCCCAAAACGCGCCA
>JAPPIE010000037.1:3301-7200 GCA_028874765.1 Gemmatimonadota bacterium
ACTCAGATGGATCACCCTTATGCGCTTTACAACCACCTATCAACCGCCGGGCGCTGGCAAGGTCTGGTGACCAGAGATCCCAACACCCGTCTGGCAACCATTGCACTGGATACGCCAGAAGGAGAACCCGAAGGTGAAAATATCTACGATATGGAATTGGTGTATCACAGCGTCCAGCATAAGCAAGTACTGATCACCCAACAAAGAAGACGTTGGGCACAATCCAATCCAGACTGGTATCCAGCCAATGACAATCGGTATGATCGGGAATTCGGGTTATTCTTAGGCAACGGATGGGATCGTATTGATGAAACAGATGGATGGATATTTGCAGAGAAGAGAAATGTCTATGTGGCAATACGGGTTATTCTTTTGGAAGCAGAGGCCGATGCCAAAGCCTGGGCAAAAGGGACCGACAGGTACCGGGGCAATGTGGTTCTTAGAAACGACAGCTATAGATTCAATAACGATCGGACGATTTTGCAACTGACCAACAGATACAGTCCCGTTCTGATAGAAGCAGGTCGCAAGGCAGATCACCCAACATTGGAAAGTTTTAAGCGTATGATTTTGCAGGGCGAACTCACACTCTATAGAACCGTGGTAACAAGAGAAACAGGCATTGTTGTCGTTTACAAGAGTGCCGCGCCTGAAATGGCAGAAATGGTATTTAATGCGGCCAATACAAGCGATGTGCCTACAGTTGGTGGAAAGTATGTCGATTATGAGCACCCAAAAGTTTTCGACAGCCCTTATATCCAATCCAATTATGATAGCGGCCAGATTGAAATTTGCAAAGGCGATTACAAACTCAACCTCGACTTTAACAACAATTCAAGGGACGAATGCTAACACCCTTCATCCTCGAAGTCAGGAGTAAAATATCATGCAACGCAATGCTTTCAAGATGCAGCTAAAGCCCGGTTACGAAGCCGAGTACAAAAAGCGCCACGACGAAATTTGGCCCGAACTGGCTGAAGAATTGGGCAAAGCTGGCGTCTCGGACTATTCAATTTTTCTCGATGAGGAGACGCTGACACTCTTTGCGGTGCAAAAGCTGGCCGACAACAATACTGCAGATGAGTTGCCGGAGACCGAAATCGTCAAGAAGTGGTGGGCCTACATGGCCGATATCATGGACACCAACCCCGACAACTCGCCGGTCTGCATACCACTGCGCGAGGTATTTCATCAAGATTGAAGAAACTTCACCATGCGAACTTATTTTACCGGTCACATTTGGAGGTCAGGCTGTGGATACTGAGAAACAAATGGATTTTTCCGTTGTCCCTTTTGGAAGTGGGGGACAATTAAAAATGATCTATGACAGAAGGCAGCGCCCTCAAGCCATCTTTATCAACAATCGAGTATATATCGTCTATAATGGCGGGGCACCAATGGATGCTGAGGTCAGGGAAAAGACATATCCTTTTGTTATTTCTTTTAACCCTGAGACAAAGTCCTTCTCATCTCCCATACAGCTGGGGACCAAAGGCTCAAACGACCAGCATTATTGCCCCATAATCTGGGCTGATAATGATGACTTTTTACATATTTTGTCGGGTTGTCATAGAACGCCAGGAACACATTTAATATCCAAAAAGGTAGCGGATATTGGAAACAGTGTAAAAGACTGGTCTCCAGCCCCTGAAATAAGAAACTCGCTTTCCTATCCTACGGTTTATCACATATACAACAATAGACAAGTGGTTTATTTCCGAACAGGAGAGCACAGAAGTTCGTGGTCATATTTAATTTCAGACGATGAAGGTAAGACCTGGTCAGGGCCTGAAAATGATGTCACAGATTTAAACATGGGGCAAGAAACGGCAACAGTAGATGATCCGATGGACTTGAATGAGTGGTCTTCTTATCACACTTGCTTTCCGAGTAAAGATGGAAAGTTTTTGCACGCCGTATTTTGTTCTTATGATGACAATAAGAAGGATATCCCAGAAAAGTTTTACAATCCTCGTTATGGAACCAAAAAGAATCTCGGGCTCAAATACAACCTCTATTATGTAAAAATCAACCTTCAAACGCATGAGGTTGCGAATTTTGATGGCGAGACAGTCAGAACGCCCATTGACATTGATACTGCAAATGACAAATGCAAAATTTGGGATACCGATTGGAGAGGCGCAGGCGTTCCACCTGATATTGTCATAGATCAAAATGACAATCCGGCCTTTTTGCATGTGCTATCGGAAGACGTGTCCGACAGGTGCAATTACTATTATGTGAGGTATATCAATCACGAATGGATACAGACGGTTATCACCCCTGCCACTGATGATTGGAACAGTTGCTATCTCAGACTGGATGAAAGCGGCACGCTGCATGCTTATCTGATAGTAGGTGATCACAAATTTATAAAAGGAAAACGTGGCAACATGGACTCCAGAGGTGGAGGAGATATTGAAGAGTGGATCTCCACAGATAGTGGATTCACCTGGCAAAGAGTGAGAGATTTGACGCCACGTGCCCCGGAGTATGCCGGTTGGAAATTCAACAATATTCAACCGGTTAAAGATCCAAAAGGAAATGTAAGAGATGGCATGCTCCTCTTTTACGGGTGGAAAGACAGTGAACTGTGTAAAGCGAAAGGATTTCTGATTATAGATTAGAAATGGTGAGAGGTTACAACGCGATTGACAGTTCGCATTTTTACCGTCTGATGCATTTGGAGAACCAGATAGATGACAAAACAAGACAGACCCAATTTTCTCTGGATCAGTAACCACGACTCCAGTGCCTGGAACTACGGTTGCTACGGAGATCAATATGCGGATACGCCCAATATTGACCGATTGGCGGCAGAAGGGGTGCGCTACACCAACGCGTTCACCGCCGGCCCAATCTGCTCACCATCGCGCACCGGCATCTATACCGGCATGCATCCCACGACACTGGGCACGCATCATCACCGCAGCGCGATCATCCGCCCCGCAGGCGTTGAGTTGTTAAACACAATGCTGACGGACGCCGGTTATGCCTGCACGCAGCCGGACAATGACATCAACCTATACGTCTCCAAAGAGGAGCGTGAACAGTATTACAACGCTGAAGATTTCTGGGAGAATCGCCCTGAAGACAAGCCGTTCTTCATGTATTACAGACTGGGCAGTTCCCACGCCAGTGTATTCAAACTGACGCCCGAGGATGCGCGGAAAGCGCGTTCCTCGCTCTTGAGCGACGACGAGTTGCACGACCCGAATGATGTGCCGGTTCCGAGCTTTGTTCCCGACACCCCCTTGTTCAGGGAACGGATGGCGCTCTTCTACGACGCCCTTACCAACGTCGATAAGCAGGTCGGGGAGATCCTGGACGAGCTTGAAGCACAGGGGCGCAGTGAAGACACCATTGTGGTCTATTGGGGAGACCACGGCGCAGGGTATCCCCGGGGCAAGATCCACGCCTACGACGACGGATTGAGTATTCCGCTGATCATGCGATTCCCGAAAAAATATCAGCACCTATCCCCGGCAGAACCCGGCAGTGCGGTTGATGAACCCGTCCTGCACCTGGACCTCTGCGCGACGACCCTGCAGCTATCAGGTGTCCCTATCGCCGAACACATCCAGAGCCGCAACCTGTGCGGCCCCAACAGAGATGAACCGAGAGATTTCGTCTGCAGTGCCAGGGATCGGCTGGACAACAACCCGGAAGTGATCCGCACAATCCGCACCGAAAAATACCGTTATATCCGCAACTTCCTCCCCCACCAACCTTATGCTTCGTTTTATCCAGACGGCGGGTTCTTCGCGAAGGTCCCGAAGGAAGGAACGCCGGAACGCGCCTTCTGGGAGACCTCTTGCCTACCGGGCAAACAGAAGGTCCACGACCCCGACGGCGTATTTCTGATGCTCGGCCCGCCGGTCATGATCAAACAGGACGGG
>JAPPIE010000037.1:7300-36904 GCA_028874765.1 Gemmatimonadota bacterium
CCCCGACGGCGTATTTCTGATGCTCGGCCCGCCGGTCATGATCAAACAGGACGGGCTACCTGAGCATTACCGGCAGTTTCAGATCTGGCAGGATCACAAACCCGCCGAAGAATTGTATGACACCGAGAACGATCCCGAAGAGATACATAACCTCGCGGATGATCCTGCTTTCAGCGATATCGTAGATGATCTGCGGCAAAAATTGTTCGACTGGATGATCGAGACCCGCGACCTGGGGCTGATCGATGAACCGGAGATTGCCGCGCGAGCCGAGCAGTTCAACGGCATCAGCCACGCAGTCGGGGCGCATTGTGACAATTACGAGCGTATTCTGGAAACAGCAGACCTGGCGCGCATGGGCGAAGAAGCAAAGGAAGAACTCGCAAAACGACTTGGCGATCCCGACAGCGCCGTGCGTTTCTGGGCTGTTACCGGCCTTTGCTCACTCGGTGTAGAACGCGCAATGATCGAGCACCTATCCCCCCTACTGGACGATCCCTCAATCAGCGTCAGCCTGGCCGCTGGGGACTATCTGGTGCGGGCAGGTGAAGGCGTCCTTGCCCTGCCCGCTTTTGAGCGGGCGCTGTTGAGCGATATCCTCTGGGCGCGGCTACGGGCAGGTGCCTATCTGTCATACCGCAGCCGCGAAGAACTGCAACCTATGGCACCGCTTATTCCCGTCCTAAAGCAGGCCATAAACAAACAGGAGATGTTCGGGCCGGAACACAACGCACAACTCGAAAAGAACAATTACACAAGCGGTCTCGGTGGGCAGCGGGATGGCATCGTCAGGGAGTGGGTATTGGAGCGGGTGATGAAGAGAATTGAACTGTCCTCTGCGTAGGAATCGGGAATACCGCGAACGACAAATTTGAGGGGTAAATATGAATCAACCGAATATTCTTTTTGTGTTCACAGATCAGCAACGCACAGATACCATGTCGTGTTACGGCAATGATTGGATTCAATCGCCGCATTTGAATGCGCTTTCGGAGCGATCTTTTGTTTTTGAGAATACGTATGTTGGTCAAGCTGTGTGTACGCCATCGCGGGGTACGTTGATGTCTGGGCTGTATCCTCATTCGCACGGATGTGTGGCGAATGGAATTCATCTACGGGAAGATACAAAGTCGATTGCGGAAATGATGCCAGATACATATCGCAAGGCATATATGGGCAAATGGCATTTGGGCAACGATACCGTTCGCCAACATGGGTTTGATGAGTGGATCAGTATTCAGGATAATTTGCGGCATTTGAATACGATTCAAGATGCGCCGATGAGTTCCCACTATGAGTGGTTGGTGGCGCAGGGCGTTGAACCACCCTCGCATTTGGCACCGGACTTGAAACAATTTTCTGCAGGTGATCGCGCGCGTTTGCCAGCGGAACAACAGGTCGGGGCGTTTGTCGCGCAGGAAGCGGATCGGTTTATTCGAGAAAATGTCGATCAGCCCTGGTTGCTGGTGTGCAGTACGTTTGAACCGCACCCTCCATATACAGGACCGTATGACGGTTTGTACGATCCTGAGGAATTGCCGGTTGGCCCGACGTTTTTGAAACATCCTGAAGGGCATTCGCGGTTTAATCGGGTGCGAGCAGAGCATTATGCAACGAAGAAGGAGGCAGGTGAAGATTTAAGTACGGAATTGGGATGGCGGAAAGTGAGATCGCAATACTTCGGAAATATGAAGATTGTGGATGATGCTGTGGGGCGGATCATTCAGGCATTGGAAGAGACAGGGCAACTGGAGAATACGATTATTGCTTACACGAGTGATCATGGGGAAATGGTGGGCGATCATGCCATGATGGAAAAGCGGACGTTTTACGAAGAGTCTGCGCGAGTGCCGTTTTTGCTCAGTGTGCCGTGGTTGAATAAGGAACAGAAACGAATCGATGGTGTGTTTGGGCATGCGGATTTGGTGCCGACGCTTTTGGATCTGGCGGGCGTTGAAATTTCAGATCAGTGTGAAGGGGAGAGTTTGGCTGATGCACTCACCGGTGAGCGCGATTTGAAGGATCACGTTGCATTTATGGAGTGGAATGGGATTGGCGATCGCAATTTAGGGAATCCAAGCATTAACTTGATGGCGACATTGCCCTGGCGATCTGTGGTGACAGGTGATCGCTGGAAGTTGAATTTGTGTGCTGGTGATCAGTGTGAGTTGTTCGACCTTAATACAGATCCTTATGAAGAAAATAATCTGTTTGATGTTCCTGAACATCGCGATCGCATTCGCGATATAGCGGCGATGATTCGATTGTGGCAACATGAAACAGGAGACACTGTGCCTTTGCCGAGTGTTTAGAATCCCCTCTGTATTTTTATCAATACTGATTTTCTGGAGATGTATGCGAAGAGAACGGTGCGCCAGAGATCAGACCAGTTGTTTAAACTGCTAACTTTATCTATTATGCCGAAAGCGATCAGTAATATTTCCTCTGAGGAGATTTTTGTGGCCAACAAAGAGAAGCCCAATATTGTATTCATTTTGACCGATCAGTGGCGCGCACAGGCGACCGGGTATGCGGGAGATCCAAATGTTAAGACACCCAATCTCGATGCCCTGGCTCAAAAGAGTATTCGGTTGGATACGACTGTGTCAACGTGCCCGGTTTGTTGTCCGGCTCGTGCCTGTCTTTTGACCGGGCAATATCCACTGACGCATGGGATCTTTTTAAACCAGATTCGGCTTGAGCCCGATACGACCACATTCGCTGAGGTTCTAAAGTCACACGGTTATGACACCGCATACATTGGCAAGTGGCATTTGGACGGGGATACCCACGAGCAGAATTTCATTCCACCTGAGCGACGGTTGGGCTTTGACTTTTGGCGCGCGCACGAATGCTCGCACAATTATTACGATTCGCCCTATTATGATGACTCGGGCATTATGAAAAAGTGGGAAGGATACGATGCGTTTGCACAGACAGATTGTGCGATTGAATATCTGGAAGGCAGAGAGGAGAAGGAAGATCCGTTTTTCCTTTTTGTATCCTACGGCCCGCCTCATAACCCTTTCCACAAAGTGCCGGAAGAATACAGAGCGCTCTACAATGAAGATGAAATCGTATTAAGAGACAATGTGCCTGCTGAGTGTGGGGCGACTGCCCGGAATGACATGTGGGGTTATTATGCGCACATTACAGCACTTGATCACTGCGTGGGCCGTGTTGAAGAAGCGCTTGAACGCCTCGGGATGACAGAGGATACGATTCTTGTGTTTACGTCTGACCACGGTGAAATGAATGGTTCACAAGGTCACAATCGGAAAATACGGCCCTGGGATGAATCCATTCTTGTGCCTTTTCTGTTGCGTTTGCCAGATGGTACGAGTCGCCAAATCGACACCCCTTTTGGCATACCAGATATGATGCCAACCTTGCTGGATCTGGTAGGCGCGCCTGTACCGGAAGGCGTCGAAGGGGTGAGTTTTGCCAAACACATGCTCGGTGAAGCCGATGCGCCTTTGGAGGCTTCACTTTTTGGATGCTACGTTCCGTTTGCCAATTATTCTTATGAACATGGTGGCAGAGAATATCGAGGCGTTCGCACGAGCCGTTATACTTATGTGCGCGACCTGGAGGGGCCCTGGTTGCTGTATGACAATGAGGCAGATCCTTATCAGTTGGAGAACCTTTGTGGTCGGCCTAAGGCAGAATCTGTTCAAACGCATCTGGAAGGTTTGCTTTCAGATCTGCTGAAGGAACAGAACGACGCGTTTGAGAACGGGCATGAATTGCTGGATCGATGGGGATATGAAATCGTCAATCCCCACGCATTTCGCAGGAAGCAAGTGTAAACGAAAATTAAAAAGTACTGTCAGCGAAAACGAATCGCAGAAAGAAGGGTTATTTCCATGAATACAGCATTGACACCCCTTAGCACAGAGGAGATCCAACAGTTTATCACGAATGGATTCCTCGTAAAACGAAAGATCCTCGACCCCAAACTTTGTGCTGCTGCACGAGATAGGTTGTGGGCAGGGAATACCTCAAGTCATTTGCGCCGGGATGATCCTAATACCTGGTTAAACGGTGTCCCTGAGGAAGAACGTCAAAGCACCCCTGATGGCATGAATGATCGCACCAGTGCCCACGGCTGGCGACTGCGTGAACTCTCTGGCGATGAGGACTTAATCAACTTGCTCCCACGCCGTGTATTCCCGTGGTTTGAGCAACTTCTCGGCGAAGGTGAAGTTGTGACACCAGAGGTAACTTCCTCCGCGGCCGATCCAGATCCGCGTGGAAGCCGACTGCGTGGTTGGCCGGTCTGGGGTGGCAAGGAATTGCGCGGTATGTACTGCGTGCTGCCGAGAGAGCGCAAGAGAGACTCACCTGCTCTGGCGGATGCCGTCCGTGCCGGTGCACACATTGATCCCGAGCCGATGCATCTGGTGGCAAGCGCATACGTTGACCAGGTTCCCCAAGGTGGAGGTGGCATCGCCCTTTTTCCCGGCAGTCACCGTTTGCTCTACGAAGCAGAGCCGGACTCTGTAGATCTTGCCCGCTATTCAATTCTACATGCGCCCCATCCGGAAAGCGGCGCTGCGGCATTTGTTTTGCCGCAGCCTGCAGGACTCAAGGACGCACTCGCCGACATTGAACCCTTTGAATTTTTTGGTGACGAGGGCGATGTGGTTTTGTGGCACGGGCGAATGTTCCACTCGGCAACGCGGAACTACAGCAATCCTCCGCAGATTCGACAGATGATTCTTTATGATGCTTACAAAAAATCTGTATATGACAGAGTATATAACGGCCGTTATGTCAAAGGGCCACGACCATCGCCACCGCCCAACGTGAGAAAAATCCACGAACTTGAACTTGGGCCAGAAGTTCCCCCGCTAGAGCCTCGCCCGGAAGGTCCGGGGCTTTGGGATGATTGGAGCGAGGCTGTTCGCACGGTTGCAGCTTCTTTGGTTTAACAAGATAGATGCGGCTAACAAACCTGGGCCTGTCGGCACTCATTTACGGGGGAATGACCACAGTGCCAAAACGAAAGGAGAAGGCAATGGATAGAATTAGAATAATGGCATCGCTGGTTATTCTCGCGACTTTTGCGATTTCCGTAGCGTTTGCTGCCGATTCTGAGAAGGATTCTGGTATGAATTGCGACATGTTCAATAGTGAAGAGATTCTTGACGAAAGCACGCTGGATATAAAGACGTTGAAGGACTGGCATGTAGATGAGGTGACAGGCACGACGCGACAAAAGCTCATCGAAATCAACGTCGCCGAATGGTGGCCTGGACAAGATTATCGGATTCCAGTGCGCATGATTGTGCCGCTCGAAGGCAAGGCGAAGGGCTTTAGTGTTACCGGAGCAAATCCATATGAGACGCTGATGAAGGACTCGCGCCCAACCGCCTTTCAAGCAAAACTGCTGGCAGGTGGCGTTGGCATCGTTAAGACGCACGTCAAGGCGTTTAGGCAGATTCCGGGGAAACAGGGTTTGGAGCAAAAAATGATGCGCAGGTTCATGAAAGACCTGAATCCTCGATACACGACTCTCTGGATTTGGTCGATGACCTTAATGCGGGCAACCACCGCGGCGTATGCGGAAACCGACTACTTCGAAAAAGGCAAAGTGGCCGGTTCGGGCAGCTCCAAGAACGGCATGTCGCCTGCGGTCGCCTTGATACATGACGAGCGTTTTACCGCGACATGCTCCAACCATGCGTTTGCTTACTTTTCGCCGACTCGAAGAGCCGACAGGGAAGCAACGGCGAAAGCTGAAGAGGCAAACAAAGCATTCTTTGAGGCTGTAAAGGCCGGCGATATCGACCTGGATCCAAAACGCGCCAAATGGTATCAAGGCGTTATGGTGGGATCTGAGCGCAGTATGGGTAAGATGGCGCTGAAAATGGGGAAATCCCTGGACGATATGCAAAGCTTTGCGGATCGCTTACGGCCCGGGGTGAGCGTTACGGAGAATTGGGATCGTCTGATGGAGCGCGGCGTTGATATTCTTTTTCAGCCGGGAACGCATGACTATGTCGCCTACGATATTCTCTGGGGAGCGCAAAACCATCCCCAGTTGCCTGTCTATTACGAACCTAACGGTGGGCACTCGCAAACGCCGCATGTCGCTGCGGCAAAGGACGAACAGAATAAAGATGCCTTCCTCTGGCATCACTTCTTTGGTGGCGAGCCTTTGCTACAGCCTCCGAAGTCAAATTATAAAATCTCCAAGGACAAACTAAGTGTCAGCGTGAGTTTTAATGAAGGACCTCAGCCGATAAACGGACGCATATGGTGGATCTATGATCGCGCTCCGGCAGGTTCCGCCCCATTCTTGCACGTGCAAATCCCCGAAGACCAATGGATGGATATGGAACGTGATGCAAAGACGGGTGCCTGGACTGTAACCATACCGTTAAAGGATGGGTTTTCCCAGATCGATTTCTTCAGCAATCATGGACGAGAGGTTAACGGCTACAAGCAGTATATTTCAAGCCCCTATACCCAGGTAAAACGCTGAGCTGATGGATTTGCGACCCAATTTGGCATAGGATTTTCATATTGCAATCAAGAGAAAATAGAAGCGAACCATGGTCTGGTTACCTGACCATATAGATTACGGAGAACCAAAATGAACGATGATCAATCGAACCGTCCGCGCAACATTTTATACATCTTTACCGACGACCAGAGCTTTCGGTCTGTGAGTTGCTATCCCGAGGCGCATTCGTGGATCAGTACGCCAAACATCGACCGCCTCGCCCATGAGGGGATGCGTTTTTCCAACTGCTATACCAGTGCCTGGTGTGCGCCTTCGCGCGCCACGTACCTGACCGGAAAATTGCCGCATGGCGTGATGAGCATGCACCTGCCCACGAGCTACCCAAACTATGTCCGCGATCCAGACCAGTGTCCGTACTGGCTCGAGAATCTCCGTGAGAACGGTTGGTACACAGGCATCGTCGGCAAATGGCACACAGGTCCCGATCACGGTCACGGTCGGTACTGGGATTTTTCTGCCATCTGGGACCACAGCCAACCCGAGAAATACGGGCCCTATTATGTCAATCAGAGCATGAGTATCAACGGGGGGCCGCCGGAACCGGTTGGCGGCTATTCTACCGATAACTACACGGAGTATGCACTTGAATTTCTCCGCGGACGGGCAGAAGAACCAGATAAGCCCTGGCATCTCTGGCTGTGCTATGATGCAGTACACGGACCCTGGGAAGTGGCTGACCGCCATCTCCAGGATTATCCAGATGTTTCCCAGGTCCCCACGCCAGAAGACATCTATCCACCGCGCCCGACCAAGGCGACACATATGCGGGACTATGGTGTTTGGCGCGAAGGAGATCAGGGCCAACCTGTAGGCATCCGGGATGGACGGACCCTCACCGATTGGGAACAACAATACAACCGGGGCGTGCGCGCCCTGGATGAAGGGGTCGGTAGGGTGATCGGCGCCATAGAGGAGATGGGGCAATTGGATGATACCCTGGTCGTCTTTACGTCGGACCAGGGATTTGCCTGGGGACAGCACGGCTTTCGACTCAAGGTGGCGCCCTATGATGCCAATATCAAAGCGCCGATGATCATGCGGCTGCCGGGACAGATTCCCGCAGGCACAGTATGCGATGTGCCAATCGGCGGCCAGGATATCCCGCCGACCTTTCTCTCGTTGATCGGCATGGAACAACCCTGGAAGATGCACGGGGAGGACCTGACACCATTGCTCTCCGACCCCAACGCCGAATGGGATCGCCCGCTGCTGATGGAGTGTACGGGTCATTGTTTTGGAGAAGACACCGATGTCGGCTGCGGTGAGCCAATAGGCAATCCTCCTATCCCCTGGTGGGTATCTCTGTGCACGGGAAAGTACAAATATATCCGCTGGCTCGTCCCCGAGGAGATCGAAGAGATGTACGATCTCGAGAATGACCCCGAGGAACTGGAAAACCTCGCTTTGGAATCCGATTACCACGAGTTGCTCGCCCAACTTCGGCAAGGGACCATTGATGAGCTTCGACGCACGGACGCGGGAATGGTCGATAACCTGCCGCCAGTCAAGATAATGACCAGAGAGCAGCTTCTCGGCGGGTTTGCGTGAGTTCTTCCACATTGTGGATGGCAAAGGTCAGGTGCAACTCATCACCATGGCCACGATAAACTGGGTATTGACAGGACGACAAGACAAGGAATTGGAATGAAGAATACACCTGGAAGACCGAGGAGATCATTATGGGCACAAAACCAAATTTTCTCATCATTGTTACAGACGATCAGGGCTACGGAGATCTGACTGCATTCAGTCATCATGCGCCAGATGTGCAGACGCCGAATATGGATCGGCTCGCTGAGCGCGGCGTTCTCTTTTCACAGGCCTATGTGACAGCTCCCGTATGCAGCCCTTCGCGTGCCGGGTGGAATACGGGGAGGCACCAGGTGCGCTGGGATCCGAAATCCTCCTTTTTATGCGGACATCCTGAAACAGAAAAGAACATCGCCGAAATCATGAAGGCTAACGGCTATACCACAGCGCGTTTCGGCAAGAACGATTACGGCCTGGGCTTTCACGATCACGAAGCTCGCGAATACCCTCTGAACCACGGCTATGACGAGTTTCTCGGCTTCTCGGCACACGGCCACGACTATTTCCTCCTCACCAGAGATATCGAAGATCGCACGCCCGATCCAAAAGGGCACAGCGCGGTTGTCGGCCCACTCATGCACAACCGGGGTTACAAAGAATTTGGAGAAGGTTATCTGACGGAGATCTTCACCGATGCGACAATCGATTTTCTCGAGAGCCATCAGGAAGAACCTTTCTTTGTAACGCTCTCCTACAACTCCGTGCATCACCTGATTCATCAGGTACCCAGGCGATACCTCGACAAGCACGGCGTAAGGGAGATTCCAAACTACGACCCGGAGACCATGGGCAGTTATGAAGACTGGTTCAAAAGGTATGTCACCCTCGGCGAGATCAATGCCGACGAGTTTCGCAGATACTATCTGGCGAACCTCAACTGCCTCGACGACAATATCGGTCGCCTCCTGGACACGTTGGATCAGCTATCGCTTGCCGACAACACCATCGTGATCATGTTTTCAGACAACGGAGGCGCACCGAACACCGGTGCCTGCAACCTGCCGCTTGCCGGGAGCAAGTTTACGCTCTGGGAGGGCGGGATTCGCGTGCCATTTATCCTCGCCCGTCCAAATGAGTCGGCATCTGGAACGATCTGTGACAGGACGATCTCAACGCTCGATATTCTTCCAACCTGTTTACAGGCGGCAGGGATCGAACTGCCAGAAGGTTTGGATGGTCAAGCCATCCCAAAAGATGTCACAAAAATCGCAGACCAGCGAGACCTCTTCTGGCGCTGGGGCGACAGTTATGCCGTGCGCTCTGGTGACTGGAAGCTGTTGCATAAAGGTGGCAGGAGAGGTCGAGAGCCCTGCGATGGGATCGTTGAACGCACAGAGCTTCTCCAGAATACCTGCCTATTTAACCTGAAGGAAGATCCCTCCGAGAGTCAAGATCTGATTGATCAGCATCCCGAAGTCGTGGAACGCCTGCAGGAATTGTACAGAGCCTGGTCTGAGGAAGTCGATAGGAGCTAAGAGATGAAAAACATTATGGAACTCGTCAATCACGCCAAATTTGAAGAGACCCTGGTCAAGCAGATGTCAGAGCAGGTCATGGATTGGCAAGCCACACTGCCGGAAGGCCCCATCGATGATGAGGCTGGATCCAACGCTTATCCGTGGCCCGGGACGATTTTCCAAGCCTGAATTCTGCCAAAAATGAAGAAAACTGAAACACCAGGAGGCTGAAATGCAAAAAGATTCCAAATCCCTCGAAGAACACCTAAAAGAATTCAAAACAGTTGGATTTACACTTTTCCCAAAGATGCTGGACGATGTCTGGGTCAAAGCCATGCGAAATTCATTTGAAGAAATCGGTGATCGCCTCCCCAATCCCGATGGCAGCCGACCCCAGGTCTTTGTCGATGTGCTCGAACACAAACCCGATCTCATTCTTTCGGCCTTACAAAATGATCGCCTATTGGACTTTTGTGAAATGATCGTGGGCCCGCATGTCCAGCTCGAATCCATCACATATCGGCGCACGGCACCACAGGACCCAAACACAAACCCGGTACTGGGTTTTCACCGGGACATGTTCGCCGAGTTTCCTCAAGAAGGCATCTACCAAAGGCCCTTACTCTTCAATGCTCTGAGCTATTTGCAGGATCTCGATGATGAAATTGGCCCCCTGCGTATTATTCCAGGTTCTCACATGAAGGCAATATCTTTAACACAAGAAGAAAGAAAGCAACCCCATCCTGACGAAGTCATCCTTTATCCCAAATCTGGAGATATCGCCGTATTTCACAATGCGATAGTACACTCGGGAACGGCCAATTACTCAAAGGAATACCGATACCTTTTCTTTTTAACGATGAATCACTCCTGGCTTAAACACAGAGCCAATTATTCAGGCCCAATTTCTCAAGCAGTCAAAGCGCGAGCACGAGAGACTGGCAATCGTCGACTACTGCGCCTCCTGGGCGAAGATGCAAATGTATTTCGGCGAGCCAACAGTGGATTTATGCAACCCGACGAAGAAAGATGGGAAGAGTGGATCGCTGAGGATGCTGCCGCACTCAAGGAATGATCATTATGGCCACAAAACCAAATTTTCTCATCATTGTTACAGACGATCAGGGGTATGGAGATGCGGGTTGTTATTGGGATACAGAGGTCGATACACCAACGATGGATGCGATTGCAAAAAATGGGGTGCGTTTTACACAGTTGAGGGTCAATCCACTTTGTGCGCCAACGCGTGCATCTCTTTTTTCTGGGCAGTATTCTTTGGAATGCGGCATGTGGCGTGGCCCATCACTGCCGGGGCAGAAAACAGATACGTTGCCAAGGCGCATTCATGATGATGTAAAACTTTTGCCCGAGTTTTTGAAGGAAGCAGGATATAAAACTGGCATGTTTGGCAAGTGGCATTTGGGATATGATGCACCCAATGTGCCCAATGAACGCGGTTTTGAAGAATTTGTCGGATTTTTGGGTGGTGCACACCCCTATTGGCCTTTTGATGGTAGTCGCCTTTTGCACAATGACCAGCCCCTGGTGCATGAAGATCATTTGACGGATGTGTTTACTGGTTATGCGATTGACTTTATTCGGAAACATCGTGATAAGCCGTTTTTTTGTTATGTGCCTTACAATGCTGTGCATGGTCCCTTGTGGCGAGAACAGGCACCCAAAACATCGGGCAAAGCCGAGTGGTTAAAAAAGTATGAAGATCGCGGTATTGAGTTCCCCAAGCGCGACTATTTTGCGGTGCTGGATCATATGGATGATGGTGTGGGTAAAATCATGGCGACATTGCATGAGTTGGCTATCGTAGATAACACACTTGTCATCTACTTGAGCGATAATGGTGCAATGATTGATAAATTTCCGGGCAATAATGGCCCTTTACGCGGGCAAAAAGGAATGACATATGAAGGTGGAATCCGCGTGCCTGCGGTGATGCAGTGGCCGGGTGTTATTCCCAAAGGGATGGTATCTGATGCAGGTGCTGTGCATTTTGATTTGTTTGCCACTGTGCTGGATGCGGCTGGCATTGAGATTCCCAAAATGAATGGACAGCATCCAGTTCATGGAGTGAGTTTGCTTGCGCATTTGAGATCACATGGGCAAGAAGATTTGCCAGGGCGGTATGTGTTTTGGGATTTGTTTGGGAAAATGGGAGCGGTAAAAGACGATTGGAAACTGGTTGGTACAGGCCCTAATCATCGCGGGCAATTTGCCGAGGCTATTCCGGCTATTGAAGAATTGCAATTTGAATTGTACAAGCTCGATCAGGATATTGGCGAAGCCAATGATTTGGCCAGTCAATATCCTGAGATTTATAACGATCTTAAAAGCCAACTCATTGACTGGTTTCAACGGGCGAAAGGATCGTGATGATGGGTGATAACAACAGCGGTTCCTACCCGAATATCGTGATCAGCCCTTTTACACATCCACAGAGACTGGATAAGAGATGAAAAACATTGTGGTGATCACCATTGAGCATCTTGCCGCTCGCGCATTAGGATGCTATGGCAATCCCGTCGGAGCGACACCTCATCTGGATCGCTTTGCCAGCGAAGCCACCAGGTTTGAAAACTGCACCGTAGGGGCGTAAAGGCTTACCGCCTACTTTGTTTTATCCTTGCAAATCGGGAGATAGACTCCCATATTACAAGAATGAACATCAACAGAAAAATTCAGACAAAGGTCTCTGAATACGCGAGGTACTTCCCTGTCACGGCAATTCTGGGGCCTCGCCAGTGTGGAAAGACCACCCTGGCCAAGACGTGGCTTGCTGAACAGCCAGCGTCACACTATCTCGACCTTGAGCTCCCCTCCGACGTCGCACGTCTGGCCGAGCCTGAAGATTACCTCCGCCGCCATCGGGATCACATCGTCTGCCTCGACGAGATCCAGCGCGTCCCCGAATTGTTCCGCGTACTTCGCGGGCTTTGCGATGAGACCGGTTCTCCGGGACAGTTCATGGTGCTGGGGTCGGCTTCTCCAGCTCTGCTCCAGCAGTCGTCTGAGACGCTCGCCGGTCGTATCGGTTTCATCGAACTGGCACCCTTTATCGAAGAAGAGATCGGGGCGGAGAATCAGTCAAGGCTCTGGCTACGAGGCGGATTCCCGCGAAGCTACCTGGCCCCATCAGACGAAATGAGCCGGGCGTGGCTGGACAGTTTCATCCAGACGTTTCTCGAACGCGACATTCCTCAACTGGGTATCCGCATACCCGCGATAACGCTGCGGCAATTCTGGGAGATGTGCGCTCACCTGCACGGGGATCTGTGGAACCACGCCAAAGTGGCTTCTTCCCTGGGCGTAACGGGCAAGACGGTTGGACATTACCTCCGCATCCTTGAGCAGGCCTACATGGTAAGGCGGCTTTCGCCCTGCGCGGCCAACGTCAAGAAGCGCCTGGTGAAGAGCCCCCGTGTTTATCTCAGAGATACCGGCATCCTTCACCGGTTGCTGCGTTTGGATTCTTTCGACGACCTGGATGGCCATCCGGTTCGCGGCAACTCCTGGGAAGGATACGTCATCGAGCAAATCGCCGCGGCGGTGCCCGACGCCGAACTGAGCTTCTACCGGACCTCGGCTGGCGCTGAGATCGATCTGCTGATCCGACGGAGAAATAAGCTCGTCGCGGTGGAGATCAAAGCATCGTCCTCGCCCCGCCTCGAGCGCGGCTTCTGGTCGGCGCTGGACGATGTCCAACCGGATCAGTCCTGGGTGGCCGCGCCAGTAGGTGCACCGTTTGCCTTGAGCGAAACGGTAACAGTTGCGCCACCTGCCGTCATCTGCGATGCACTGAATTCGTGAATCGATATTAAAGAGATCATCCTATGCAACCAGTCCATCCAACAAAGGAGAACCGCAATGGCTGAATCGAAAAGACCCAATATCGTATTTGTCTTCGCCGACGATTGGGGGTGGGGTGACTTGAGTTGCTACGGCCACCAGTTTGTAAAAACGCCAAATTTGGATCGGCTCGCTTCGCAGGGCATTCTCTTCTCACAATTCTATGTTTGCTCGGGTGTGTGCTCACCCAGCCGGGCAGCGGTCATGACGGGTCGATTTCCTGCCCACTGGGGCATACATGGCCATTTTGCCGGTCACGAGCAGAACGCCCAACGCGGCATGCCTGACTGGTTGGATCCCGATGCAACGACCATCACGGGTCTCCTGCAACAAAGTGGCTATGCTGTTGGCCACTTTGGCAAGTGGCACCTGGGAAGGGGCGAAGAAGCACCCGATACCACGGCTTATGGGATTGACGAATCCAAAACATTCAATGCAGTCGGACCCGCCATTGAGATTCCCGAAGGCAGATCTCAATCTACAGAGGTAATTATAGATGAAACCGTATCCTTCATCGAAAGACATCGGGATGAGCCTTTCTTTGTCCAAGCGTGGTTGCTCGACACCCACGCCACTCTGGATCCTACAGAGGAGCAGATGGAACCCTATATGAATTTTACCGCTCAAGGCCTGGAAGACAAACACAAAGGTGCACTACGCATCTACTATTCTGTCGTTACCAACGCAGATTACCACATTGGACGGCTCATGGATCGGCTGGACCAACTGGGCCTTTCCGACAACACGATTGTCATCTTCTCAGCTGACAACGGCCCTGAGGATATCCACGTTCGAAATGCGTCACACAGTGGCGTCGGTTCTTCTGGTCCCTTTCGAGGTCGAAAAAGAAGCCTCTACGAAGGCGGCGTGCGAACCCCTTTCATTCTTCGGTGGCCAGGCAGTGGCGGACCAAAAGGCAAAGTTGACAACACGACGCCCTTATGTGCCGTAGATCTGTTGCCTACTTTTTGTTCCATCGCTGGTGTAGAAATTCCCGACAACATTGGTCTGCAGGGCGAGGATATGACAGCCGCCTTTCGAGGTAACTCAGTAGATCGCACGACGCCGTTGATGTGGGAGTGGCGATTTCGGGTTCACGGCCATTGCCTTCACAAAAGCCCGATCCTTTCAATCCGCGAAGGTGACTGGAAGTTGCTTCTCAACCCGGACAGAAGTCGTGTTGAACTTTACAACATTCCCGCAGACCCAATGGAACTCGTCAATCACGCCAAATTTGAAGAGACCCTGGTCAAACAGATGTCAGAGCAGGTCCTGGATTGGCAAGCCACACTGCCGGAAGGCCCCATCGACGATGATGCTGGATCCAACGCATACCCGTGGCCCGGGACGATTTTCCAATCCTGATTTCCGCCAAATAAGTATGACCCCTTATTCAAAACCAAGTGTGCAAGGAGTGATTTTATGGGTCAGACGCTTTTTGTTTCATCTAAAGGTGATGATAGAAATTCTGGCACCGAAGAACAACCTCTTGCTACGCTAAAACGGGCGCAAGAGGTTGTTCGTGCATGCAAACAAAACGGGCCGATAACAGTGTGTTTGAGACAGGGAACTTATTATTTGAACGAGACGCTCATTTTTGGTGCAGAAGATTCTGGAACGAAAGATGCGCCCATTGTTTATCGGGCTTATGAGGACGAAGAGGTTGTTGTTAGTGGAGCAGAGTCTGTGGACTTGATTTGGGAAGACGCCGGAGATGGGCTGGTGAAGGCTAAGGTGCCTGAGGGCTTGGATTTTGATCAGCTTTTTATCAATGGTGAAAAGATGGTTCGCTGTCGCTATCCAAATGCTGATCCGAGAGATGGGTTTTTTGATAGCAGCATTCGATGGGTTTCGCCAGAGACCTCTCAAGATGCCATTGATTCGGCGCGCTTAAAAGGATATGCCAATCCGGTGGGTGCTTTTGTACACGGGATGATGTCAATGGGGTGGGGTACATTGCACTTTCGTATTTTGGAAAAAGATCCAGATGGGGTTTATACCTTTGAGTACGAGAAGGATCGGAAGGTAGAAGGTGGGTGGCAAAACAGTGGGCGAAGAACCAATCCGTATGATGTGTTGGCTGAAGGGCGGATGTTTATTGAAAACGTGTTTGAAGAATTGGACGCGCCTAAAGAATGGTTTTTAGATCGAGAAACTCATACACTGTATTTCAAGCCTGAAGAAGGACAGACTCTTGACGATGCCACAGTGGAAGTTGTGGTGCTGAGGCATTTGTTTGAATTTCGAGGATCGGCGGACAACCCCGTTTGTTATATCACTCTGGATGGGCTGACACTGACCCATACGTCTTACACGTTTATGGAAACGGATGTCATACCAAGTGGTGGCGATTGGAAGGTGTATCGGGGAGGCGCTGTTGTTTTTGAAGGTGCTGAATTGTGCACCGTTCAAAATTGCTCGTTTGAGCGCATAGGTGGGAATGGGGTTTTTATTCAAAATTATAGTCGGGACGTCACTGTGAGCGGATGTCGGTTTGTAAAGACGGGTGCGAGTGCTGTTTTACTTGAGGGAAATAATTCTGCCGTGAGGTCGCGATGGGCACATTGGTGGGGGTGGCCTGAAGGTATGCGGGGTGAAACACCGATGGTAAATGGCAGGCCATTTGAGAATGAGAGTATGGCAAAGTTGCCGTCTGAAATGCTGGATGAAGGACATGAGTTGGTCGATTTAGAAGCAGGGCCTCAGAACAACAATTATCCGGCCCGGTGTGTGATTCACGACAATTTGATGACGCAGTTGGGCAGTGTAGAGAAACAGATTGCAGGTGTGTTCATTTCTAAGGCCAAAGAGATTACAGTCAGCCATAATAGTATTTACGATGTGCCGCGTGCTGCGATCAATGTGAACGATGGATGTTGGGGTGGACATGTGATTGAATGGAACGATATTTTTGATACGTCAATGGCCACGCGAGAACACGGAGCTTATAATTCGTGGGGACGGGATCGGTACTGGATGAAGCTAAAGGGCGAGGCAACACCTGAAGAATTCGCCCGCATGCGCACGATGGCGAAGCTGGATTGTGTCGATCCAATTGTTTTGCGCCACAATCGGATTCAATGTGCGCATGGATACGATATTGATTTAGACGATGGGTCTGGGCATTATCACATTTATGGCAATTTGTGCTTGCAAGGTGGTATCAAGTTGCGTGAAGGCTTTTTTCGAACTGTAGAGAACAATATTTCTACCTTATTCAGCCCACACGTTTGGTATCCCAATAGCGGCGATGTGGTACGGCGAAATATTCTTGTTCGTCGAGAAGCTTATTCACCGCGCGGAATGGGAATGGCGGGTTGCCAGGGAGAAGATAATTTTGTGGATGAAAATCTGTTTGCGGTTTATGAGCCTCCGGAAGAGCACAGGGCGTTGGGTCTGGACGTGCATTCGAAAACATGTGATCCAGGTTTTTACAATCCATCATCTGGAGATTATCGGGCGGAATTTGGATCTGAGGTCGGATTTGAAAATTTCCCTATGGATCAATTTGGTGTACAAGATTCGAGGTTCAAATCTGACGTGCGCATCTGGTCTGGTCTGGGGCAAGCGTTTGATAAAAACGCTGAGTTTTGGGGCACCTATGTCAATGCTGATCTGTATGACTGGATGGGGGCGACCTTGCGTAGTCTGGTAAATTATGGTCGGGAATCTGCGGTGATCGGGGCTGTGGAATTAGAGCACAATGATGGTGTTTTGGTAATTGATGTTCCAGCAGAGTCAGAAGCCGCTCAAGTAGGGTTATTAGGCGATACTGTGATTTTGTCTGTGGACAATGAGAAGGTGAGAAATATTGAGGATTTGCAGCACATGCTATCCATAGGTGGTGTTACAATTCAGTTTTTGGGCGACGAAGGTATGCGAGAGCTATCTTTTATGCCGAACAATATTCCCGAGTTAAAAAAAGACTGAAGGACAAACATTGTGGACGAACAATAAGGAGATCAACCTATGCAACCAGTCCATCCAATGAGCGACGAGGAATTGGACGCACATGTAGCCGATCTGCAAGAAAACGGTTATGTCATCCTGCGGGAGCAAATCGCACCCGGGTATCTCGACCCTCTTCGGGATATCGCCCAGCGTGCAGCGGATGATTATATCGCCGAGTGGCGAGGAGGGATGAAGTTGCCCGAAGTGCGCATTCTCGACGGAAAGGGGAAACGCAACTTCACAATCAATCCGAACGCCCGCGCCTGTTTCATGTGGGGTAAAGCGGCCATGGATTTGCTCGACCACGACACCGTTCACGGGATCTGCGAACGCGCTCTGGGTACCTACCATTTTTTAGATCTCGTTGCCAACACCGTACGCTATCACCCGGAAGCGCGACAGGGGCACTTCCATCGCGACTTCAGGCCCGGCCTCACGGACGCAGGCAAGCACAACGGCCTGTGGTTCTTCTTTATGCTCGACGGCTATTCAGCGGAAAATGGCGGCACCCGGTTGATTCCGCGCACACATTGTTTCAAAGCCGACGAACCCGAAATGATGGATCCCGATCCGGATTCAGACAGCAACAAGATCCAAGCGACCGGCGATCCGGGTGATTTACTGATTGTAAACGCGGGGGGCCTGCATTGCGCGGGCGTAAATCAGACTCACAAGCCCCGGCGCGCCCTGAACATCCGCATCGTACCAAACAGCGACCGGCTATTCTACAATGCCTGGGAACTGGCCGGGCCTGAACTGCAAGCGAAAGCCAGTGAAAGGGTCAAGCGCTTCCTGCAGCCGCCAGCCGACCGCGTTGCCAAACTGCGAACCGACTGGCGCGTGACGCCTCGTCGGGAAAAATCATAAACGGAGGAATACCATGCAGTATAGAACGCTTGGGAAAACGGGGTGGAATGTGAGCGCTGTCTCCATGGGATGCTGGGGCATCGGCGGACAGTGGGGGCCGGTTGAAGAAAAGCAGGCCCTCGACACCATCAACGCGGCTCTCGATGCGGGCGTTAATTTGTTTGATACCGCGGATGGCTACGGTTGTGGTCAGAGTGAAATCTACACAGGCAAAGCGCTGAAAAGCAAGCGATCTGAGGTCTATATCGCGACAAAGGTCGGCAACTGGGGACGCCGTCAGGGAGATCCTCTTGGGTACAAGACGATATACAGCATCATCAATTGTTGTCACGCAAGCCTTTACCGTCTCGATACAGATTATATCGACCTGTATCAGTGTCACATCGGAACCCCGGAACATCCCGAGATCTTTGTCGAAGCCTTTGAGTTGTTAAAGAAAGAGGGAAAGATCCGTCACTACGCGATATCCACCAACGATCTGGATTCGCTCAAAGCGCTAAACTCAGAAGACGCATGTGCATCGTGCCAGATCAACTACTCGCTCCTTAACCGGCGACCTGAGAATGACATCCTCCCCTACTGCCTGGACAACAATATCGGGGTGTTATTGCGAGGCCCAATAGCTCAGGGTCTTTTGGCGGATAAATTTACCGCAGATACAAGGTTTGAAGACATGGTTCGAGATCACTGGAATCCAGGGGGAAGTCAACGCGATGATTTCCTCGCCAAACTCGACAAGGTCGCGGCACTGCGCGAGTTAGTACCCGAAGGCATGAACATGGTTGACCTCGCGCTCAGGTTCACCCTCGCCAATCCTGCCGTTACCTGCCCCATTCCCGGAATGAAGACACCCGAGCAGGCAAAACAGAACGCTGCCGCTGCCGACGGGGAACTCAATAAAGCCATCCTGGACAAGATAGACACGATCTGCCCGCCCGGAAAATCAGCATAGAGGAATCATTATGCAGTCACAAAACAAACCCAACGTCATCCTTTTTATGGTCGATCAGTTGTCGGCCAGGTGGCTCGAAGTGGCTCGGGACAGAGGAATCTGTGCCCTGCCGAACCTGGACTGGCTGCGTGAAAACGGCACGTCCTTTGCCCGGACATTCTCCAGCAATCCGGTATGCTCACCTACCCGGGCAACGATTGCCACCGGGCTTTGTTCGAGAGCGCATGGTTTGATCATGAACGGATACGCGCTCAACCCTGAGATTCCGACCTTCATGCAAGCACTGCAAAAGGAAGGGTGGCGGACTGGTGCCTTTGGAAAGTTGCACCTCAGGCCGCATCACGAAAGCCTCGTACACGACTACCACCCCTATGGTTTCGATGTCGTACACGGCACTGAGGATGACCGCGCCGGCGAGTGGCTCGACTGGGTCAAAGAGGCGCATCCTGAACATTATGAAGCGGCCCTTTCAACGGCCTGGCCCGCTGTTCCGGGTTACGCCGAATACGGTCCCGATGGCGTCGATCTGAGACCGGCCATACGCGCCGCTAAAGAGCGTTATCCACACCCCACAGAGCCCAAGAACTCTCCCAAGGCCTATACACTGCCGTTTCCCGAGGAGGTATCGCAGTCATCGTGGATAACTGCAAGGGCGCTGGATTTCATCCGCGACACCCATTCGGAGCAGTCTTTCTTTGTCCATATCAGCTACGTGGCACCCCACGGCCCGTTTTGTCCCCCAGGCGAATTCATGGACCGCGTCAACCCCGAGAAAATCCCCGCTCCGGTCCCGGCGGATTGGCTCAACGATACTGACGCACCCGAATATTTTCAGAAAATGGCGCGGGTGTTGCACGGCGAGAGCGACGACCGACCATCCTGGATGAAAGATATAGCTGTTACATCCAGTTCGAATGAACAGCCCCCCCTGATACCGGATCTCAGCCACGAGCGTCATTGCTACTTTGCCGACATTACCCACCTGGACGAACAACTGGGTCGGGTCAGGAAGGCTTTGCAAGACGCCGGGCGTCTTGACAACACGTACATCATTTTTGTGTCTGATCACGGTGAATTTCTCGGTGATCACGGCTTCTGGCAAAAACAGGAGCGCCACTACGACGGCGGTATTCGAGTGCCACTAATCATTGTGGGTCCCGGCCTGCAGAAAAACGCCATATGCCAGGAAATCGTACAACTGGAAGACCTCTGCCCCACCATTCTCGAAATGACCGACGTGCCCCTGCCTCACCTGCGCTTTCGCCATTTTGGTGGCCACCTGGACGACAGTGCGCCAGCGATTTCAGGAAGGTCATTGGTTGAGCTTTGCCGTGGAGAGGTGCCGGACGATTGGCGGGAAGAGGCGTACGTTGAATCTTTTCCATGCTTCGGTCCAGGGACTCTGGGAGCCTGGGCGCGCACCGTACGCACATCCAGATACCGATATACATTTTACCCCGATGGACACGGCGAGCAACTTTTCGATCTCGAGGCGGATCCGGACGAGCAGAAGAATCTTGTCAATGATCCGGAGCATGCCGCTTTACGCCGGGAGATGAAAGATCGCCTGATGGAACAGATTATCCGCCAGGATTATCCTGTGTCTCCGCGTGATCTGTTCTGGTTTGGTATTCACTAAAAAATGTAACCTGATAAGAGGCTTGTCGATGAACTCAAACAACAAACCCAACGTCATCTTCCTCATGGTCGATCAGATGGGGGCCAAGTGGCTGGAAGCGGCCATGAATGGCATCTGCGACCTGCCCAACCTGAAACGCCTCCAGAGCATGGGTGTAACCTTCAGCAATGCATTTTCCAACAACCCGGTCTGCTGTCCGGCCCGGGCGGGCATTGCCACGGGTCTGACCAGCCGAGGCCACGGCCTGCTCTCCAATGGCTACCGGCTCAATCCCGACATCCCCACTTTCATGAAGACATTGCAGATGGCCGGATGGCGAACCGGCGCGTTCGGCAAGATCCACTTCTATCCCTTTGACTCGGAATACTACCCATACCCGGACTACCGGGAATATGGCTGGGACGTTGTCCACAACACCGAAGACAACCGGACTGGCGAGTGGCACGACTGGATCGAGAAGGAGCATCCCGAACACTATGATGCGATCATGGCAACCCCGGCAAACTGGAATTCTCAGTTGCCTTATTACGATGCGTATGGCGAGCGGAAAGTCAACCTGACCGAAAGGATGCGCCGGGCAAAGAAGAAAATGGCATGGACTAAAGGCGATGACGGAGGGAACAAAACCCGCACCGAAGGCTACTATCCCCTACCCTTCCCTGAAGAGATCTCGCAAACCAACTGGATCACGGAACATGCCCTGAATTTCATCAATGAAACGCCCCCAGATCAACCTCTATACACCCACATCAGCTATGTGCAGCCCCACCCCCCGTTTCATCCACCTGCGCGATTCCTGGAGAGGGTCAACGAGGATCTCATCCCCGACCCTATCGGTTACGGCACGGACCACTGGAATGGACCTGACAAGATCCCCAACTGGCGCTACTACCGCAAGCTCTACTTTGCCGACTTCATCCACCTCGACGAACAGATCGGCCGCATCATGGAGCGTCTGGAACAGGTTGGCAGAATGGAGAACAGCTACTTCATCTTTGTATCGGACCACGGCGAGATGCTCATGGACCACAATCTGGGCGGAAAATCCGCCAGACACTACGACGCCGTCATCCGCATCCCGCTGATTGTAGCCGGACCGGGCCTGAAGCAGGGCAGCACTTGCGACCTCTTCGTGCAGCACGAAGACATCTGCCCGACCGTGTTGGATATGCACGAAACGCTTATAGAACATCATCCGAGGCCTCTGTCGCGGCGTGGAGTCGGCGATGGCCATCCGCTATGTGCCGGCCGTTCGCTGATGCCCCTGTGCAAGGGAGAGCGGGTTTCGGACTGGCGGCAGTCGGCATTCTCCGAGTCATTCGGCGGCCTGTGCGAGTCGCCCTTCCATGAAGGGATCATGAAGTTCCCCTGGAAAGAGACGCTGCGAAACAGCGAGTTCCGCTACTCGGTCACGCCGGGGCGCGATGACGGGGAAGAACTCTTTGATCTCACCAGGGACCCCGACGAACTGGTCAACGTCGTGCATGATCCGGCATACCAGCAGACGCGTCAGCAACTAATGAAGGAAATGATGCACCGCGTCATGCTCCAGGAATTCCCGTTACCACCGCGTGACCTGGTGGTGATCGGGGCACATTAGGGGATCGCTGAAGACGCTAATGACCTCAAAAATGAATCAAAGAAAATCTTTATGAATACAACCTCAGAAATTCCACGTCTCCGGCCGAGAGAACTACCTGAAAGCTGCCAACCGAATCATACACCTTCTCGAAGAAGCCGGTTTTGCTGTGCGGAGTCGAAGAGCAAAGGCTTCTCCCCGTTCACCATACCCCCGATAACCGAAAGGATTGAGACATGACGAGTGAGCAGGCGCTGGCAAAGCGGCGGGAGTTGGTCGAGTTGGGTTACACCATCGTACCTGGTGTGATGGATACGGACCTGCTGGACAGGCTCAGGACATGGTCCGACCGCATCTTTGAACGCGTGACAGTTCCCCACAAGATCCGGTACCAGGGCAGCGATATCTTCGTCAGCACGGAACGCCGATGGCAAGCGGGAAGGCCGACAGCCGAGAATCGGTTTCCCGATCCGATCGCCGAAGAGATCATCGATCAGCCTGCGCAACTCGAAGCCTGCCGACAAATTGGGCTCGAGAATCTCGTATCGGACGACACCGTGATCATCCTGTCCAAGCCCGGATACGGTCCACCCCTCTACTGGCATCAGGACTTCATGAAGTGGCAGAGCCCTGAGGCCGCGACGCCCTGGCCGATACGCATCTTCTTGTCCTACTACCTGACGGACACCACGCGCGAGAATGGATGCCTGCGCATAATCCCCGGCAGCCATCGGAAACGCCACGAATTGCACGATATCCTGCCCAGGGCTCACGGATCGGAGATTCAGGCGATCGACGACCTGTCGCATCCCGCGTTTGCAGACTACCCCGATGCGATAGACGTCCCCTTAAACGCAGGAGACCTGATCATCGCAGACGCGCGCATCCTCCACGGCGCGTGGCCCAACCAGACAGCTGAACGCCGAACTCTGCTCCTTGCCTGGCACGACGTCTTTTCCTTTCCCGATCCCCCCAGTTGGTGGGAAGGTGACGTACCCGAGACAGTTCGGAATGCGAAGCCCTCGAGCGAATACGAGAAATCCCACGAATTCAGGACACCCTCGCACTACCTCACCTGACGCTTCTCTATCAGCAAAGCAGATAAGTAAGTGATTACTTGATCCCATAATTCTATTTGGTTATTATATTGTGGCAGTTTACATTACAAGCTGTCATTTTGTATTTACACGGATGTTTGTGGCCATTTGGAAATTATCTTACACATGCTATATATGCGCTTGTTTCTTTTGATCTGGCTCGCGTTTGTTTTTGGGTGTTCGCCCAGGTCTGCAAATCTCACCCTTCCTTTTGAACCTCCCAAAGCTTTTTCCAGTCATGCCTCACAGGCACTTTCTGAACGGTGGTGGACCGCTTTTGGAGATGCGCGTATGGACAGCCTGGTCGATCGCGCATTGCAGTCCAATTTCAATTTGGAAACGGCTTGGCATCGGTTGCGAAGTGCACAGGCTGTTGTGGATCGCGAAGGGGCTGGTCGGTTCCCAACGCTGGAAGTATCCGGGCGCGGTGAGGTTCAACGTCCCGATTCTGAAAATAATGCACAGATCCGTTTGGGCATCACGTCTGAATACGAAATAGATCTGTGGGGGCGAATTCATTCGGATGTGGATGCCGCGCGTTATCGAATGCGGGCGACTGAGGCGGATTATCAGACTGCGGCATTGTCGCTTTCTGCAGAGGTCGCGCGTACTTATTTTCAGTTGATGGAAGCACAAAATCAGCACGAACTTTTTGAGCATCAGATTGAGACCAATCAGCAAGTGCTGAGTCTGATTCGCGCGCGTTTTGGCAGTGGGCAGATTCGCAGTGTGGATATTTTGCGACAAAGGCAATTGATCGAATCCACACGCGAACAAAAAATCGCGACAGAATCCAGAATCGAGGTGTTAGAACACCAACTCGCTGTTCTGTCGGGTTATGCCCCTCAGGATGGAATTGCCTATACGCATCGCGCTTTGCCAGATCTGCCACCTCTGCCGGATACGGGTTTGCCCGTTGAGTTGATTCAGCGGCGTCCAGATGTCAAAAGGGCTTATAACCTGCTGCTGGCGGCGGATCGCGATGTGGCGGTTGCTATCAGCAATCGGTATCCGCGTTTGAGCCTGACAGCATTGGCATCGGGTGATGATCGCGGTGGTCTGTTTAAAGATTGGGTGGGCAACCTGATAGGCAATCTTTTGCTACCCGTTATCGATGGTGGTGAACGGGGGGCAGAAATCAGGCGCAATCAAGCCAACCAAAGCGCACAACTGTCGGCTTATGGGCAGACGGTTTTGACGGCATTTGCCGAAGTGGAAAATGCATTGGTTCAAGAACAAAAACAGATTGAACGCATCGCGAGTCTCGAAGCGCAGGTCGCTCTGGTGAGGCAGACGTATGATCAATTAAGGCTGGAGTATTTAAATGGCATCAGCGATTATCTCGACGTGCTTACCGCGCTGACAAACGAACAGAGGCTCCGGCGAGCGTTGATCTCTGCGAAACTCGATTTGCTGGAATTCCGCATTGCACTTTATCGGGCGCTCGCAGGTGGTTTTGAAATTGCTCGTAACAAATCATTATAAAAACGGATGGCATAACGTGGATAGCAAAAAAGGGCTGATTATTTGTTTTTGTATTCTGGTTGTGGGTGCAGGTATTACTGCGCTGATTTTTATGACGGAGCCTACGGCGACTCGCGTTGCGGCGACTAAGAAAACCGCGATGCTCGTCGATGTGTTTGAGGTGCAACGCGGTACGTATCGCCCTGTGATTGTAGCGACGGGGACGGTTGAAGCAGAACAGGATATCATCTTGAGTCCCCAAGTCGGTGGACGGGTACTTTCGCTGTCATCGACTTTTACGCCGGGTGGGTTTGTCAAAAAGGGTCAGGTACTGTTGCAGATTGATCCGGCAGATTATCAGAATGCACTTTTGCAAAAAAAGAGCGATCTGCGTCGTGCCACTGCCGATTTGAATATTGAGATGGGACGGCAGAATGTGGCGCAGAAAGATTATCAGATTCTGAATGAGACGCTGTCGGGTGAGCTTGAGGCGCTTGTGCTGCGCCAACCTCAGCTCAATGCAACTCGGGCACGGGTAGAAGCGGCGCAGGCGGCAGTGAATCAGGCTGAACTGGAATTGCAGAGAACAACCATTAAAGCACCTTTTGACGCGCACATTTTAAGTCGCAATGCCAATGTGGGTTCTCTAATTTCTCCACGCGATAATCTCGGTCGTCTGGTTGGTCTGGATACATACTGGGTGGTGACGACCGTTCCGCTTTCCAAAATTCCGTGGCTTTCTTTTCCCAACAGCGAGGCAGAAAAGGGATCGCTGGTGCAGATTCGCAATCGCGTGACCCAAAAAAAAGGAACTTATCGCACAGGCTCTCTTCACAGACTCATTGGTGCTTTGGCAGAAAAGACGCGTATGGCGCAGGTACTGATTTCCGTTTCTGACCCGCTTGCTCATCAAGATGGATCTGATCATCTATCTCCGTTGATGATTGGCGCATTTGTCGAGACGCATATTGAGGCCAACGAAATTCCCAATGTGGTGCGTCTGGCACGCGATTATATCCGGGCTGGCAATACGGTCTGGGTGATGAAAGACGGTCTGTTGCGGATTCGGTCTGTTGAGATTGTTTTTCAAGATGCCGACTATGCTTATATATCGGATGGGTTGCAAGATAAGGATCGGGTGGTTACGACCAATTTGTCCCGAGTCGCTGATGGTGCAGAATTGCGTGTGAAAAGCGTTGGGGCGGAAGATCCTAAAACCCTGGGAGATACCCGGTGATGAATGAGACACAGGATACATTTGAAGAAGCGCGAGGTCCGATTGCCTGGATGGCGCGCAATGCTATTGCGGCCAATCTGTTTATGATCATCCTCATTGTGGGCGGGATCTGGACGGCTTTTAATATTCAGAAGGAGGTCTATCCACAGTATGAACTGGATATCGTCTCGGTCAGTGTGGGCTATCCGGGTGCGGCACCTGCGGAGGTAGAACAGGGGATTTTACAGCCGATAGAAGAAGCTGTGCGCGGTGTGCAGGGGATTGAGGAAATGACGTCGCAGGCTCGCGAGGGGCGTGGGAGTGTAACCATCGAACTGGTGGCAGGCACCAACCGGGGGAAAGCCTTTCAGGATATTGATCAGGCAGTCAATCGAATTCGGACATTTCCCGATGATATAGAACAACCCGAAGTCAGCCTGAGGGCACAACAGCGCAATGTGATGGATATTGGGCTGTATGGCGATGTGGATATCGGTACTCTGAGAAGTCTGGCCGAACAGCTAAGGGATCGATTGCTGAGCGATCCGACCATTACACAGGTCGAGCTTGGCAATGTGCCAGAATACAGGACGCATATTGAAATTCCTCAGCACAGGTTGCGTGAATACGGTCTTACACTACGCGATGTGGCACGCGTGATTGTTTCGTCGAGTGAAGACATTCCCGCGGGTTCTGTGGAGACGGGTACGGGTGAAATTTTGTTGCGCATGAAAGAGCGCAAGCAGTGGGCCGATGAATATGGTCGTATTGTGATTATCCCTTCAGAAGGAGGCGGTGGGGTTACACTGGCGGACCTGGCAAAGATCACGGATGGCTTTGAAGAAGGCGGATTTCACGAACGGTTTAATCGGCAGCTTACAGTTGGTGTGGATATCTATCGGATTGGGAATCAATCGCCACTTGAGATTGCCGAGGCCGTTAAAAATATCATGGCAGATTTTGAGACCACCCTGCCGCCTGGTGTGAAGTATCGGATCGACAGCAACAGTGCAGAGGATTACAAAGATCGGTTGTTTTTGCTGATCGAAAACGGGATGCTGGCTGTCGTGATTGTTTTGCTTATTCTGGCGATGTTCCTCGAGTTTCGGCTTGCATTTTGGGTGATGATGGGGATGGCCATTTCTTTCATTGGCGGCTTGGTGTTTCTGCCTGCTATTGATGTGAGCATCAATATGGTTTCTATGTTTGCATTTTTGGTGGTGCTCGGCATTGTCGTGGATGATGCGATTGTTGTGGGAGAAAATGTACATGAATATCGGGAACGAGGTATGAGCCCGATGCAGGCGGCCATTGCGGGGACACATGATATTGCCAGGCCGGTTACGTTCAGCATTTTGACTACGATTGTGGCCTTTTTGCCGCTTTTGTTTATGCCCGGCACCACGGGAAAATTCTGGTGGCCATTGCCTGCGGTTGTGATCACTGTGCTGGCCGTGTCTCTTTTGGAGGCACTATTTATTTTGCCCGCGCATCTCGGGCACCTTTCAAAACGCGCTGTTTCGCCGGTAAATGGCACTGCACATCGCTGGCAACGATCTATTGCTAGCCATTTCAGTCGGTTTATCGACCAACACTATCGCAGGTTTCTGGATGTCTGCATTCGGTATCGGTACGTTACGATTGCATCTGCTGTCGCTTTGCTGATGGTGGTGGGCGGTTATGGATACAGCGATCATATGGGTATGATTATGATGCCCGAAGTTTCTGCCGATGAGATTGAGGCGGGTATCCGATTGCCTGTGGGGACCACGCGGGACCAGGCTGCGCGGGTTGCACACGATGTGACCGAATCGACCCATCACATGTTTGAAGCGCACAACCTTTATCGCGTGGCCGAAGGGATTAAAACCAATGTGCGCGGGGGGAGTTTTATCGATGTAGAAATTGTGATGAAACCGCCCGATGAACACGATATGACGACAGGAGAGATCATCTCACTATGGCGCGATAACATCGGGGATATTGATGGCGTCAGTCAGATTACGTTTGAGGCCGAGAGTGGGCCGGGCGGTTGGCAACAGGATATCAGCGTCGATTTGAGCCATTCGGATATTGACGTGTTGGCCAAAGCCAGTCGGGCATTTTTAGAGCGTGCCGAAGGGTTTGAAGAGACGCACGATGTGAGTGACAATTACAATAAAGGTAAAGCACAGTTTGATTTTGTGTTGCGTCCGGAAGGCCGAAATTTGGGATTGACGCCGGTTGAGGTAGGGCGTCAGTTGCGCGATGCGTTTTACGGCGCACTGGCGATGCGTCAGTTGCGCGGTACAAATGAAATTGAAATGCGCGTGAAATTACCGATGGCAGAGCGAAAGGATATTCGCCATCTCGAAGATTTTGTTGTGCGTACACCCGATGGCACAGAAGTGCCTTTGATGGATGTGGTAGCCATTGAGCGTGGCGAAGCGTTTACAAGTATTAATCGGCGAGATGGTCGGCGCGTGGTGACGGTGAGTATGGATGTGGAGCCCAAGCGCGCGATGACGCGCGTTATGGAAGCGATTAAAACCGATGTGTTGCCACAAATTCGCGCTGAGTATCCGGGATTAACCTGGACGTTTCAGGGGACGCAGGCTGAGATGCGCGAGTCAACGCGGGCACTATGGGGCGGGTTTGCCATGGCGATGGCCATTGTGTATATGTTACTCGCCATTGCATTTGGCAGCTATGTCCAGCCCCTGATTGTGATGGTGGCGATTCCGTTTGGGATTGTGGGCGCTGTGATCGGTCATATTTTGCTCGGTTATGATTTGTCGCTTATCAGTTTGATGGGGGTGATCGCCCTGTCGGGTGTTGTGGTCAATGACTCACTGATTATGATCGATTATGCAAATAAAAGGCGTGCCCATAGTTCGGCTTTTGAGGCTATTCACACTGCTGGGCTTCGGCGCTTCAAGCCTATTATTCTGACGACGTTGACAACGTTCGGTGGTTTGACACCGATTATTTTGGAGACATCCCGCCAGGCTTATTATCTCATTCCTATGGCAATCTCCCTCGGATTTGGTATTGTTTTTGCGACGTCTATAATTCTTTTGTTGGTGCCCTGTCTGTATATGATTCTGGAGGATGCTGTCTCTCTGGTCACAAATGCCCGGTACAGTTTGAGCCGTTCGACGGACGGATTTTAAAAAACAGAAGATCTTTCCGGTCAGAAAATTCATTTGTCTGATTGCCAAACGGAATTATCTTGTACTGATACAAAATACAGATCCCCACCGGATAGGTTGTCCAGTGGGGATTCTCTACAATAGCGATCTTATTCGGATATAGCCGTTCTACATGAGGACACAATAGGGAGAAACCACGTGGCATATGTCATACTTATCGCAGAAGGAGATGCATCCGACGCGCTTCAATCGACCTGGAGCAAAAAAT
>JAPPIE010000124.1 GCA_028874765.1 Gemmatimonadota bacterium
TGCCGCTCGCATCGTAATACGTATCCTGCGTCATATAGTGAATCGCAATCGCGCGCCGGGGTCGCTTACTGCGATTATCGTGTGAACCGTGCCAAGTCAGAGCGTGGTGATAATGCACCTCGCCCTTTTTCACCGGCCGGCGCACCACCGATATGGGATGGCCTTCAAACTCTGATGGCATAGCGTCAAAATCCTGTACCTTCCTTACAAACGCAATCTGATTGCCCCACTTGTGCGACCCTGGCACCATACTCATACACCCATTTTCCACATCCACATCATCCAACGCCACCCACGCGCTCACCTCTGTCATCGGTCGGATAATCGGCCACAGCGGCGCGTCCTGATGCCAACCGGTCGTCCCCCCAATTTCAGCGGGCTTGTACTGAATCTGATCGTGCCAAATACGCAACTCCGTCGCCCCGGTCAACTGCGCCATCTCCTCCACAATCTTCTCTGAATACATCAAATTCTTAAAAGGCTCACTCGCCTCCCAGATATTCACAATCTGCCAGACCGGCGCCGAATCATTACCGCCCAAATTGCGCAACAAAACCGGCTGCGGCACATCATCGCGGTCTTTACTCTCAATCACCCGGTACAACTCCTCGCGCAACACCTCGACCTGTGCGTCGTCCAGCACCGGACCCCCATTCAAAAACCCATTCTCGTGAAACTCCGCCACTTGCTTTTCTGTCAGCATGATTCATCTCCTGTCATACCAAATTCCCCTCTGCCCGGCTATTTCTCCCCACAACAGCAACAGCTTTATCCATCCCCACACACAAATTGCTACCGATCAAATTATAGTCACTCTCACCACTCTCCTCAATACCCTTCAACTGCGTCGGCTTCTCCTGATCATCAGCGCACCGATTGCCCTGCACAATCGAATGCGTCAAATCCTGCACGCGGATACCGGGATATGTCCCCTTTTCCGCCCGGGAATTGCTCAACAACAAATTCCCCGTAATCACCTGCTCATCCCCTCTATTGGCATCTATCCCACACATCCCATTGTACGAACACACATTATTACTCACAATATTGTGGTGATCCCCGCCATTTGCCACACCGCCAATCCCGTGTTGTCCATTTTCGGAAAACACGCTATCGCTACACACCGAATGATGCACCCGCGCGCAAAAATAATACCCATCACCCCCATTTCCCTTCCCGATATTGTGTGACCACACACTTCGCGCCAACCCCGTTCCGGGATGAAATCCATGCCCGCGACACCCGTGAGCCTGACAATGCGCCACCTGGGCATCGCAACCGCGCTGAATCCCAAACCCATCGCTGGGCCATCCAAACACCGAACAATTCAGAACCCGCACGCGCTCACACCCCACAATATGCATTGCCGAATACGTAAAATCCCACCAATCACCCTCGTAATCTTCGGGCCCCTTAATGGTCAAATCTCGTATCTCAATATCCGTCTCACCCTCTGCCCATATACAGGGAAACAGATTCACCACCCGGGCATTGTCACGCGCCAACAACCGCCGATTAAACGGCACACTCATCCACACGCGATTGCCCACAACCCGCTCAACCTCCCCGTGCGTACCCCACCACCCCCTGTGCTTATCGTCACAAACCCCAATCCCCTCACCCACGCGAAAAGGCGGCCTGGTCTTACAGGTCAACACCCGACCACCTTTGCGAATGTCCTTTGCCAGATAAGCCACCTGCAAAGGCCGAATCTTCAACACAGTCGCCGGCCCATCGCCGACCAGACTCACCCGACTGGGCACGTACAGCGTCTTCCGCAAAAGATACGTACCCGCCGGAACACGCACCCTACCCCCGCTCTCTGGCAAAGAGGCAACCGCATCTTCCAACCCACAGGTCATCGACTCCCGATCAAAAAAATCCCCTGCATTCACCTCATCTCGCGGCGCATCGGGCAATGGAATCTCTCTCGCTGGCATAGCAGGCATAACATCCTCCTCCTGATTCTTTCAAGCACTCTCCAAAAACACCGTCACCCCCATATCGGCGTATTTCTCGCGCGTATCCGGCGTGCGGTTGCGATGACAGACCGCCACGCCAGTCCCTTCCAAAGACCTGCACAAATACGCGATCGTATCATCCACAGACTTCAACCAGTGCTGCGGATGTGCCTTAATACTCATAGACAAATCCGTCGGACCCATCGACAAACAATCCACACCAGCCTTTGCGAGCAAATGCCCGCGCGTTGCGGCCTCTACCGACTCAATTTGCAACCACAAAACCCCAAAACTATTCCACCAATCGGCGTACTCCTCTGGAGTTTTATCTTCCGCGCCTCGCCGATGTCCCCCGCCAAAACTGCGCCCTCCAGCTGGCGGATAATAAAAATAATGCAACGCATCATCAACCGTCTCTTCCAACTCGGTCTGCGGAATCTCAATCCCACACGGTCCCAAATCGAGATAATTGCCAATCAAATAGGCATTGCGCGTGTGTTTAATCCGAAACTGCACGAACACATCGCGCTCGGCAGCCATATCGCAAAACGCCGCAATGCGCTCTTCGCTCAACGGCGTATGCTGGCTGTCAATAGACACAAAATCGTAATCATCTCCATCCATAATCTGATCGAACCGATCCGGCGGTGTATTCGGTGCCATAGACACGCCAATAACGCGTTCACCATTGCGATATTTTTGTTTCAGTCCAATTGCGTTTTCAAACATAATTATCTCCTCTCCCATTCTCGAAGTTTATCTGCATTCTCGCGCACCTTGACAAATGCGCGCGACATATCCCGCATCCGCGTCTCAGAAGCCAGCAAAGCCCTCTGGCTTATCGACAGCCGCTCCTTGCAATACTGCTCGACCTTTGGCAGGTGCAACGAGCGATAATCCTGCGCCGCATCTGTCCACGCAAAAGGCGTGTAATCGCGGGCTTTCCAATCCTCTTGAAAAACCGGATGTTTGTAAACCGGCGTCTCGTATCCCGTACTCACCGGCACCCCTTCAGCGCGTATCGCCCTGACAAATGCATCGCGAGAAATGCCCTCAAACGCCTCGGATAAATACCTCGCACCATACACATGCCAGTTGACGCGGGTCGCGTCTTCCAACCGGTGAATCGGCTCAATACCCTCAACCTCCGACAACGTGCGCGTCAACATCGCCCCATTTTGTTCGCGGATCTCCGTATGCTCGGGAATGCGCTTCAACTGGCACAACAAGACCGCAGCGACAAATTCCGTCATCCGATGATTGCCGCCCCATTGTCGAGATTCCTCCGTACGACCATACCGCGACCGCCCCACATTGACCGCACAGCCAATCGCATCGGCAACTGCCTCGTCATTGGTCAGGGCAATGCCCCCATCTCCACCCGTCATATTTTTGCTCTGCTGAAAAGAAAACCCCGAAGCCAGCCCCCAACTGCCCAGCCCGCGATCCCGATAAGTCGATCCCCATCCATGCGCCGCATCTTCTAAAATCGCGAGATTGTGTCGCTCGGCAATATCCAGCAACCGCTGGAGATCACACGCCAACCCACCAAAATGCACCGGCATAATCCCCTTCGTGCGATCTGTAATAAGGCTCTCGACCTCCGCCACATCGAGATTATTGGTATCCGGATCTATATCGCAAAAAACAACTGTAGCACCTGCTTTTAGAATCCCCGAACACGTACCGATAAATGTATAGGCACTCGTAATCACCTCATCGCCTACACCAATACCCGCCCCGCGACAAATCATCTCCAGAGCCACCGTGCCACCCGTACACGCGATCCCGTATTTCGCATCTTGAAATGCCGCAAATGTCTCTTCAAACTCCTGGCACTTCGAGGAATTGTACCACGCCCGACTCTCCAGCACCTCAATAAGCGCATCTCTTTCGGCCACATCGTACATCGGCCATGAAATATCATCCTTTTCTTTAACCTCACGCTCGCCACCCAACAGTGCTAACTCTGCCATATTTCCCTCCTTGATCAATCCCGCTGCAAACATTCGACCAGCAGGTCCAATGCTTCGCGGGCAAACACCTCCATATTCTCGCCCCGTTTATCGCTGCCCGTTGCGATCGCAATCACTCGCTCGGCATCTGGCCCCACAACGCCGATACACGTATGGCCGGGCGGATCGCCGTACCGATTTCCCGTCGGACCAGCCGCACCCGTCTCGCCAATACCCCAGTCCGCCCCCAAACGCTCGCGCGCAGCGCGTGCCAGATGCAGGGCATGCGTCTTTGTCGCAGCCCTCGCCTCGCCCATTGCCGCATCGGAAACAGCCATCAATATTTGCTTTGAATCACCCGTATAACACACCCCACCGCCCTTAAAATAAGCCGACGCCCCCGGCACAGCCAAAAGAGCTGCAGAAATGATGCCACCCGCCGAAGACTCGGCCACCGCCACGGTCTGCCCCTTTTCTTTTAACAATACACCCACATCTGCGGCCATTGTCTTAAAATCCGCCATATTAAACCTCTATAGTTTTGGTGATTGAGTATGTACTGAAGGCATAACAATATGCACTTGTGCCACGGCATCTACATACCATTTAGCCGTTCATCTGCGTTCATCTGCGTAATCTGCGGATGCT
>JAPPIE010000431.1 GCA_028874765.1 Gemmatimonadota bacterium
CGATATTGCGATGTTCCCGGGTTGGGACGGTGAGCGGTTTAAGGTGATGACGTAAGCCATTATCGACCACTCATTTGATGCTGTACTGACACGTTGTGTTGCGCGTGTGCAGTTTACACCGCTGCAAGAAAAAACTCGAGTGTCGAAGTATGGCACTCGAGTTTTTTAATTTTTTTAAGGAGGTTGCAATGATATTTCGTTTTTCACTTATTATTTTGTGCTGTGGTGCGTTGCTTTCGGGATCTGCGGCGGATGCCGGGTTGAAATTGCCCTATAAAAAAGAAGGGCTGAGCAAGGAGCAGGCAGCGGCGTATCTCTTAGAGCGTTTTGCTTTTGGTGCACGGCCCGGTGAAGTGGAAAGAGTGGCGATGGGTCCCGAGAAGTGGCTGGCTCAGCAGTTGAAGGGCAATTTGCCAGATGCCGAGCTGGACAAGCGATTGGAAGCATTTCCCGCGTTGAAAATGACGCAGTTACAAATAGCCGAAATCTATATGCCAGATGGTCAACTTCGCAATCAGATGAAAAGAGAAGGGGTAATGGATCCGGCGACGACGCCTCTCAAAGAGATGCGGGAAAAGATGAAAGCGTATCGCGAGGAGCACGGGTTGCGTCCCTATGGCGCGCTTTTTAATCAGGAGCTTCGGAGTCAGAAGGTGATGCGGGCTGTGTATAGCGAGAATCAACTCGCCGAGGTGTTGACGGATTTCTGGTTTAATCACTTCAATGTGACCACGCGCGATGGTGGGGCGCGCAGTCGCGTGCTTACCTATGAGCGCGATGCGATTCGCCCCAATGTGCTGGGTAAGTTCCGCGTGATTTTGGGCGCGACGGCAAAGCATCCCGCGATGTTGCACTATCTGGATAATGCCCAGTCGCGTATGGCTACGCCAGAGCAGCAGAATCAACCCAGGCCTGAGCCAAAGAAGGAAGTGGCAATGGGCGAGATGGGTATGGATGGCGGTATGGATGGCGGTATGATGGGTGGTGAGATGATGGGTGGTGAGATGGCGAAGGCTCCGCCGAAGGCTGTTGCGAAGCCGAAGACGCCTCCAAGACGCAAGTATGGTTTGAATGAGAATTATGCCCGCGAGTTGATGGAGTTGCACACGCTGGGTGTGGATGGTGGATACACGCAGCGGGATGTTACCGAGGTTGCGCGCGTGTTGACGGGGTGGACTGCGATGCCTTATGGCAATGGGCGCAAGAATACCGATAGGGCAATCACAAATGGCAATAAGAATCTCGTTCGCCAGGGCGAATTTCTGTTCCGCAATGCCTGGCACGATAAAAAGGCCAAGGTGGTGTTGGGTGAGCAGTTCCCGGCAGGGGGTGGCATAGAAGAGGGCGAGCGCGTTCTGGATATGCTGACCAAACACCCTTCAACTGCACGTTTTATTTCTACGAAGTTGGCGCGTCGGTTTGTGAACGACAGTCCTCCCGAGGCGCTGGTCGAGCGGATGGCGAAGACATTTAGCAAGACGGATGGGGATATCGCTGCTGTGATGGCTACGCTGGCGCAGTCGCGTGAGTTTTGGGCAGAGGCGAAGAAGCGCAGCAAGATGAAGTCGCCGTTAGAACTGGTGGTGAGTTCTCTTCGTGCATTGGAAGCCGATGTGAAGAATCCACAGCCGCTGATGAGCTGGTTTTACCGCATGGGCGAGCCGCTATATGGTTATGAGCCGCCCACGGGTTTTCCGGATTATGCCGAGTCGTGGGCAAATTCGGGTACGCTGATTGCGCGATTGAATTTTGGCGTGCGTCTGGCGATGGGCAGGATTGGGGGGGTTGTACTGAAGCAGTTGCCCAGGCAGAGCGAGCATACGCCAACGACTGAAGAGGCATTGGCGAGGTATAGCAAGTTGCTGTTGCCAGCACAGGATACCAGTGCTATTGCATCAGAGGTGAAAGAGATGGTTCCCGCAGATGCTCAGCGCAAAGATATACAGGTGGTGAGTATGTTGATCGGGTCGCCGGAGTTTCAATACCGGTAGATAGATGCGCTGGTTTCAAGTGAAAAGACTCGGGTGCCTAAAAGCACTCGAGTCTTTTGCGTTTGCAGGGTCCTAAATCGGTTGCGCTATTTGTGCTGTGGTATTTGATTATTTGCATTAGTACTGGTCCGGCAGGTCTGGAACGGTGAATGCAAAGCGTTCCCGGGCGTCTGAAAGCCGTTTTTGCATGTCGGCCACGCGATGGGCGTAAGCGGGGTCGGCGATGGCGTTGGTGTATTCGTGGGGGTCGTTGACGAGGTCGTAATATTCGTCGCCTTCGCCTTCGCGGATGTAGTGGATGAGTTTTTCGGTTTGGGTTCTCAAGCAGACCATGGTTGGGAAATAGGGATAGGGCGGGTCTTCGAAGTATTCGAAGAAGAGGTCTTCTCGAGGTATTTCGCCTGTGTTGGTCAGGCGTGGTCGCAGAGAGTGGCCGTGGTAGTGATCGGGTACGCCCAGGCCGGATACGTCCATGATGGTTGCCGGGATGTCGAGGCTGATTGCGTCGGTGTGTTCTACGCGCCCGGGGTTGGCGATGAGGTCGGGATAGCGCATGAGATAGGGCACGCGGATGGATGGGTCATACATCCAGCGTTTGTCGCCGAGGCCAAATTCGCCGTGGAAGTAGCCGTGGTCGCTGGTGTGTACGACGAGTGTGTTGTTGGTTTGTCCAATGGCGTCGATTTTGTCGAGTACCCGGCCCAGGGCATCATCGACGCCGCGCACGGTGCGTACGTAGTTGCGCATAAAGGTGTCGTAGCGTTCGTTGTCTTCGAAGCTGTGAGGACGTTCGCGGAGAGTTCTGGCTTTGCCATCGCGAGATGCGCCGAGGGCATTGGGTTTGGGCAGTTCATCGTCGGAATAGGCATGGGCATGACGCGGCGGTGGGGTGAAGGGGCCATGAGGGGCTTTGTACCACAGGCAGATTGCCCAGGGGCGGTCGTCGTCCTGGTCGAGAAATTGTTCGACGTAGTCGGCGAGGAGGTCGGTGTTGTATCCCTGATGTTTGACTTCTTCACCGTCGATGATAAAGATGGGGTCTTCGTAGTCTCCCTGACCGCGAAAGCTGACCCAGCGCTCAAATCCGGGTTTGGGGTCGCCACCGGGCAGGTCAATGCCTTCGGTTCCGTAGTGTATTTTTCCAAAGAAGCCCGTGCGATATCCGGCTTTTTGCAATTGCTCGGGCCAGGTTACGAGGTCGGAGCGTATCGGCGCGCGGTTGTGCGCTGCCCGGTGGGTGTGAGCATAAACACCGGAAAGATGGCTGGCTCGGCTGGGCGCGCATAGGGGTATGGCGGTGAAGCCATTGGCAAAGCGAATGCCTTCACGGGCGAGGCGGTCCATAGCAGGTGTGTCGATGAAGGGATGTCCCGCACATCCCATGCAGTCGTGTCGCTGGTCGTCGCACATGGAAAAGAGGATGTTGGGTTGTTTGGGCATTGTGAGTCTCCGGAAGGGGTTGGTATGTCACTTTTAACAGCTAAAGATAAAGCTTTTTTTGTGGAAAATGGCTATCTCATTCGACACGATATGTTGCGTGAGGGTCAAATTCAAGAGGCGGTTGATACGCTTTGGCATTATATTGAAGCTGATCGCGATGATCCGCAGACATGGGTGGATGCTGGGCCGCGAAGTCCAGATTGTGGGGATCATCCGGCGATTCGCGCGACGCTTTACGAAACGGATTTGTTTGCGATGTGCAGGGAACTGGCTGGCGATTTGAGCGATGATGCAGATCCTTCGACGATTCTGGTGTATCCGAGTGGCAGCGATGAGTGGGCGATCAAGTTGCCACATCTGGATGGTTATAACAAGAGCGAGCGTGCAACCGTGGGTTTTACGATTGGGGTGACGGTTTATTTGAGTGATGTGGCTCCGCGTGGCGGCGGTTTTACACTGTGGCCCGGTAGTCATAAGACGGTGGCAGAATTTTTCAAGTCGCATTCCCTGCTGGGTCTCAATATGCATCATCCCGGCGGTATTGTCGAGCGGGATATGACCCGCATTTTTGATCTGAATGAACCTGTTGAGCTGGTTGGGCAGGCGGGTACTGCGTGTATCTGGCACGGGTATATGGTTCACAGCGGTACGTCGAATTGCAGCGATCAGATACGGATGGCTCTGGTGAGTCGCATGAGCACAAAAAATTGGGATCTGTTGCAATTTGAGACGCCGGATGATATGTGGGAGTATTGGGAAGTGTGATCCGCAGATGTTGTAGGGGCGATCCCTTGTGGTCGCCCGTACCCATCGGCGAGGCGTAGTATGAAGGAGGATGTCATGGATTTTGTAAAGTTGAGTGATGAACAGCGGGCGTTTTTTGATGCGGAGGGGTATCTGGTGGTGGAGGATGTTCTGGGGGCTGAGGAAATTGCGCGGTTGACGGATGCGTGTGATGAGATGATGGCGATTTACGATGATAAGGGAAGGGCGTATAAGCAGTTTCGAGACGGGATTGTGGAGGAGCCTGTATTTCGCTCACTGATTGGGCAGAGGAGCACGGGGTGACGCCGGAGCAGGTTCCGTGGACGGTTGAGGTTTAGGAATAGACCG
>JAPPIE010000449.1 GCA_028874765.1 Gemmatimonadota bacterium
ATCAATAATCCGACACCGCCCCATCCCGGAGCCTCGCATTCGGCCACTCGAATGGACGCGCTGGATTCTTACCCACCTCGATTGCACGCGCTTCATTGACCTCAACCCCCAGACCGGGTCCCTCGGGCAACGACACATAACCTTCGTCATCCATTTCCCAGGTCTTAATCGCCACATCTTCGGGAAGCACACCCGCGTACCCCTCGTGGATCAAAAACATCGGCACCGACGCCGCCACATGCAGGCTCGCCGTCAAACCCAGATGGGACATCGTGCAATGCGGTGCAATGGGAACAAAATGCGCTTCGGCGAGTGCAGCCACCTTCTTCATCTGGGTAATCCCCCCACCGTGACCGCAATCCGGCTGAAGCACATCGATCACCTGCGCCTCCAAAATCTCCCGCACCTCCCAGATCGTGCGATCCCGCTCACCCGTCGCAAGGGGCACCGGCACCATCTCGCGAACCTTCTTCATATTCTCTATATTCCCCGGCACCCACGCCTCTTCCAAAAATAGCAAATCATCGGACTTCAAATAGCCCGCAAACTGCCTGACCAGAGGTGGCGGCAAACAGCTATGCGCATCGAACATCACGGCACCATCGTGTCCCACCTTCTCCCTCGCATCTTTAATCTTCTGAACAATTGCCTCAATCTCGGCAGGCGTACCCGCAAAATACTGGGGACCGCCCGGTCCCGTCTTAATCGCCTTTGGACTTGGATACATCCATATCTTATCCCGACACGGACCGCCCAACAGGCGATACACCGGAACCCCGTGCATCTTCCCACAGATATCCCACAGCGCCATATCAATCGCGGAAATCGTGTGAACCATCAAACCGCCGTTGCGAATATTGCGATGTGCGCGGAACATCCGTTGCCAGAGATGCTCCGTACGCGTGGGATTCTCTCCAATAATCAACTCGGAAAGCGACTCTGCAAGCGCGCAAGTCACCTTTGTATCCATATTATTGATCTCACCCCAACCCGTAATCCCGACATTCGTCTCGACCTTGACATATCCCTTCACGCCAATCGGTATCGCAGTCAACCCCGTAACGCGAATACGCGATGCTCTGTCTTCATGATCATTGCTCATACATTCCTCCCGTAGAAGTGTAACACGCATACTGGTCGAACAGCCTAAACAGAACACTTAAGCTAACCCAATAAGAGAAATTTGCAAGTGCTACTTGCAATGAAATCTCATCGAATTGATCACACCCCATTGGCTATTGTGCAACCAAAAATATGGTATATATTTGCTTCACCAAAAATATCAAACGATATGTACGGAGACAATAAAATGACCTGTGCAACACTCACTGCAAAAACGCGCCAACAACCACCCGACTGGGCCGTGCGCCAGCGCCAACTAATAGCGATAATGGACCGCGCAGCTCACCCTTTTGTCGAGCACAGCACCCGCCCGGACGGCACCCTGATCCAGCGCACGGTGTGGACGAGCATGGACGGCACAGACAACGGCTATGAGGCCTTCCTCTCCTTCCCCCTCTTCTACCTGCTGGGCGGCGGCGAGCACATCCATCGGATCGCCCGCAAAGAATGGGACGCCATCACCTATCAATACGCCAACTACGGCACAGTGGATCGGGAATTCGTCACCGGCTTCGACTGGTTCCATCACTCCGAGAGCTACACCTACATCTACTATCTGGCCATGGCCGACCCCGAGAACCACAGCGACCGCACCCGCGCCCTGCGCTACGCCGCCATGTACACTGGCGAGGATCCACTGGCACCCAACTGGGATGCCCAGCACTGCATGATCCGCTCGCCCCTCAACGGCAGCCAGGGACCGCGCTTTGTAACCACCCAGACCGATTGGGACTACCACCGCCCCATTCTCTCCGGATACCTCGCTCCGTATGAAGACATAGAAGGCGCTGACCGTTCTGACCCACTCTTCAAGGTCGATTGGACCGACGACCGGGTCTTCGCCCGGGTGCTCGACCAGATCAATCAACGCATGACCCGCGGCGACGTACCCCTCAACCTGTGTGCCACCAGCCTGATCACCAACGCGTACCTCTACACAGGCGAAGACAAGTACCGGCAGTGGGTACTGGATTATTTGCAAGCCTGGGAAGCGCGCTGCGCCACCAATGATGGCATCATGCCCGACAATATCGGTCCCAACGGCATCATCGGCGAGTTAATGGGCGGAAAGTGGTGGGGCGGGTACTACGGCTGGCGCTGGCCGCACGGAGCGCGCAATATCGTCGAGCCAGCCCTGGTGGCCGGCAGTTGCGCCCTGCTCATGACCGGCGACATGTCGCATCTGGACCTGGCCCGCTCACAACTCGATATGCTCTGGGAAAACCGACGCGAGGAGAACGGCCAGATCCAGGTGCCAGCACGGCACGGCGACCGCGGCTGGTTCGACTTCCGCCCGCCCGATCCCCATTTGTACATCCACCTGTATTACCTGAGCCAGAGCGCCGAGGACCTGGCCCGTCTCGACGAAGTCTTCCCGGGACGCAAGGGCTTTGCAGGCCTGCCACCCGACTGGGGTGCTGCCAAGGCCGGCATCTGCCCCCCAAAAGCCTGGTTCGCCTTTACCGAAGGCAAAAATCCCGACTACCTCAACCAGGTATTCGACTCGACCTATTCCAGCATCTGCCGCAGCCTGGAGCGTTTGGAAAGCGATGACAGCGACCCGGAAACGCGCGAATGCTACCACTTCCAGAAACTCAATCCAGTGCTGCCCGAAGCCCTCATTCAAATGGCCATGGGCACGCCAGCGGCCATATACAATGGCGGCATGCTGCAGGCCCACTTGCGCTATTTTGACCCGCAACGCCACCGCCCGGGGCTGCCCGAACACGTCGCGGCTCTGGTTGACCGGATCAGCGCCGACCAGGTCAGCGTATCGCTGGTAAATACCGATCCGGTAGAGAGCAAAGCCGTACTGCTCCAGGCCGGCTCCTTTGGCGAGCACTGCTTTACCCGTGCCCGCCTCGAAACCCGTGAAGACGCGGACCAGTCCATCGAGGTAGGCGGCAAATATCTCCAGGTACATCTGGGTCCAGGTGCTCAGGCACGCCTGCACCTAAGACTGAAGCGCTTTGCCTTCCAGCCCTCTTACTCCCTCCCGCCTTTCGCTTTGAAGGAAACAGCATGAGTCGATTGTACTACAGCGAAGAGGGGCGGGTGATGCCATCTCTTTGCGAAGAATTAACGATCTTTCGGCGGGCGCGCAAAACGCTCACACTGCCCGCGACAAACGCCCCGGGAATAGTTTATATACTCGCCCGACCCTATCCGGAAAACAACGCACCCTTGCAGGTGTCAGTAAATGGTGCGGAAGTTACCGCGCTAAAACCAATGCAGCGCGGCGCGTATTCATGGTATGAATTCTCAGTGGAAAAACTGAAAGAAGGCGAGAACACCTTTGAACTGTGGACCGACCACACGGCAATGGCCGGCTGGTCGCTGGCAATGGAAGCGGGACATCCCGCACCGGATAGCGCAATAAGCGATGATCGCGGGCAGACCTGGCGCAGTGAGCGGATGGGATATTTGAACGCAGTTCTGGGTGAATACGTCATTCGGGTCAGATTGGCTGAAGGAGAAGATCCCCCACCGCCACCCATGGTATGGGAAAACGCGGATTCACCCAGATTTGAATCCCTGAGACAAATACTACCGCCTGCTGCACGCGATGAGGGACCGTTAATCAAACGGGTACGCGCATTATCATCCTGGCTGGCATCCAGTTGGGAACACACCAGTTCGGCAAGAGCAGAACAATACGCGCCGTGGGATGCCGAAACCCTGTTGGCCTGGGCTCCGGGACAGATTGGACACAATGGAAAACGGCCAGTGGCAATGTGTGTACACTACGCAGCGGCATTTGTGAGTTGCGCCCAAGCTATCGGCATACCAGCCCGATGCGCAGTATTGACAGAAGCGGTGAACAGCTTCAACGGACATTTTGTAGCAGAAGTCTGGTTCGATCACCTGGGCAAGTGGGTCGTGGTAGATCCGAATACCGACGCGCTATTTCTAAAAAACGGGATACCGATGTCAATGGGAGAAATACAAGCCGCGGGGAAGAATCTAAAAACACATATCGAATACGGACGGGGTACAGAATTCCAGCGCACCTTCCCGCACATCGTGGAATTTATGCGGGAAAATTTGGAAAAGGGAGTTTGTTTTCAGCACCGGAGCGTCTGGTTCAGAAGCGACCTACTGGAACATCCCGAGTTTTCACCACCAGCGCACGGATCGCTGAGCTATTGTGAAACCGGCCTGGTGTGGGAACAGCGAGACAGGGAAGCGGGATTCGGAATGTTTCCCCATTTTGGAAATAAGGACTATTTCAACGCAGCACCTGTCAGGTAGCGTCCGGAGCGATCACATTGGGCCGACTGCCAACCGCCGGGGCACCCATAATCCGTCGTTGCTGTGGCGTAGGATCGAAATAGTTCGCCGGGTCGTAGGACGCCTGATGGTTGGCCATGTGTCCCGGATTGAATTTGTAGAGAAAGGCACGCCGTTCGTGGGTACCGC
>JAPPIE010000374.1 GCA_028874765.1 Gemmatimonadota bacterium
CTATGCAAAATCGGTCTTGATAAATTCGAGTCTCAATATATCTTCATTGTATCTACTTAAAGGAGGAAAGATGTGGTCAGAGATAGTTGGGTTTGCCGTTAAGCCGTTTTGTGGGTATATTTCGCAGGTGCTATCGTAGCGCACACAAAGGCACTCTCTTTTGAGAGTAAACGGTTTCGATGTGGGATAGCACACAAAACCTTCTCTGTGATGTTAGTTGAGAGGCAGATTTGGCAACAACAGCGGTATGGATTGCGGTTGTGTTGTCGTCAAATCTGATGGGCACAGTTAGGGGCCTGACCTCCCAAACCTGCGGTAGCAATCCGCTGCTGTCAACTGCCCTGAAGTCTCGCCACGCAGTGAGCGGTTTAAACCTAAGCCCTTGCTCGGATATGCTGCATTGCCTCCAATGGGTGGGTCAAGCACCTAGGGGTGTGGCAGGGACAAGCCACCTGCTCAGCAGGTGGTGGTTGACAAGCATCAACCTTAAAGACCACCATGCCTGTAATACTCACCATCAACGCCGGCAGTTCTTCAATCAAATACCAATGCTTCGACATGGACAGCGAAGAATGTCTCGCAAAAGGATATGTCGAACGGCTGCTCTCTGCATCCGCGGAATTGTTTTACACGCGGCGGGACGGCGTCACCCATCAAATCCCAGTACCTCAAACCGCTCAGGAAGTCGTATTTCAACGCATCTTCGAAATCCTTCTCCATCCAGAAAAGGGAATCCTCCGCACACCCGATGAAATTCACGCAGTCGGACATCGCGTTGTACACGGCGGCAGCCACTTCTCGGCCTCGACCCGGATCACGCCTGAAGTCGAAAAAACAATCGAACAGTGCGCTCCCCTCGCCCCACTACACAACCCCTTCAACCTGCGGGGAATTCGCGCCTGCCAGACCATACTACCCGACATCCCACACGTCGCGGTATTCGACACCGCATTCCACCAGACCATCCCGGAATACGCCCACACTTATGCCCTGCCCCACGCGATATCCGAACAATACCAAATCCGACAATACGGCTTTCACGGCATATCGCATCAATACGTCGCTATGCGTGCAGCGGAAATGCTCGGCTCGCCCTTGAAAATCCTGAAACTGATCACCTGCCATCTGGGCAACGGCTGTAGCATCACCGCCATCGAAAATGGAAAATCAATCGACACCAGCATGGGGTTCACCCCCCTTCAGGGACTCGTAATGGGAACGCGCAGCGGAGACATCGACCCGGCGATCATCCTCTACCTGATTAGAGAACATCAGGTGACACCCGATCAAATCGACCAGATGCTCAACCATCAAAGCGGTCTCATCGGCGTATCTGGAATCGGATCAGACCTCAGAGATCTAATCGCCGTCCATGAGAAAAATCGGCGTGCGGCACTGGCAATCGACATCTTCTGCTACCGCATCCGCCAGTACATCGGAAAATACGCGGCGGTACTCGACGGAATAGACGCGCTTGTATTCACCGCCGGAATAGGGGAAAACGCGCCACTCATACGGGCGCGCATCTGTGAAAAACTCGGATTTCTGGGCGTACATCTCAACCAGATAAAAAACGAAAGCAACCCCATGAACGAAGCAATTCATCATGAGACCGCCCCGGTATCCGTACTCGTCATCCCCACCAACGAAGAACTGATGATCGCGCGAGACACGCTACGTGTGATCCGCACCGACTAATTTTTGGGCCATGCCTACCTTCTCAATCCACCGGGATGCGGTAGGAACTGCGACTGATATTCTCGTGGTCGGATGAACGGGCAACCCTGAGCGCGTGCTCGGTCAGCGGAAGGAAGGAATGGGTCTCGGCGTGCAGGGAAATGAAGCCTTCTGCGTACGCGCAGCGTCCCGCACTGCCGAATGCGCCATCGCTGGTCTCGATCCGTTTTCGGGCATAGGCACCGCCGTATCCCTGGCTCACCAGGCAGTCCAGCGCCGCCAGCTTTTTCTCCACAACATCGGTGATGTCGATGAAGACATCGTTGTAGTAGCCCCCCTCAGAATCCCAGACCTGCCGGGGAATCCCCGCACCGCCGCCTCCAAAATAAAAGACCTGCGCGACCCGGTGGGGAGGATTTCGATCACCGGGATCGACGCTGTTGGCCAGCCCGATGGCGTGCATCACGATCTGCCCGGCGGTGGCGTGCGCGTTGGTCAGGCCGTCACCTTCTTTGGGAAAATGGGTCAGGACGATATCGGGACGAACCTCTCGCAGTAACCTTGCCAGGCGCCTCACCGTCTCGTCCTTGACGAGCAGAACCGAATCATCGGCGCCAAAAAAGTAGATCTCTTCCACACCCAGAATCGCACAGGCCGCGCGAACCTCTGCCGCTTTGACATCGGAGCGTTCCTGCATCAGCTTCAGAAGCTCGTCCCCGTCCGGCACCTCCTCCTGGTGAAACATCTCGTCGCTAATCACCGCATCATGCACCCGTGCGCCATGGGTCAGCACCACACACCGCACATCGTCGCCGCGGCTGACGTGATGGGCCATAGTGCCGCCCGATTGGTCGAAGATATCGGCCGGATGCGCCCCGATGGAGAGCAGGCGTAGTGATTCTGTCATTCTTCAGTCTCCCCACCTGGATTGGCGCGTAAGGTTTCGAGATTCTGGGTCAGGACCTGCGTACCATAAGCGAGAATATTGCCGACATTCATAAAGCGATAGCCCCAGCGAAGTTTCTCCTGGATTTCGGAGAGATCCACAAGCGTGGTACCGGCAACAATGCCGGATCCTTCCAGCCGCCCGGGAACATCCCGCATAATCTCCTGAACTTCCCTGGCGCTGGTTTCGGTAATCTTCCCAACCGATGCGGACAGATCGAGCGGCCCTACGAGCAGGACATCAATGCCCGCGACCTCCTTGATTTCATCGATGTTATCGTAGGCCTCCTGGCTCTCGACCTGGAGAATCAATACGGTTTCTGCGTTCGCAGTTTTGATGACGTGGTTCCAGTCTTCGCCGGCTATGCGAGCCCACATGGGGGAAAGCCCGCGCTGCCCCTCAGGGGGGTAACGGGCATATTGCACTGCCCGGGCAGCTTCTTCGGCGGTATTGACCTGGGGCACCATCACGGCCACGGCACCGACATCAAAGGCCTTCTTGATCAGAGCCGGGTCGTTCCACGCCACGCGGATCATCGGCGCCACGCCGCTCTGCCTGGCAAGAACGGGAATAGCGTCCAGAGATTCAGTGGCGAACGGAGCGTGTTCGGTATCGATCCAGAGAAAGTCTGGTCGGGCCTGCATGATAGTTCCAAGGACGAGAGATGAGGGGACCGGCAGGGAGGTCCCCAGCACGATTTCGCCCTTTCTGAGTTTCTGTTTGAGTGGATTGGGATACATTCGTTCTCCTTACTTGCGTTCCCATCGACTGGGATTGATACCCGGGGCCTGGCTGGCCATGTCGGGCGGTTTGTTGCCCCCTTCGGGGATCCAGTGGCGGGTATTGCGGTCGCCGAAAAAGGGTCTCACGGCATCGGGCAGCGCGGCGACGGCCTGCGGATCCCACGCTTCAACTTTCTGGACAGGACCGGCCCAGGCCGGGCGGTAAGCAATGGCCAGCATTGAGCGGGGCCAGTCGCCGACATTGGGGAAATTGCCGTGGAAAACCTTGTGATTAATAAACATCGCAGAACCGGCTTTTGCGGTGACCATAACTTCCTCTGGATGGGACTCAAAGCGCTGGTAGGGATTGCCGTCTGCGTGCATGGAAAGGTGCGATCGGGGAATGACGCGGAATGGGGAGACCTCCCGGGTCAGGTCGTCCAGATAATACAACACCCGGACCATGACCGGTACGCTACCCAGATAACCAAAGATGCGCGAACCATAGGGTTGGCCGTCCGTATGGAGGCTGATGCCGGGATGCCCCGGCTCTGAACGGGCATAGCCGTAGTGCGACAGGAGGATGTCCTCCCCCAGGAGTTCCCTCAGAAAAGCGACCGTCGGGGGATGGGCGATAAGGTCGGTGATCTCACCGCCGAAGAACTGGATGTCACTCCGTCCCCTCTGATGGATACTGTAATCCACCGGGGTGGTTTCCAGGCTATCGGTTATCGCCTTGAGCCGGGCCAGATGCTCGGGCGTCAACAGATCGGGAATCAGAAGATAGCCCTCGACCTCAATCTGGCGAATGCGCTCGCCCGAAGTCAAGGCGGACCAGTCGCGGTCATCGATACGTGGCGCAGACATATTGCCTCCCTTGTGGTTTTCGAGAAAACAATATAAGATCTGTACTGCTTTCTACAAGCGGAATATGTTCCATGTGGTTCATCTCTCAACCCATTCGCAATTTTTTAGCTTGTTCTTTATCTTTTTGTAGTATAATTATATCCCGATAAAAATCCCCAACATAAACGGAGCGTCACATGATAGACAAAATCCACCTCTTTGAAGGTCGGACAAACGGGTATCACATCTACCGCGTACCGGGCATCCTCTGTACGCAAAACAACATCCTCCTCGCCACGGCGGAGGCGCGACGCGGCAGAGGCGGCG
>JAPPIE010000153.1 GCA_028874765.1 Gemmatimonadota bacterium
CCTGCTTCTTTGAGTGCGGCTTCATAAGCGGGCCAGCCCTGGTTGATGCGTCTGTCCAGTTCGGCATAGTGGATGAGTAAGGCGCCTTTTATTTTTGGTACGTCTTCGACCGCGGGTTGGCGGCCGTAAAAGGGGACTGCGGCGGAGATGATGTCGGGGATGCGCACGGCAAGGGTGTTTGACATGCCGCCGCCAAAGCAGAAGCCTACGACGCCGACTTTGCCGGTGCATTTTTCGTGGGTGTGTACATAACGCGCAGAGGCGATAAAGTCTTCTGTCATTTTATTGCGGTCTATCTCGCGCTGCATGAGTCGGCCTTCGTCATCGGTGCCGGGATATCCGCCGAGGGGCGCGAGCGCGTCGGGGGCAAGAGCGAGAAAGCCTGCCGTTGCCACGCGCCGGGCAACGTCTTCTACGTAGGGATTTAAGCCGCGATTTTCGTGGATGACGACGACGCCGGGTACTTTGCCTTCTGCCTGTGCTGGGGCGACGAGGTATCCGCGGGTTTTTTCGTGTCCTTCTGGGGACGGGTATTCTATGTATTCGGCGGTGATGCGCTCGTCGTCTTTGGCGATTTGCTGTGCGAGTGCGTAGTTGGGTTTTAGGCTGTCTAACAGAGCAGCAGCGGTTACGCCGCCGACTGCGAATTTCGCAGCGCGGTTTAAGAAGCCCCGCCGGTCTGTTTGTCCGTGGACATATTCGTCGTAGAGGTCGAGGAGTTCCTGGTCAAAGTCAGTTGCGGATTTCATAATAGGTTCCTTTCTGTGATTATACAACGCCAACGGTCTTGCGCACACCATCCCATTCGCGCCATATATCGGTGAATGCATCGACTCCAATTTCATTGATTTGTGTGTGTTTGGTTCTGAAGATCACGGCATATCGAATGTCTGGCGAGGTGTTGGGGCAGCCGGTATGTACCATGGCGTGATGGGCAAAGATTACGTCTCCCGCTTCGCCAGTTACAAATACCGGACCTTCGGGTAGTTCGACGTGGGGCATGTGGTCATTCAGTATCTGATGTCCGTGTTCTTTGAAGTAGTTTTCAAAGAAGTGATGCGATTTGGGCCATACGGTAAAGTTGCCGCCGTTGGGAACGGGGACATCGTCGAGATATACGACTGCAAAAGATGTAAAATTCCGGTTATAAGTTCCGTCTTCGCGCAATCCGCGCAGCCGATCACCTACGGCTTTTATGCCGTCCAGGTGCCCGCCACTTCTGCCCCATCCAATTTTTTCCGTTAAGGTATCTGTCGGCGAACTGCCTGGTGGGCGTGGGAAATTGAGTTTGATACCCCCTGTCTGACTGCGCTGCAAATTGCCTTCTCCCAATGCGGATTCGAGTAGGGAGAAGACGGGTGTTTCGTTGAACAGGTCCGTAATGACTGGTGTGGCGTTGATTTCGGGAAATGGGTTGGTATTTCCTTTGCCTATTTCGGCATTGATTGCCTGCCGCGCCGCATCTACCATCGCGCGGGGCACGGCACCCGAGACTTTGAGATAGCCCTCTTCGTAAAAGAAGCGCTTTTGGCTTTCGGTTAGTTCCATTGCGTTCTCCTCGTGTTCGCGTTTCAATTTTATCTCGCCCAAAATTATACCAGTTTTTAAAAAAAGCAACATTTTTACCATTGGGACGGCACAGGGGCCGTCCCCTACGGTTTGTAGGGGCGACCAAATCATCCACAACGCCGTCCCCTACGGTTTGTAGGGGCGACCCCCTGTGGTCGCCCGCTGACTACTGACCACTGACTACTGATACCTCTTGATAATTTTTTTGTTTCATGCCATAATTTCACGGGGCGTGGGGAAAGCAGATTTATCACCTTAAGATTGCCCCAATTGGCATGGGGCGAAAGGAATGAAGATGTCCAGTTCTCAATCAGTTTATCGCGCTGCGGCTTTTGCCGATTTCAAGCCGGAGCTTTCGGGTCCCGGAGCTACGCCGGAGCGATTGGCGCATCTGGAGGAGCACGGGTTTGTCATTATCAACGATTTTGTCGATAATCCGTGGATTCCCGTTCTTCGCGAGGCGGGTCGCCGCGTGACCGAGGCGTGCGCGCCAGAGAATGGGTACGATAAGATCGATTGTTCGAAGGGCTATGTACACCGCACGGGCAATGATGAGCCGTGGGCGATTCGGGGGCTTATCCATCCGGCTTTTGGGGAGCCGTGTTTTGCCGAGTTCCACGGTTCGCCAGATTTTCTGAGTTTTGTTCATTCGTGGTGTGGCGGGCTGGAGCCAGAAGATGTGGTGCTGGGTGGTTTGTTGCTGTGGTGCAATCCGCGGCAGAAAGAGAATAAGCTGAGTTGGCACCGGGATGTGACGTGGTGGGGCACGGGGGAGCGGTATTTTGCACAGCGGGATGAGCGGGGTAGTGATCCAGAGGCGTATTCCGAGGAGGTTGAGAAAAAGCGATGGAAAGAGATCCGCGCAAATAATGCGAAGTCTCTTAAAGAGCGGAATGGCGTGAGTATGTTTTTGGCATTGGCGGATGATGAGTGTCACGAACTCATACCGGGGAGCCACAATCGGTGGCGTACGCCATTTGAGCACGATGTGCTTTTGCCGAAGGCGGTGAAGGAGCAGGGGGTGCCGCATACGCCGAGTTGGAATGGCGAAGATCCATTGCCGGGGCAGGTGGCGATCCGGCTCAAGGCCGGGGAAGCGCTTATCCGCAATGGGACGACGATCCATACGGGGCACACGGTTCCCGGTCGCGAGCGCAATACGTTGTCGATTGGTTGGTCGAAGTGGTCGGGACCATCGGAAGAGGAGCCGTCTGTGAGCGATGTGCGACATGCATGGCAACTCGATCCGGCTGTGCGAGAAGCACTGCCACACGAGTGGATGAAGACGGCGTGGGATCGCTGGGCCGAGAGAACGAAACTCGGGGATACGCTCGAGGACCGGTATCCGGGCTTTGATATCAAGCGCATCAAAGCTGGCGAGGTGATCGGTTGGCGCGGTGAGCTGGAGCGGCAAGCTGCGGCGGCTGGCGAAGCGTGGGAGCGTTTCCAGACTTTGTCGTGAAGATTGTGCGATAGCAAGAAGCCCCCGGTGCGGTTATGGCATCGGGGGCTTCTTGTTTATGAGGTGTAAATATTCTCCATCTGATAGGCGTCGAGTGACAGGAGGTCGCTGTCCTGTCCCTGTGATCGGAGGGAGACGCCCGTGCTGTCTTCGCGTCCGGGATAGACGCGCAATGCCACGCATTGTTTGCCGTTTACAAATACTTCTACGACGCTTTTATCGACAAAGACGCGCAATTTTAAGGTTTCATCCGGCCCAATATAGACCGAACCGGTTTCTGGCGCGCGGGTGCGTACGTCGGGTAAGATGGAGGAGCACGATGAGTCGATTGTGATCAGGCTCTTCTGGGTGTTGCGTGCTCGATTTCTGAGCCCGCGATCTTTGAAGAACATGATGCGCGTGACTTCTTCTTTGTTGGGTGACCGCAATACGTCCATCTCGACCATGGGCGCGTTTTTGGTGTCGATTTCAGCGACTATTTCCATTGCATTGCCCTGTATATTGTCGAGGACGATCTCGCTATTGGCAGCGAGTGTCATACGTCCTACGTGCTGGTGGTCGCGGCGCAGGGATTCTATATCGCCCGCTGGTTCTATGCGTATATCCTCTTCGCCTATGAGGGTCATTTTGCGGGGCAGGGTCATGATCTGGTTCCAGTTCTCTGTTGGCTTGCCCGGGTTCATGTTGAAGATGACGATGATATTGCCATTGCCATCCGGGGTTGCCGAAGGCGCGTGTACGCCACAGGGAGCGGAGGGTCCGAAATTGCATTTGTCGTGCGCTGTTACCACAAATTTGTCGCGTTCTTTGTCGTAGTCGCCCAGCAGATATTGCCCCCCGCTTATGTGGCTGTAAAAGAGCAAGATATGGCGATCGCCAATGGGCCAGAAATAGGGGCAGGCGCCGTCGTCACCAACGATTGTGAAGAGGTCGTCTTCGACAAATGGATGCAAATACGTCCAGTTCGCCAGGTCGGGTGAGCGGAGCAAGAAGTTTGCACGCTTGGGCTTGCCGCCCGGTCCGGGCAGGGTGCCGCCCGAGAGGGAGTAGTAAAAGTCGCCTTTTTTCCAGATGCACGGATCAAATACCCGATAGGGAGGGGTGGAGCCATCGGGGTTTTGCATGGGGATTACGGCTTGTCCGGTTACTTTTTCCCAGTTCAAGAGCAGGGGGTCGCTGGATACGGCGACCATGTTGCCTACCATGGTGCCGTGATACATGGCGATGACGCGGTCGTCTTCTACGAGTGTTGAGCCGGAAAAACAGCAGCGTTCGGGGTTGGGATAGATCGCATAGGGCAGGTCTTCCCAGTGGATTAAGTCGTCGCTGATGGCGTGTCCCCAGTGTTGGCGCGGGTCTTCGGGGGGATATGCCTGGTAAAACAGATGCCATCGCCCCTGCCAGAAGCAGATCCCATTGGGGTCGTTGAGTGTGTGTTCTGGGTTTACGTAGTGGTAGATGGGTCTGTG
>JAPPIE010000414.1 GCA_028874765.1 Gemmatimonadota bacterium
TCCGCATCAACCAACTTCCCATCTTTAAATATCAGTTTCAAGTCGTCGTAAGTGAGAACGGTTTTGGAGCCGAGGTCAACGCGCGTTTTGGGTTTGCCTTTCAGGGCGATCACTTCTTCAATAGACATATTCATTTTGAGTAAAACGGTCTCCTCTGCACCTTCTAACTCCGCTTCGCTTGTAGCAAAAGCGACATTGAAAAGACGTTCAACTTCGGGAATCGTGTATTTATCTCTATTGACCTTGAGCCGAACGGCATGGCGAGCACCTGACAGTCTGTCGAGTTCAATATAAACTTCTTTCTCCCTTGCCTCGGCTTTTCGGATTTGAACTTTCGCACCTCGTTGGATCACCCGCACACTCCACCCTGCAAGCTCATCTCTTATAATGATATTCCGAGCTTCTTCGGCAAAATCCTCTGCAGACTGAGATTGAGACTGGCGAAAACCGCCTATTGTGGCGCGGTATGAAACTTCCCCATTCTCAAAAACATTTGCCGCATCAATACCTCGAATCCCGTCATTCACCTCTACAAAAGCGATTTTGATCCAGAACGTCTTGCCTTTAAGCGCTGCAACATGACTTTTGACATCTCCCGGTTGCGCCTGCACAGTTTGATATAAAACAATAATCATCGACAAGAATACCACAAAAAAACGCATCACATCTCTCCAATCTGAGTAGTTCATATCACAACCAGCCTGCCACGGTCCACAGCGGACTGAGACGCTGGAAAGGCGCATTCAGCAGACGCTTGCGATCTGTAATGGGATGACCGCCGTACTGCCGAACAAATTCGGCTTCAAAGCGACGCTCGAGATCTGTCTGTTCCATCAGCGGAAGATCAACCCAGACACTCCCCCTATTCGCACTCTCGCGAATCGCAATCCAGATCTCCAGATCCCTGCGTGCATTTGCAGGAGAATACTGCGGTTCTGATCCCTCTGTCACTGCCCTGTGAAGGCTATCGAGAATCGCGGCTTTAGCCACATCGTCCGTCTGGGAAACCTTCTGGTACTTGAATGGATTCTCCCAGACAACCGGTGGATCGGTATCCACGCGAACGGCCGAGAGAACCTGCTCGCCGTCAATCTCCTCAAACACCTCCCGAATCGGATAAGATGCGCGTTCACCGCCGCCATAAAGCACCAACTCATGGCCCGAAAGATGCCCTTCCACCCCTTCGACATCCCAGAAATTGCCACGCGCACCGGCAGGCGACATTTCGTATAGACAGACCACATCATCTTCAAACTCGACAACAGCACTCTCCCACCATCGGCTCGTCTCCTCCACCCCGCCATAATTGCTATATGGCAACACCTCTACCGATTGTGCATAGCCCAGGGCACGGGTCGCGGCCTTGTCGAGAATCATCCTGACCCCGTTGATCCCGTGATAGCTACCAGACGTGTACCAGAGACGCGCGTGCGTCAGTTTCCCAAGCAACCCTTCTCTAACGATCTTTTGTTTTAATTGTTCCTGGGGCCAGAGCCAGACATTTTCAGCGACCTCCCAGACCACTCCTCTATCCCGACATGCCTGATCAATTGCATCGCCAATTGCCAGCGTGTGGGCATAGGGAATCTCCGTGATAATATGACAACCGCGCTCAACAGCCGTCAAAGCCATAACCGCCTGTCCATCTGTGGGAACGAGAATAAAAACCACATCTGGCTTTTCCCGATCGAGCATAGATTCAAAATCGGTATATCGCGCATCAACGCCAAAACGCTCGCCAACAACCTGTAACGACTGCTCGCTATGATCGCAGATCGCGCACAAATCGTAAAGATCGGTCAGCTTGACCATCGTCGCGATATATCCGCGGGCGCGGGAACTTTCATAAGCACCGCACCCCACAACAGCCAATTGAAGTTTCTTCATAGTGTCTCCTCCCTGCTCAAAATCAGATCAATCCCACTCCAGAATAACGCCGAGTGCTTCGTCCGGCTTGTGATAGAGCAGGTGATACGCATCCGGAGTTTGTTCCCAGGGAAGTCTGTGGGTAATCAGTTCGGCGACTTTGACCCGTCCATCGATCAGCATCTGGGCTGCATCCTGCATACACGCCTCTCTCGGTGTATCGATGCGGATGCCAGCGATAATCTGCTTGTTCATGAACGCGTCTCCTACCAGGGGCAATGGCGCACCTTGATACTTCGCGATGAGGTGAATCGTTCCCCTGGGTGCGAGCATCTTCTGAGCTTGTTCGAAGGACTGGATGCCAGCGTAGCCACCGACGCACTCGACGACGAGGTCGGCACCCTTGCCATCTGTGAGTTCCTTGATTGCTGCCACAGAGTCGGTCTGGGAGACATTGATCACATTCTCGTGCCCCAGTTTCCGCGCGATATCGCATCGGAGAGGCTGTGCATCGACGACGATCACACGTCCGGGATCGCGTTCCCAGACGATCTGAGCGCACAGCGCACCTACGATCCCCTGACCGAGCACGACAACGGTCTGCCCGGGTTCTATTGGCGAAGTGCGCATCCACATCACAGAACTGGTCGCGAGAGGGAGAAAGGTCGCGGTCTCATAGCTGAGTTCGTCTGGAAGGAGGAAAGCGCGCCGGGATCTATCGGTTTCGCCGGCAATGACGTACTGAGCGTGCGGGGTATTCGCCATGACGCGCTGTCCCACTGCGAAATCCTGGATATTAGCCCCCACGCCCACGACCTCACCCGCGTCGGAATACCCCATCATTTCAGGACTTACCGCCTCTTCTCGGACGTATCGCCAAAATAGCTCCGACCCCCTGCTGATCAAGCTGCGCTTGACCTCAATCAGCACCTGATCGGGACCGGGTTCTGGCCGTTCGACTTCGACCATCTGCACATTGGCGAAGCCATCGAGCTTTTCAAGTCGTTTCATTCGTGCCATACGGCATCCTTTCAGTTGATATCGCGCAAGCCTTCCCAGTGATCCCACAGATCGAAGGGCAGATCGAACAGGATATCGCTCAGATTCTTGAAAGCAAAGCGATTGACAATCGCCATGCGGATATCTGTCCGACAATTCATACTGGCCGTGTGCAACATATAGTGGTGCCAAAAGCAAACCGTACCCGCAGGCGCGGCGTGTTCATAGCGCGTATCGGGATGTAAAAAACCGGGCACTTTGAGACCGCTTAAATTAGTTAGCGCATGCCCCTGAAAGTATCGGGCAACCTTGAGATGTGCCCCCGCCCATGTGGTAAAACCACCGCCGCGGGGTAAAACATCGCCGATATTAATGGTAACGGCAACGGTGAAAGTATCCGCCACACCTTCGATAAGATACCCATCCAGATGCCCTCTCGGAGGCTGCCAATCTGTATGACCACAAGGATAGATCATCTTACATAGCCCATTGCCAGGCGAGCGAAGACGCCCCTTACCCGCGAGTTCTTCGGCCATGTCGTAAAGCGGTGTATCTGTCCTCATAGCCGCGACTGCGGGATGGTCGCTACACGGCAGATTGCCTTTTGGCCCCGCGTTGATCCAGGTCTGGGGATCATCGCGATCCGCCTCGATATATTCCCACACGGCATCCCGCGCATTTTTGAGTAGCTCTGGTGCAATCAGGTCGGGTTTGACAACGTAGCCATTTTTTTTAAAAAAGGCTTTTTCTTCATTGGAAAAATAAGACATGGCCAACTCCCTGTTTATGGATGAATTCTACTCTCCCCACAACTGATCAATCGAGTTCCAGACGATTATCTGTGGGCGGATCGCCCAAATCTGGAATCTCGAGCAACTCACCGCCTTTGAGGGCTGATTCGTGGGCAATGAGGCCGGGGATCATATAGCGCGCAGCTTCGTAAATATTGTTCGGCGGCGTCTTGCCCGAGACACAGGCGCGAACAAAATCATCAACCAGAAACTGATGTGACCCATTGTGACCATTGGGCAAACCTCTGAATGCATCGGGCAAACGATGAACGGGATGAACGGGAGCGACAGAGTGATGCGTCCCATCGTCTGCGGTAACCTTATCCATATCGCCCTCAACGCGCCTTGCCGCTACTCGGCAGGTGAGTTGCGCGTCGAGAGATTCGCGTTCAGACCGATCTTTTGTGAGCCAGACCGCACCCGAGGCATTGTGTTCAAAGCTGCCCTGTGTGCCAAACATCGTCATACGCACCGCCCCCGGATGACCAACACGGCGAAATTCATTGATGCGCGCGGTGCTGCCATCGGACAGCTTGAACAGCGCAGATTCATTGCTGAACGGATTATTCCACTTATTTGATGCGTAGATTCTATCCTCGTGGCTATCTGTAAAACCCTGGCATGAAACGTGAGTCATACGCGCGCCCGTGATAGAGAGAATCTGACTCGTCGAATGGGTGGGATAAAACATGGGCGGCACACCAGCGGTTTCGCGCCAATTTTCTCCGCCGCGCCACTTTGCAACAGCGTACAGACCGTGATCCCAGTCGTGATAATACTCGGCTTCGGCGTACACAACATCGCCAAACGCGCCCTCGCGAAATCGCTGCCGACAGTA
>JAPPIE010000379.1 GCA_028874765.1 Gemmatimonadota bacterium
CCTTTGAAGGGACAGGTCTTGAACAAAACGGCAAAATACTGGTTTGATCAGACCGCAGATATCGTGCCCAATCAGGTGCTTGACGTACCGGACCCCAATGTGACGGTTGCGCGGGAACTCGACATGTTATCCGTTGAAATCGTCGTGCGACGATATCTGACCGGCAGTACGGACACCTCAGTGTGGACGAATTACAATAACGGTGTCCGGAAATTCTGCGGCGTTGATCTGCCCGATGGCATGATAAAAAATCAAAAATTTGAGGAAGCGATTATTACGCCGACCACAAAAGCAGAAGATCACGACGAATCGATCTCGCCAGAGGAAATTGTCGAGCGCGGCCTGGTCGATGCAGACAGGTGGGCAGAAGTCGAGGATGTGGCACTGGAATTATTCGCACGCGGCACAGAACTGGCTGCACAGCGCGGTTTGATTCTCGTGGATACAAAATACGAGATGGGTCTGGACCCGAAGGGCAATCTGACCGTTGCCGATGAGATTCACACGCCCGACTCCTCGCGCTACTGGATCCTGGATTCTTATGAAGACCTCCATGCGCGCGGCGAAGAACCCGAAAGCCTGGACAAAGAATTTTTGCGCCTCTGGCTCGTGGATAAGGGAATTTCCGACGACAATATTCCCGAATTAGATGATGAAATTCGCACACAAGTCTCCGCGCGATACATCGACCTGTTTGAGCGCGTAACAGGCGAACCATTTGAGACCGAAGTGGATGACACGCCCATACTCGAGCGCATCGAAAACAATATCGCGCCGTATTTTTAAAAGAAGCGATCAACAGTGGAAGATCTGATTAACAGTTTGCTCAAGAGCCTGGAAAGTGCCAGCGGTCGCAGCATTGGGATGGTGATGGCTGTAATCGGAGCGCTAATCTGGTGGGGGGTTCATCTGATTCGCAAGATTGGTCGCAAGATGCGCAATGACGTTAGTGTGTCTGAAAACCCCAGTGGTGTCCAACGACCGCGAAAGCGTTTGTCTTTGCGCGAATATCACCGGTAAATTTATGCATGAATGATCAAATTATACAACAGTGTGCTGTGATGAGCGATCGGGAACTTGTGCGTACACTGACAATTGACCGTGATAATTTCCAGAAGACTTTTCTCGTGATCGCAGAAAGTGAACGAGAAAAACGCGCATTATCCATAGAAAACTTTATCGACGATGTCCATCTGGCACAGAATGATGAAGATGGTGCATCCTGTACCATTGATCAAGCACTTGCAAAAGTACATTTGGATATTCCGCTCTGGTCGATTCTCACGATCACCAATTGCCTGGAGGACGCCTGGGTTATTCAGCGTGAATTCAGTCAATGGCTCGTTCACCACTATGTAGAAGATGGTTACACAACGTCGTTTTTTTTTGACAACACAGAAAAATTGAAGTCAACACTCAGGCGTTTTTTATCTCTCGAATTTTGGTCTGTTGATGTATCGTATGATCTCAATACCTGGAAACCCATTTTTCAATCGCGATCCCCTGCGTTTTTGAACAAAATTATTTCGGAATTGGGCGACATTTCGCACACAGTCAAAACCCCCTTGTTTTCACAAGACCAAAAGGGTCAACTCGTCTTGCTGGTGCATCCAGAATTTGAGAAGCAAGCGCAAGAGATCGTAGATAATAATCATACTAAAATTGAGCAACTCTACGATCGGGCTGAATATTTGGCCAAGACAAAAAACTCTGAACAGGAACTGAGGATTTACGACATCCTATCTGAACTGGTTCCCGATAATCTCGCTGTGCATTATAACCGAGGCAATATTTTAATAGAACTGGATCGTTTAGATGAAGCGGCAGAATCCCTGATCGAAGCCCTTATTCTCGGTCTTCCCGAAATTGGGGATAAAATTGATCTCAAACCGCGTCGAGGTAGCGGCGTTGCAGGCAGTGTGAATCCGTTGCTAAGTCTCGTGGCATTGTCTCAAGAAAACAATGAACAGCTACATTATCCCGACTATATTGACGATGTTGAAATACTGCTGCATCACATTCGAGAACAGCGTCCGAAGAATACCCGCATTCTACACGGCTTGGCCATCATTGCCGAACAAAAAAACGATATCGCGGTAGCTGGTCAACACTACCGCGATATGCTCGCCATTGATCCTCAAAACAAAGCCGCCCAAACCCATCTTGCCTATTTGAAACAAATACAGTGAGAAGTCTATAAGTTACGCCAACAGCGTTCGCTCTACTGCTTTGTGCCAGCCTGCCAGCAATGCTTCGCGGCGATCTTGCGACATCGCAGGCTCAAAGATGCGTTGCGGTGGGTTAATATCGGCAAGCGCGTCAGCATTATCCCATACGCCCGTTGCCAATCCCGCCAACATCCCCGCCCCCAATGCGGTCGTCTCCACATACTTTGGACGAATCACCGGTACATCCAGAATATCCGCTTGAAACTGCATCAAAAAATCATTCACCACAGCCCCCCCATCCACGCGCAAACTCGTCACAGGCTGCCCTGCATCGGCAACCATCGCATGGACGAGATCGGCGGACTGATAGGCAATGGACTCCAGTGCCGCACGCGCGAGATGTGCGCGCCCGGTGCCGCGCGTAAGCCCCACAATCACCCCCCGCGCATCCGCATCCCAGTGCGGCGCCCCCAGGCCGGTAAATGCGGGAACGAAATACACACCCCCCGTATCGTCAATCGCCTGAGACCAGGCCTCGGTCTCAGCGGCGGTATCAATAATCCCCAAACCATCGCGCAGCCATTGAACCGTCGCCCCCGCGCTGAACACTGCACCTTCAAGCGCGTGGGATACGCGTCCAGAAGGCCCACACGCAAGCGTCGTCAACAAACCGTGCGCGGACGGCACCGCCCGATCACCCGTTTGAAAAAGTGTAAAACACCCCGTGCCATACGTATTTTTAATATCGCCTGCCCGAACGCCGCGTTGCCCAAAAAGCGCGGCTTGCTGATCGCCCGCAATCCCCCCTATTGGAATACCCGCAGGCAAGATGCCCAAATCTACAGTGGTTCCAAAGTCGCCAGCCGATGATCGCACTTCGGGGAGTATGCCCGCGGGGATATCAAAAATCTCCAACAACTCGTCATCCCACTTTCTTCTGTGAATATTGTAAATCATCGTACGCGATGCATTGGTATAATCAGTCGCGTGAACAGCCCCCCCCGTGAGTTTGTACAACAAAAAACTATCTACAGTGCCAAAACACACCTCTCCTTGCTCCGCACGCGCACGCAGACCATAGACTCGGTCGAGTAACCACGCAATCTTACTCGCCGAAAAATAAGCGTCAATGACCAACCCCGTCTTTTCACGCACCATATCTTCGAGGCCATCTGCGCGATATTGGGCACACAAATCCGCCGTGCGTCGGCACTGCCATACAATCGCGTCGTGTAAGGGTTCACCCGTTCTCCTATCCCATAAAACGGTCGTCTCGCGCTGATTGGCAATGCCAATACCTTTTATTTCTGAGACATCTATCCCCGCCTCTGTGATTGCTGCGTCGATAACTTTCAGTGTCGTATCCCATATCTCCGTCGCGTCGTGCGACACCCAGCCGGGACGCGGAAAATTTTGTCGAAACTCCGAGTATCCTCGTCCCAAAATTTTCCCTTGGGAATCCAATACCAACGCAGTTGTCCCCGTTGTCCCCTGATCAATACTCAAAATCATTTGCAATCTCCTGTATCAGCAGTCAGCAGCGGCTTTTCCGGTGCTGTATGCCAGTGCTTTAATGCAATCTCGCCATTTTCGATCACAGCATAAGAATCGTATCTCATCCAATCGCCCAACACAACAAGTGTCCCGCCATCCATCGGTTCAACACTCAGCGCGTGATAGTGTCCACAAATCACAAAATCAAATCCCTCAGCCAATTTCTCCGCCGCGCTTTTAATAAAATACACAGGCAAATATGTTCTCTTTGTCTTTCGCGTCCCTTCTTTGATGCCAGTGTCCGAAGACCGCGACACAATACGCGCCAGATAAGCACCGATATCTGGATGTAACCACCGAAACAGGGCGATACAAAGTGGATGCTTCAAAATGCGCCGCCGCAGTTCAAATTTCCAATTTTGCTGAAAAACATCGCCGTGTGTCACATACAGACGCCGATTCTGATGTACTACGTCACAAAAAGGTCCGGGAAGCTCCGCCCCCACCTGCTCGGATAAATAGTCTCCCAACCAGCTATCGTGATTGCCCGGCAGATAAATGACGCGCGTTCCACTTTGAACGAGGTGGTAGAGTTCAAAGATCACACGCGCGCCATGTGCGGGAACGACAGAACGATATTCAAACCAAAAATCGAACAAATCCCCCACAATATACAAACATTTGGCATCTTTGCGAATAGCGCGTAGAAAATCGATCAGCGCATCCTCCCGAACGCGCGGCGGACGGATATATTTGCCCCCACCTATATGCGCGTCAGAAATAAAATAAACTTTGTCTTTTTTCAT
>JAPPIE010000054.1:0-9081 GCA_028874765.1 Gemmatimonadota bacterium
GTGGCACGCGATGAAAAACCCTTTGTGTATGACCAGGAGACCTTTCATCTGAGTGATCTGCTCGTCGGCAGTGATATTCAAGCGAAGAAAGCATTGCCAGAAAGCCGTGACGATCTGCACATCACCCCCAATCCAGTTCGCACATTTTCATCGTCTGAATCGGTCTTTATCTATCTGGAACTGTATGATCTCCAACGCGACGCTTTTGGCAGCACGCAGTATGAAATTTCTTATACCATCGGCAAACCAGAAGTGGATACCCTGTCTCCGACCTTGTTCGCCTCTCAAGATCTGATTGAGACGATGGGTAAAACAAAGATTGATCTGCAGAGTGGACAAACAGCAGAAGCTCAGGGGTTGCAGACAGATCGATTAGAGGATAGCGAGGTGAATAGCAGAGCGTTTGCTGATAGCCTTATGTTTGGAGAGACAAAGGTTTATACGAGTGGGGGTCAAGTCCACCACATCGCTGCTGAGAGCTTGAAGATCGAACGATCAAAAGATGGAGATCTGACGCGCACCGTGACAGCGAATTACGAGGGTAATCGAGAAGATGATTTTACGTATTTGCAGATCGATGTGAATCAGGTGCCTGAAGGGATTTATCAATTGACGGTGCTGGCGAAGGACAAGCGAACAGATCAGACAGATAGAAAATACGTTTATTTTCGCGTCGTAGAGTAAACGACTTTCTCTGATTTTTATACTGACTTGAATTTGATTATTTATCATTTTTTCAGGCGGATGACCTGACTGGCAAGAACCATTGGTTGATACTTTGCGTCTTCTTATTTTCACAACTCTTGTGGGGGCTTGAGGCGCATGACCAATCGAATACCGAGTCGGTAACAGACTCCATTGAACGCGTAACAAAGCGAGAAGAAGAATCTCTTTCAGACAGACACCAAAGGGCCATAGAAGGAATGATGGAACAATAGAGGATTGATTCCCTGCACGATATACTATATATTTGGCTTTATGTCATTCGCAGAAGAATTACGATATGGACGCGTCCACAATTGACCTGACATTTGCTACAGAACTGTTGCGCTTACCATATCCGCAAGTTTGGAGTGATTATGATGAAGGGGCTGATGTCCTGTATCTCAGCTTTGAAAAACCCCAGTGTGCCAATGACAGTGTGATGGAAGATGACGGGAATATTTACCACTATCGCGACAAACGTCTTGTTGGTATTACGCTGCCCAATGCGCGAATGCGCCTTGGTTCGGATCGCTAAAATTCTTCTTTGAAAGGACCCTCCATGTCTCGTCGCATCGGATGGTTGGCATTAATCGGAGTTGCTGTATTTGGGTTTGGCGCGGTCATCTCAGGACCCGGTACGGTTGACCCTTTGCTACGCAATATACTGGGATTACAACCCCCCGAACCCGTAGAACCAGCCCCTGTACCGGGTGCCGAAGTCGTAGCTGATCGCGTAAAACGCGAAATCACAGAAGCCGAAGTACGCGCATTAATGGCGACCTTTACCCAATATAAATCTCGCGTACCCGGCTATCCAGGACACGACGACGCCGCGCAATTTATCGAACAACGCTTCCGGGCACTGGATCTAAAAAACGTAGAAACAGAAACCTATGGCGTAACCTCCCCCGTAGATGAAGGCAGCCAATTAACCATCCTCTCCTCCGGCGAAGTGTATCCGCTCTCCGGACTCTGGCCCAACCTCGTGAAAACCTCCACCTTGCCACCGGGCGGTGTGCGGACGCGCCTGATCGACGGCGGCAACGGCGAATTTAAGGCATACGACGGCAAAAATGTAGAAAACACAGTCGTCCTACTGAACTTTAACACCTGGAACAAATGGCTCAACGCCGCTGTTCTGGGCGCGCAACAAATCATTTTCATCGCGCCAGACACCACATCTTATACACAGGCCGAAACAAAATTTTTGCAAGTACCCAACACAATAGAGCGATTCTGGATCGACCGCGAACGCGGTGAGAAGTTACGCACTCTGTTGGCAGACCAGGGCGAAATAGAAGTACAACTCGAATCCCGGATGCCCTGGAAGAAACACGACGCGGCCAACGTATTGGGCTGGATCGAAGGATCAGATCCAGTAATGAAGAAAAAAATCGTCGTCATCAACGCCTACTACGACGCCATGTCTGTCGTACCCGCACAGGCACCTGGCGCTGAAATGGCGTGTGGCATCGTCGCACTCATGCGCCTGGCAGAATACTTTCAAGCACATCGTCCAAAATACACTGTACTCTTCCTCGCATCGTCTGCGCACCACCTGGGATTCCGGGGCATTTGCGACTTTCTGAACCGGCACTCGCGCAAAGAAGAACACTTTGCCGCGCTCATGACCGAACCCATTGACATCGACCTGTTCATCGGATTGGATCTCTCGAGCCAAACAGACGAAATAGGCGTATCGACCCAAACAGCGGGATTTGGCGTCAATACCGCTGTCAATTACTTCTCCACGCGATTTTTTGCCACATTTAGCAAATCCTTTGTACGCTATGCAACCGCCATTGCCGAAGGCATGGGCGTGCCATCAAAAGACGTCATGGTCGATGGCATCAACCCCAAAGGCGGCATGACCTGGGACATGTACATCCCCGGCGAAAATATCAAAAGCGACAGCGAAGTCGTACTCTATGCCGGCACCCCGGCACTCTCATTGACAACTGTGAACGACGCGCGATTCCGCGTAGATACCCCTCTGGACCGGGCCGAGTATATAAACTACGCCAACCTGACCAAACAGATTCGCGTACTCGCGGGCATGCTGGATCTATCCTTCAATAGCGAAGAATTTTTGCCCGATTACAAACTGGATCCCACCGACCGCATGCGCGGCCTCAAAGGATATGTACGCACCTTCCCTCGGCGCAGTATCACACCCGATAAATCGCGACCAGGCGCAATAGCCGCCATGCGCATGGGCCTGGAAAAATCGATCAAAGGCGTACGGCGCATTTACTACGACCTCGCAGATGAAAACGGCGAATACTATATCCCGGGCGTAGCTGAACGCCGCGTACACGTGCGGGCGTACTATATCGATCCGCACAGCGGTGAAATTACGTATGCGCCCAACCAGGGGCGGCAGGGCAAAATTTACAGCGGCCATTTCAACATGAACTGGTGGATCACAAAACAAACCGTCATCCTGTTCCCCTGCGTAGCAACCGATTTCTACGACACTGTCGATCCCCGATATCTGAACACCTTGTCCGACATCAGCGTCTATGGCGTGGGCAATACCGCACCGCAAGAATACGGTTATGACATCGGATTTGGGCCAGACGAACCCGTCGGCGTAGTCTATACATCCCCGGGTGAAAAAGTGAAAATAGCCATGCGCGCAGGCGCTATTGGCGTGCGCTATTTGTTGCTCAACGCAAAAAGCGCAGACACCGAGTGGGATGCCCGGGGCGAGGGATTTCAAACCCTGTCATCGGGATCCTTAATCCGCACGCCCTATCAGGCAGCGCGAGATATGTGGATGTTAAACGAGTCGCGCATGCGAAAATTGCGCCAGTACTCAATCGAAAACCAGCGACTGGAAGTATTGCACGCGCAGGCAAAACAACATCTGGACGAAGCAGAAACCGCACTGCAGGAAAAGCAATGGGATGCTTTTGTAAAACACACGCGCGCGGGCATGGGCATTGAATCGCGGGCATATCCAGACGTAAAAACAACGCAAAACGATGTGATCCGCGGCGTGATTTTCTTCATGCTACTCGTCATCCCCTGTGCATTTTTCCTCGAGAGGTTGATCTTTACATTTTCCGATATTCGAATGCAAATCGGTGGGATTGGCCTGGTCTTTGTCATCATCTGGATATTTCTCTCCCAGGTACACCCCGCATTTGACCTCTCCAATCCCTTCGTAATTTTGCTGGCTTTTGTAATTCTGGCACTGGCGATTTTTGTGATCTCGATTTTATCGGGCCGATTCAACGAGAACATCCGGCGACTCCGCAGTGCCGAAGTATTATTGCACGAAACCGATGTAGGACGGATCAGCGCATCAGTGGCGGCATTTCAACTGGGCATTGCCAATATGAAAAAGCGCAAGCTACGCACCTGGTTGACATTTGCAACCCTGGTATTGCTGACATTTACCGTGCTATCTTTTACCTCTATCAAATCCGCATTGGAATTTCACCAGCTTCAACGCGATACAAAAGGCGCGTATCCCGGCATACTGATCAGAAGCAAATTCTGGGGACCGCTGGAAGACACGGCTTATGATTATGCGCGGATAAATTTCAAAGACAGAGGCATCGTAACGCCCCGAAGCTGGTATATTGCCACGAGAGAAGACAAAAAATCAAAAGCCGTATTGCGTTATGGGGAGAAAAATTCGCGCGTCCAGGGGATCCTGGGGGCGTCACCCGAAGAAGCCCAGGTGACCCAGATCGATACCCTGCTGCGAATCGGACGATGGTTTCAACCGGGTGAGTCTGCCTGTATTTTGCCCGATCGAGTAGCGGAGACCCTGGGCATAACAGAACGAGATGTCGGCAAGGCGTACATCCGCCTCTTTGGCAAACCACTCACAGTAATTGGACTGATCAATTCTGAGAAAATGCGCCTGTTTGTCGATCTGGATGAGGAACCGCTGACACCGGCAGATTTTCAAGTCACCGAGGACGAATTTATTACCGTCATGTCCCAGACCGAGACCCGCGAACGGCAGGGATTGGAGCGCCCCGAAGTCGAGACCATGCCATTTGAGCATCTGGATCCCGACGATATTTTGATCGTACCCTATGCCCTGTTGCGCGATGTGGGCAGTCCACTGCAGTCCGTAGCCGTGCGATTTCACGAAGAGGTAGATGTCGAAGCCGAGATCAAGTCCTTTTTATCCCGGTTATCAGTAGTATTATTCGCCGGCATTCCAACAGCAGATGGCGGCATACGCGTCGCGGTTTACAGTTCCCTGGGCAATACATCTTTGCAGGGCATGGCCAATTTGTTTATCCCCATTTTGGTCGCCGCGCTGATCGTGCTCAATACCATGATGGGATCGGTGTATGAACGCTTCCGCGAAATCAGCATCTATTCTTCTGTGGGATTAGCACCTGTACACATCGCCTTCTTGTTTATTGCCGAGGCATGTGTTTACGCTGTTTTGGGAACCGTTGGCGGGTATCTTTTGGGACAGAGTGTCGTCAAAATTTTACTGTGGCAAGATGCCTTACAAGGGCTTACCGTAAATTATTCGGCACTCTCGACCGTAACATCCTCAATGCTGGTCATGCTGGTGGTCTTGCTCTCGTCAATCTATCCCGCACGCCAGGCATCCCTGATGGCCGTACCCGACGTGACGCGCCGATGGAAATTTCCCGATCCAGATGGCGACCGCTGGCATTTTGAATTTCCATTTACCGTAGGCGGCAAAGACGTATTTGGCCTGTCCGTGTTCCTCGTCGATTATTTCCAGGCACACGCAGGTGAGAGTCTGGGCACATTTTACACAGATGGCGCGCGGCTCGGCTCAGCTGAAACCGCGACCGGACAGGGACACACAATTGACACAACAATCTGGTTGGCACCTTATGATCTGGGCGTGAGCCAGCAGGTGCATTTTGAAGCGATACCCACAGGTGAACACAATATTTTTACTATGACATTGACCATAGATCGGCTATCGGGCGATGCCTCGTCATGGCGGCGGGTCAACAAGAATTTTATGAACGCGTTGCGCAAACAATTCCTGATCTGGCGCACCGTAGCACCAGAAGATAAGGCGCAGTACACAGAAAAAGGACAGATGATGCTCGCCGGGGCTACAGTTTAAGATGGAACTTTTTTTCTGAAAAAACGTTGACTTCTGAGATGATAAAGGGTATCTTTGCCTTTGTATAATGGGTATTTGTGCCCAGGTATTAAGAATGTGTTGTTTTGTTTCCTGTACAATCGGCCTGAAAAGACGGTATGGCAAGAATCGAAACTTCTGATTCTTGCCTTTTTTCGATCTGATGTGCAATTTTCGATGTAGAAAGGTGGTGAAGTACGTTGGCAGAAGGAAGAGTTAAATGGTTTAACGACGCCAAGGGATTCGGCTTTATCGAGCAAGAAGGCGGCGAAGATGTTTTCGTCCATTTCTCAGCGATCCAGGCCGAAGGCTTTAAGTCTTTGTCCGAAGGTGACTTGGTCGAATTTGACATTACCCAGGGTCCTAAAGGGCTCCAGGCAGCGAATGTCACCAAGCAATAATCTGAAATTAATTCAGAATTAACCAAAAAGCACCATCTCTTTTGAGATGGTGCTTTTTTATTGCGGGCGACCACAGGGGGTCGCCCCTACAAAATCATCGTAGGGGACGGCCCCTGTGCCGTCCCGTCTGCGATCCAGAAGGTTTTACCTAAATCCTCTTAATACAAAAATCCGAAAAACGTATCCAGTGATCGCCTTCTTCCGGACCATTATAACACTGGATACTCACCTGATCATCACCCGGCGGAGGCAGTTCACCCGAAGCCGCAGTCTGGAACGCGGACTCGCCCTCGGCGCGATACTGTGCTTCCCACGTACTCGCGGTAACAACAAGACGCAAACGAACACTCTGCGTTGGCATCGGCTGCTTCCCGGGAATAATGTACAGATCGCCGTCAATGAGTTCCTTGACCTCTTTGAACACCGGCTCCCTATTGTGATACCACGTAATACCCGCCTGTTCGTATTGCTGTGTCGGCTGGCTGTGATTGGTAATCGTAACCTCAACGGCATAAGTCCCCTCACCGCGATCTGGCGCGGATCTGAGCAAAGCATTTTGCACCGTATCCTTCACACCGGGACGCACGCAAATCTCCAGACCGCCATCCCGAATCCGCCAATCATCGGGATGTTCCCGCAACCACGACCAGCTGCTATCGAGCGCGCCGTCAAATATATCTTGAAAAATGATCTGTCCATCGCTCATAATACATCTCCTATCCAAAATGACCAGACGATTACTCGCGCTCATGGTCGAGAAATTTCAGGCGGACTTCAAGTATTTTTCTAACCCCTCAACATTTATATTTCTAAAAAAGCCGCGATAAGAATTGTACCCAACACAGGAAAAGCTATGAAAAGATACCTTTTATTCTCCACTCTACTGTTATTATTTGGTTGCCAACCAAAAGTCTCTGACGAACAAATCACCGTCTGTTCTTTCAACATCAAATTCGTCGGCCTATACAAAAAGAAAGATAACGAAGCACTCGCCCGATTGGTCGGAAAATACGACATGGTCGTCGTCCAGGAACTCGTATCCCCGCCTGATAACGGTCAATATTGCGATGGCACATCCTATCGCGAAGACCCCGAAGCCGATGCCTTCTTCGACGCCATGAGCGCACAGGGCTTTGATTACTCCCTATCTTGTGAAGACACGGGAAGAGGCGAAAACATCCACAACAGAGGATCGAGCACCGAATGGTCCGTAGTCTTTTACAAACCCGACAAACTGAAAATCGCCCATGACCTGCCCAATGGATTCCTCGCAGAAGACCGCTCTGCCCATCCCGTATATCCCCGCGTACCGCACGCCCACAGCTTCCGCACTATAGACGGCAAAATGGACTTCGTCGTCATCAACGTCCATTTATCCCCCGGCGGAAATAAGAAAAAAGAACGCAAAGCCGAACTTTTGAGCATCGCCCAGTGGATCGACCGCCACGACGCACAGGAACAGGACTTCTACATCGTAGGAGACATGAACATCGAAAACGCCGCAGAGCTTAAAGCAGTAACCCCTCGGGGATTTATCTCGCTCAACGACGAATGCCGAAAAACGAATACAGCGGTCAAAAGCAGCAAACCCTATGACCACGTCATGTATCGCCCGGCCAGGTTAGACGAGATAGACGAGGCATTTGATTTTCAAGTCATTGACCTCATCGACCAGATGCGCGGCACCTGGCGAGGCTCCGAAACCTACCCCGGCGACCCGTACAAAGGGAGCCTATTTGCACAGCACTACTCGGACCACCACCCCGTGCTCTTCCGCCTGAACATCCCGAGCGAGGATGATGACTGACATTGCCTACCCTGATTAATCTCCCAGGCAAAAAGCAACGGGTAGAGAATATTACCATTCTCTACCCGTTCTTTTTTTCTCACGACTGAATAAAATGGAATCATGTATCTTCCGAAAGAACCGGAACCCGGGCCTCGAAGAAATCGGACGCCAGCATAATTTGATCTTGCTGGCACGCGACCAGCCCTTTGACGCGAGGCAAATATTCATTGACCCATCGGGGATCGCTGCGGACAGCCTGCCGCGCCTGATCAAAATGGGTATAATCGCGATACGCCCAGATGTGAACCACGCGATTTAACTTCCCAATATCGGTATAATACCACCCGGCGAGTTTGATGCCATAATCCTCGCGCAGTGGAAGCGCCACCTCGCGCACCGCATCCATATAGGCTTGCAAAGCACCGGGATTCAGATCGTAGGTTCGCATGTCGTAAATCATAGGAAATCTCCAGGAGAAGTGTGAAAAAGAAATCATTCATGCCACATATAACACGAGAATTTCTGGTATTATAATTTAGTGAAAAATCCCACAAATACTCAGCTTTTTTATACCCCTCCATATTTTTGTACCAGGATCCATTTTTTCCCTCAAAATTTGACACCAAAAGCGTTTGCAGCCCGTCTAAGTGTTCGATCAGCGTTAATACGAATCCCCATGAACACAACGACCGGGCCGAGATATCCCTTCACTCCAGGTCCGGTCTTCGGGGGCGGCAAGGTAAATGGTATCCCTCCCTGCCGTCCCCTCATTTTTTGCAACAACGCCCACATGATCCATTGAGATAATATCAGAAAAAATTTACAGACGCTATATTGCCCCAGGTACTCAATTTCCGTATATTGATTTGGCTTAGACAAGTTATTCCCCAATCCCGCTGATTGGACAATGGATAAAACGACCATTGAGGAAAACCTGTGAACACCACAATTCATACGATAGAAGACCTCATCCGCATCCTGGACGATCATCCTGATTGGACGGATGCCCTGCGTGCCCGGCTGCTGACGCGGGAACTGATTGAACTGCCCGAAAAGTTCACCCAGTTTGTCGCAGAGATGAA
>JAPPIE010000054.1:9181-11327 GCA_028874765.1 Gemmatimonadota bacterium
TTTGTCGCAGAGATGAACAGCTTTGTCGCAGAGATGAACAGGTTCGTTGAAGCCACGAATCGGCGCTTTGACGCGCTTGAAAATAGGGTGACGTCTATCCAGGAGGATGTCGGCACGCTCAAAATCAGAGTGAAGTCTATTCAAGATGATCTCGGTCCGCTCAAAGGGTCCCACGCCCGGGATGCCGCTATCCGCGAGGCATCCCTCATTGCCGAGGACATGGGCTTTCAACGGACAAAGACCCTCACTCAGGATGATCTCGGGGCACTGATTGCCCGCGCTGACACTTCGGGCATTCCCACAAACGAATTGAGAAGCTTCCGACGTGCCGACCTCGTTATAGAGGCTACGGACCAGAAAGGCGCAACGTGCTATATCGCCGTAGAAATCTCCTTCACCGTTAATGGTCGAGATACCACACGAGCACGCCGCAACGCTGCGTTTCTGACCAGGTTCACAGGTGATCGGTCCTATCCCGCTGTTGCCGGTCTGCGCCGTGATGACCGGATACATGGTCTCATCGAATCTGGCGAGGTGTTCTGGTATCAACTGGATGCGGAAGTTCTGGAAGCTGAATAACCACCTGATATAGTTTGAATCGAACGACAAAAATATGCCCCAGCATCGTTGTGCTGGGGCATTCTATTATTAAAAAAATTGGTTGCCCCCCAGGGATTCGAACCCCGATCCTACGGTCCAGAGCCGCATGTCTTGCCATTAGACGAGGGGGCAAAAATATATAGTTAAAATTTCGGGATGACGCTCCCCATCACGAACCCAAAACCTCCAGAGCCTTTTTCAGTCGGCGAATACACGTCTCTCGTCCGAGCACAGCCATCAGTTCAAACAACCCCGGCCCAAACCCAACGCCGCAAAGCGCGAGGCGCGTCGGATGAATCAGCCTCGAAGCCGAAATCCCCAGTTCACCTGATAGTGTGCGCGTCACACCCTCAATATCGCCCTCACCGAACGAATCCGAATCCTGCAAACGCTCAATCATCAACGCAACGCGCTCGGGCGTATCCGTCTTCCAATTCTTCTTAGCCGTCTTTGCATCATACCCTTCCGGATCCACAAAAAAATAACCCGTATGCTGCAAATCCTGAAGCGTATGCAACCGCGGCTGCAACAACGCCGCAACCTTCATCAACTCATCACGCCGCTCAGAAGCCTCTGCCTCAGAAAGCCACCCCTCCGCAACCCAAATCGGTATCGCATCATCCAGAACCGCATCCACCGGACGAAGACGCATATGCTCGCCATTGAGCCAGACCAGCTTCTTCTCATCGAAAACCGCATCTCTCTTGAGCAACCCCTCAACAGAAAACGCTCCGGTCAACTCATCTCGCGCAAACACCTCGCGCTCATCCCCGGGCGCCCATCCCAACAGCGCGAGATAATTGAACATCGCATCCGACAAAAATCCCCGCTCTCGATACTCCGAAATCGTCGTCGCGCCGTGGCGCTTGGACAACTTGCTGCCATCGGGACCCAAAATTAGCGTCGAATGCCCATACTCCGGCACCATCCACGAAAGCGCCTGAAACAGCATAATTTGCTTGGGCGTATTCGACAAATGGTCCGCAGACCGCAACACCAGATTCACACCCATACTGTGATCATCCACCACCACCGCGAGATTGTAAACAGGGGACCCATCGGGCCGCAACAAAACAAAATCCTCAACCTCCGCATTATCCCACCGCTGCACACCCCGAATGCGATCGTGCCAGACCGTCTCACCAGCAGGCACCTTAAACCGCACAACCCGTGGTCGCCCCTCTGTCTCAAAAGCCGCCTGCTGTTCCGGCGTCAAATCCCGATTATAGCGCACGCGCCGCTTCTCGACCTGTGCCTGCCGGCGCATCGCATCAAGCTCCTCGGCAGTCTCATAGCCGTAATACGCATGACCCGTCTCCACCAGACGCGCTGCGGCCTGCTTATGCGCCTCGGCATTGCGCGACTGAAACACTGGCTCGGCGTCAAAATCAACACCGAGCCAGTTCAAACCATCCAGAATCGTCTGAAGAGACGACTCTGTAAAACGCTCTCGATCTGTATCTTCCACGCGCAACAACAACTTTGCCTTATAGTGCTTCGCGTAAAGATGATTAAAAATCGCCGTTCGCGCATTCCCCACGTGAAA
>JAPPIE010000054.1:11427-20043 GCA_028874765.1 Gemmatimonadota bacterium
AGTGCTTCGCGTAAAGATGATTAAAAATCGCCGTTCGCGCATTCCCCACGTGAAACCCACCGGTGGGAGACGGCGCAAAACGCAAAACCGTGTCGGACATCGAAAATCGACCTGTGAATTTGGCGGTCATCGCGCGGGCGGGCACGGGGGCACCGCCCCTACATATCATTGGACACTGACCGCTTATTTTTTGGCGGAGAGGGAGGGATTCGAACCCTCGGTAGAGGAAACCCCCTACAACAGATTAGCAATCTGCCCTGTTCGGCCACTCCAGCACCTCTCCGCGAACAAAAACGAACAGCCAAAAGTAACAAAGGAAGTGTATAAAGGCAAGATAAATGGCGGTGGGGGTGGGATTCGAACCCACGGACCCGTGAAGGTCAACGGTTTTCAAGACCGCCCGATTCGACCGCTCTCGCACCCCACCGCATCATCCGAAAAGTATAGACAAGCGCCCCATCTCTGTCAAGCGGTTTGTATCAACTCAATTTAAATACACTTAAACTTTGTTTTTCTTCTATTTATCAATCAAACATCCAATGATCCCATCCGCCAAAAAAGGGTTTGCGTTGCCCGTGCCCTTCCTGTATTTTTAGGCACAAACTTGTAACATGACTTAGAGAATCTCACACCGCGCACTTAACCTCGCACCCTCCCCTATGACTGAGCTTATCACCGGCTCCCAGATGGCATCCATTGACCGTCGGGCAATTGACAGTGGTGTGCCGAGCATTGAACTTATGGAAGCCGCCGGCCAGGGTGTAACCCAGGTTGTAGAAAACCTGTTGGGCGGACTCCAAAACCGGCACATCGTCATCCTCTGTGGCAAAGGCAACAACGGCGGCGACGGCTTTGTCATCGCCAGACAAGTTGCCCAAAGTGGTGCAAAAGTCCAGGTATTCACAGCCACATCCGCCAGCGAAATAACAGGCGATGCCAAAACCAACCTCGACCGACTGCCCCCGGACATTGTGCAGTCAGTTGACCGCATCGCAACAGTACAAAACGCGCTCACCAATGCCGACATCGCCGTTGACGCCCTATTGGGCACGGGCATTCAAGGGCCTCCCCGCGGCATATACGCCGACCTCATAGACGCACTTACCCGCGTCAAATGCCCCATCGTCGCCGTAGATATACCCTCTGGACTCAACGCCGACACAGGCAAAATCGAAGAACTCTGTGCAACCGCAACATGCACAGTCACATTTGCACTGCCTCGCATTGGACACTTCTTTTACCCCGGACGCGCCAAATGCGGTAAATTGCACCTCATCGACATCGGGATCCCCCCCTCGGCAATTGAGCCCGAGCGCATCAGCACCTACCTGATAGACAACCGCCGCTGCGCTCGCCTGCTGCCCCACCGGGAACCCGACGCCCACAAAGGAGATTGCGGCAGAGTGTATATCCTCGCCGGATCAGTGGGACTCACAGGCGCGGCGGCACTCTCGGCAAACGCGGCACTCAAAGGAGGCGCGGGCCTCGTCACACTCGGCGTACCCAAAAGCCTCAACGACATACTCGAAATCAAAGTCACCGAAGCAATGACCCACCCGCTACCCGAAGTCAAAAAAATCAGATGCCTGTCCCTGCGCGCCCGGGGCGATATACAACGCGCATGTCGCACAGCCGACAGCATCGCCATTGGCCCAGGCTTAGGCACCCATCGAGAAACCGCCGAACTCGTCCGCCGCCTCGTGCGCGACTGCGTTTGTCCCGCAGTCATCGACGCCGACGCACTCAACGCCCTCGCCTGCGACCTCGATGCGATCCGCGCCTGCGAGACACCCCTGGTACTCACCCCGCACATCGGGGAATTTGCGCGCCTGACCGAATGTAGCATCGCCGAAATACAGCGCGACCCCATAGCTCTGGTCCTGAAATTCGCTTCCCACGTCGAAGCCACCACAGTCCTGAAAGGCGCGCCAACCATCGTCGCAACGCCAGAAGGCAAAACGCACATCAACCCGACCGGCAACCCGGGAATGGCCACCGGCGGCACAGGAGATGTACTCACTGGCCTCATAGCCGCGCTCATCGGTCAAGGACTCAATCCCTCAGACGCCGCATGCACAGCCGTCTATCTCCACGGCCTCGCCGCCGATATCGCAGCAAAAAAAACCGGACATATAAGCCTCATCGCCAGTGACATCATCGAAAACTTTGCCGCCGCCATTCACCACATACGCAACAGCACAGCGTGTTTCGACTTGCAACTCACATGATCAACGCATGGGACGGCACAGGGGCCGTCCCCTACACATCACAGGATATATTCCTTTTGCCAACCGCTAACTACTGAAAGCTCTCAATGCCCAAACGAACCGACCTCAAAAAAATAATGCTCATCGGCTCTGGTCCCATCGTCATCGGACAAGCCTGTGAATTTGACTACTCCGGCACACAAGCCTGCAAAGCCCTAAAAGAAGAGGGATACGAAGTCGTGCTGGTCAACAGCAACCCCGCCACCATCATGACCGACCCCGAAATGGCTGACCAGACTTATGTCGAACCCGTCACACCCGAAGTATGCACAGCCATCATCGAAAAAGAACGCCCGGACGCCCTCCTCCCAACACTGGGCGGACAAACGGGCCTCAACACCGCCATGGCCCTGCACGAACAGGGAACACTCGAAAAATTCGATGTCGAAATGATCGGCGCAAAACCACACGCCATTGAAAAAGCCGAAAACCGCGAAGCCTTTCAAAAAGCCATGGACAAAATCGGCCTCGACTTCCCCAAAGGCCGATTTGCCTACACCCTCAAAGAAGCACTCGACATCACGGCTGAAATCGGATTCCCTGCCATCATCCGCCCATCCTATACCCTGGGCGGCACAGGCGCTGGCACCGCGTACAACATCGAAGAATTCAGACACGCTGCGGCACACGGACTCAGCCTATCACCCACCACAGAGATCCTCGTAGAAGAGTCCATCATCGGCTGGAAAGAATTTGAACTCGAAGTCATGCGCGATCAAAACGACAACGTCGTCATCATCTGCTCCATAGAAAACTTCGATCCCATGGGCGTACACACGGGCGACTCCATCACCGTGGCACCTGCGCAAACGCTCACCGACAAAGAATATCAGGAAATGCGCGATGACGCCATCGCCTGTATCCGCGAAATTGGTGTAGAAACCGGCGGCTCCAACATTCAGTTTGCAGTAGATCCCAACACGGGCCGACGCGTCGTCATAGAAATGAACCCCCGCGTATCCCGCAGTTCCGCACTCGCTTCAAAAGCCACGGGCTTTCCCATAGCCAAAATAGCCGCCAAACTCGCCATTGGATACACCCTGGACGAAATTCAAAACGACATCACGCGCGAAACGCCCGCCTCATTTGAACCCACCATTGACTATTGCGTTATCAAAATCCCGCGCTGGACATTTGAAAAGTTTCCCCAAACCGATGATTTGTTGGGCACACAAATGAAATCCGTAGGTGAAACCATGGCCATAGGTCGCACGTTTAAAGAAGCACTGCAAAAAGGCTTGCGCTCTCTCGAAATCGGGCGTGCGGGATTTGGTGCCGACGGCAAAGACATCCATCCCAACACCCTCTCGCGCGAAGCCCTCGAACGCGGCCTGCGCGAACCCAACTCGCAGCGATTGGCCTATCTCAAAACGGCTTATGACGCGGGGCTATCCGTACAGGAAATTTTTGACGCAACCAAAATTGACCCCTATTTTCTCGACAACATGCGACAACTCGTCGAAGTAGAAAAAGAACTCGCCGCCCTGATGGACTAACCATGACAAAACAGCACACACTCAACGACTTAAAATCGCGCATCACGCGCGCAGACCTGCTCAAAGCCAAACGCCACGGCTTCTCTGACCGCCAACTGGCACACCTGTGGCAAAGTGACGAATGGACTGTTCGCGCCCTGCGAAAAGAACTCGGCGTCGCGCCCGTATTCAAAACCGTAGATACATGCGCCGCCGAATTTGAAGCCTATACACCATATCACTACTCGACCTATGAGACAGACAACGAAGCCATCCGCTCCGATCGCCAAAAAATCATGATCCTGGGCGGCGGTCCCAATCGCATTGGACAGGGCATTGAATTCGACTATTGTTGTTGCCACGCCTCCTATGCCCTCAAAGAAGACGGGTTTGAGACCATCATGGTCAACTCCAACCCCGAAACCGTCTCCACCGACTACGACACATCTGACAAACTCTACTTTGAACCACTCACCGCCGAAGACGTACTCAGCATTGCCGATATTGAACAACCCGACGGTGTCATCGTTCAATTCGGCGGACAAACACCGCTCAACCTCGCACGCGACCTCGAACGCGGGGGCCTCAACATCGCTGGCACATCGCCCGACGCCATCGACCTGGCCGAAGACCGCAAGCGCTTTGGCGCACTCATCAAAGAACTGGGCATACGACAACCCGAAAACGGCACCGCAGTAAGCACCGACGAAGCAATCGCCATAGCCGAACAAATCGGATATCCGGTCCTCGTGCGCCCCTCTTACGTACTCGGAGGCCGCGCAATGGCAATCGTATATGACCGCGAAGCCCTCATCGCCTATATGCGCAATGCAATAGAAGCCTCTCCTGAACGGCCCATCCTCATCGACCGGTTCTTAGAAGACGCACACGAATTTGATGTCGATGCCGTAGCAGACCCAACAGCAGTCGTCATCGGCGGCATCATGCAACACATCGAAAGCGCGGGCGTTCACTCTGGCGATAGCGCCTGTGTCTTGCCCCCATATCAGATCTCCGACACCAACCTCAATGAGCTGCGAAGCCACACGCGCGCCCTGGCCAGAGCACTCAACGTAGTTGGCCTCATGAACATTCAGTTTGCCATTCAAGGCGAAGACGTATTTATTATAGAAGTCAACCCCAGAGCATCGCGCACAGTGCCCTTTGTCAGCAAAGCCATCGGCGTGCCCCTGGCAAAAGTCGCTGTCCGCGCAATGGTCGGACGCACACTCAAAGAACAGGGCTTTACCCGAGAAGTGCCCATCAACCACATTGCCGTCAAAGAAGCAGTCTTGCCCTTCAACAAATTTCCCGGCGTTGACACCGTACTCGGTCCCGAAATGAAATCCACGGGCGAAGTCATGGGCATAGATACCGACTTTGGCCTCAGCTTTCAAAAAGCGCAACTCGGTGCAGGCGTGCGCCTGCCCCAGGACGGAACCGTATTTTTGAGCGTCAACGACCACGACAAAGAAGGACTTATACCGATTGCCCAACAACTATCTGACATGAATTTTCGCCTGATTGCCACCCGAGGCACGCGCGCCTTTCTCCAAAACCACAACATAGCCTGCAACCTGATCTTCAAAATTCAGGAAGGGCGCCCAAATATCCTCGACGCCATCAAAAACGGCGAAATTTCTCTCATGATCAACACGCCCGCAGGAGAACAATCTCAAGCCGCCGACCCCGAAATTCGCAAGGCCGCCGTTCAATACGGCCTGCCCTACACAACCACCTTATCGGGCGCGGCGGCGGCTGTTGCCGGCATCCAATCGCTCAAAAACAACAGCGCAATTCGCATCCGTTCACTCCAGGACTTTCATACTTCTTAAATCCCATGTCTCGTCTCATCTACATCGCGTCCATCTGCTTCCTCTGTCTGGCTTGCAAAAGTGTGTACTACAACACTTTTTACAATGCCAAACAACATTACAATATTGCCGAACTAAAACGCGTCGAATCCGAAAATCCCGGCAGCCGAATAACGCCTGCGACCTATCGCGCGCTCTACCAGCGGGCCATTGTCAAAGCATCCATCGTGCTCAAATACTTTCCCGATAGCAAATGGTTCGACGACAGTCTGCTACTCATCGGCAAAGCGTCTTATTGGCGCGCAGACTACGCCGAAGCACTGACCAAATTTCAGGAACTGCAAAAACTCTTCCCACAAAGTGAACTAATCCCCGAAACGCGCTACTGGCAGGGCCTCGCACTCTGGGCAATGAAGCGCACCAATGAAGCGCGGACTACATTTTCTCTTTTCGACAAAAAAACCGATCCGGAGTTGTACGGCCTATCAAATTTGGCACTCGCGGAAATGGAAGCCTCGCAGGGCAATAGAGAAGACGCGATTATATCCTATAAGACACTACTCGAAACACTCGACAAAAAGCACAAATTGCGCGCGCGGGCCTGGCAAGGCGTGGGCAATAACCTCCTCGAATTAAACCGACATGATGAAGCACTTGAAGCCTACGAAAACGTGCTAAAATCAAAACCCGATACCAGAACAAATTTTGAAACCCGCGTCAAAATTGGCGAAACCCTCGAGCGCCAGCAGAAATACGACGAGGCATTGGAGACCTATAAAAAAATATTAAAAATCAAACGGCTTCGCATTTACGAAGCCGAAATCCGCCTCAAACAGGCGCTTATATACCAACTGAAAGATCAAGTTGAAACTGCGGAAGAAATTTACAGTGATGTCGGAAAAAAATATCCCCGTAGCGAATACAGCGCAGCAGCTTTTTATCGCCTGGGCCTCATCGAACAAAAATCGCGTAAAAACCTGGAAAAAGCCAAAGAACTATTTGAAAAAGCCGTTCGCGAAGATCGAAGTTCAGACGAGGGCAAACTCGCTTTGCAACGGCAAAAAGACCTCGTAGCACTCGAACGCTATCAAAGTCAGATCGAAAAAGCCGAAGACCCACAAAAAGCATTGGGACCGCTTTTTGATCTCGCTGAACTATACCTCTTTAATCTCGGCGAACCCGATTCGGCCCTGAGTATTTATCAGCGCGTATTGACCCTATCCGACAGTTCTGATCTCGCACCCAAAGCGCATTATGCCATCGGGCTTATTTATGCCGACAGCCTGAAAAATGAACCCGCAGCGCGCGAACAATTCCAACTGCTCCTCGACCGACATCCCAACACGCCTTATACCATTGAAGCCAGGACGCGCCTCAATCAAAATCGCGACGATGATGCCCAGGCTGAAACGCGATTTCTCGAAGCTGAAAAACGCATCCAGGAAGGCACACCCGCACAGGATATTGCACCCATCTATCGACAAATAGCCGACGAATATCCCAACAGCCTCTTTGCGCCACAGGCACTTTTTGCCCTCGCCTGGACCTATGAAAACGATCTGGACCAACGCGAACAGGCAAAAACCATTTACGAACAAGTGCAGGAGCGATATCCCCTGACACAATACGGCAAAATTGCAACCGACAAACTCGAAGGCAAATTTCTCGACCCCCCGCCTGAGCCAGCAGACTCCACCCAAACGCAACCGTCGGATACCCAGCCCGACACAACGCGGTCTGATACAACAGATACTGATATATCAGAGCTTAGAACACAAAAAACACCTCCCCCAAAACCCGCCTTCAAACCCGATGTCATTATCGGAGGCGGTATCATGGAAGCCGTAGATGCCGATGAAGAACCTCAGGTCGTAGAAGAAATCGAGCCCGAATACCCCGAAGAAGCCAGAGCCGATGGCAAACCCGCCACAGTCATCCTGCGCTTGCTGATCTTAAAAAACGGCAGCGTGGGCGAAGTCCATGTAACCTCGGGACCCGAATTATTTCACAGCGCCGCAGTAAAAGCCGTACAGCAATACACCTTTGAACCTGGAATACACGAAGACGTGCCGCGCGACATGTGGATAAACATATCCATCTATTTTGAACCACCAGAGTAGATAATGCCCGAAATCCCACACTTCATCTCCGAAACTGCCACTGTACAAAAAAATGAACCCATTGCACAGGGCGTATATCTCATGCGCCTGCACGCGCCCCGGCTCGCGACCACCTCTCGCCCGGCGCAATTCCTGCAAATCCTGACTGATCCTAATCTCTCCCCATATCTCCGCCGCCCCTTCAGCGTATTGCGCGCAGATCGCAAAGCTGGGTGGCTCGACCTCATCTACGACGTAATCGGACCCGGCACCGAGCGCTTATCCCATGCCCAATGCGGCAACCAATTTGACGTCAGCGGACCACTGGGTCGTCCTTTCGACCCTCCAAAATCCAAACGCATCCTCCTCGTCGCCGGTGGCGTCGGCCTCGTCCCCCTCGCGTTTTTGGCGTGGGAACACCCCGACCGCCGTCCCGATATGATCTACCTCATGGGCGCGGCAAATGCCGCACGCCTGCCCGACATGTCTGCGCTCTTACCCGCCGACCTACCCCTCCACATCGCCACTGATGACGGCAGCATAGGACACCGCGGCTTTGTCACCGAACTCATTGCCGAGCACACCTTCCCAAACCACACCACCATCCTCACCTGTGGTCCCCATCCCATGATGGCGCGCGTCGCCCACATCGCCGCCGAATTAAACACCCCCTGCTTTGCCTCCCTCGAAAACCACATGGCCTGCGGTTTTGGCGCCTGTGTCGGATGCGTAGTCGAATACAAAACCTACCCCACCGAAGACCGCCGCTATCGCTGCGTCTGCCTCGAAGGACCCGTCCTCAACGCCCACGAAATTGTGTGGTGAAGCGGGCATAGGCCATTGACTTTTTGCTGTATAACAGGCATTCTCATTGCCGTGATCAAACTGTAAGACCAGTCCTTGTAGGCAATTGAAGAATGCCTACAATAATCACCCGCCAAAATGCCCTGTGTTCTTCAGG
>JAPPIE010000054.1:20143-35897 GCA_028874765.1 Gemmatimonadota bacterium
GCAATTGAAGAATGCCTACAATAATCACCCGCCAAAATGCCCTGTGTTCTTCAGGACATTTTTTGTGTACTCTCCTCTGTAATTCCCCTGTTTCATTATAGTCCCAACTGTTTCAAATGAAACACTTACTGTGTCATATGAAACAGTTTCCCACATGTCCTTTTCGCGGCATTTTTTAAAAACACGCTCTCCTGCAAGTAGTTATGGAATTTTTGAAAACTTTGGCACGGTATTTGCGCTATATGAAGGGCACGAAGTTTCAATCCCAACCCACACAGGAGGGCGTTCCTCATGGTTCACCAGTCATTTGCAACTCTTCGCCTTATAGGACACAACGCTTTGTTTCTCTGCGGTCTGTTCCTCATCCTCATTGCCACAAGAGCTGGCGCAGAAGAACTCATATTGCGGGCACCTTTAGTACCTGCGCGGTCGGCGACCGTCTATGCTGGCCTGAATGCGCGGATACAGCACGTCAACTTTGATGAGGGAGACCTGGTCGTCAAAGGGGATACCCTCATGGTATTAACCCGCCGAGATCTGCGCCTGAAGGAAACCGCGGCCCGAATTGCACTGAAGAAAGCTCAGACCTTGCAAGCGCGATGGGAAGTGTTGCATAAAAAGAAGCTGATCAGTGACCAACAGCTTGAAAATGTCCGCTTTGATGCCGAGGTAGCGCACTGCAACTGGGTCACCACGCGCATAGAACTGGACAAAACCACAATCATCGCACCCCAGAACGGGATGGTGGTCGAGGTCAATGTAAAGCCGGGCGACTGGATACTGGCTTACACCGAGGTCGCGCGGATCATCGACCCCAGGGATCTTCAGGTACATCTGTTTGTGCCCGAAGACAAGCTGAACGCGATCCAGATAAATATGCCGCTGTCTGCCGTGCCAACTGCCGGCGGAAAACGCGCCCTGTCTGGTCGCATTATCGGGATCAGCCCCATCATCGATCCACAAAGCGGAACGTGCAAAGTAACGGGTCTCTTTTTAAATGCGGGAAAATATGTCCGCCCCGGCACCCTCGTCGATGTGACCACCACAAAACGCGATGCGCGTTCAAACGGGAAAAATCAATCTTGAAAACACTGCAACACCAACCTGCACAAGAGGGTATTTCTCATGATGCACCAATCATCAAAACAAAAAATCGCAGGCATTCGCTTCTTCAAGTAAAGGTTCAAACGATGACAGCTCCCACACATATTGCATTTGGACTACTCACCGTAGCGGGATCCTTTTCCTTCTTCTCCATGCCCCTTCACCACAACCTCCCCGCTATCGCAGGCACCATCATAGGCAGCGTGCTCCCAGATATAGATTCCCCACGCAGTTATATCGGTCGCGTGCTCCCATTTGCCTCCATCCCCATCGAGAAGCAATGGGGACACCGCACCATCACACACTCGTTGCTCTGCCTGCTCACCCTATCGGTTATGATCTGGTGCTCATCTGGCAAATCCCGTGTTACGCGGCCCTAATCCTGGGCTATATGAGCCATATAATCGCCGATTGCGCCACCAAAAGCGGTGTACCCCTGTTTTATCCCTATTCAGCGCCCTGTGTCTTTCCCGGCAACGCAAAATACAGAATCAAAACTGGATCTACGGGAGAAGGTTGTCTGTTAATCGGACTTTTGCTTATGCTCCTGATATTCCTGCCCATATTGCACATGGGAGGCATCTGGCAATCATTCAGATACCTCATGGCCACCCCCTCTGCTGCATACGCAAATTATCGCAGAGCCGACACAGAAACCATCTTAACCTTTGAAGGACGCTGGCGACACACGCGGGAGCACGTACGCGGAGAAGGTGTAATCCTCGACGCCAAACCCGCCATGTTCTGGATCATAGTCAACGGACGGGTTCAAACATGCGGAGAGCACGGCGCCATCTTACCAGACAAAGTGCGCGTGCGAGAAACAGATCGCCCCGTAAAAATACAGATACGCCAGTTAAAAGACGAAACCTATGAGCAACTGGTAAATCAGATCCCCGAAAACAGTCTTGTATCTGGACAGCTCAAATCATCTGATACATTCTCTCCCGGACGCGAAACCCCCAATGCCATCACCATCGCCCCCCGGTCATTAAAATTTCAATTTGCCCAAAAAGAGAACATCTCTCGGCTTCAGCCCATCCTTCAAAACTTATCAGAACGCGAAAAAAATCTATCGGAGGAAATATTGAGAATTTGTGAAAAACTGGAAATCTCAAAAAGGACTTATCCGCCAATTCACTATCTTAAATTGAGGCGAATGGAACAAGAACTTACAGAAAAAAAACAAAAAATCGAAATACTGAAACGCGCACAAGTGCGATTTAGCGGCACATTATTCATTCGCATATTGGGAGACACATTTTAAAAAAATAAAACGGGATTGGCAAAAAGCAAGATCACGTATTCATATTATGTTTTTTAAATTTTAATGTTTTCATGCATTTCGGAAAAACTCAATACGCTTGTTAATATCCCTCGCCACCTCAATAACCTCCACAGGCGCGCGAACCACCTCGCCGGAACGCTGTCGTAAGGCAACAATAAGCGGTTCCAACGCATCGGATTTCCCCCTGGACAGGAGAATATCGACAAGATCAGGTTCCGAGGCACCGTTTGCGATCAAATCGGGCACGAGTTGTAGCATCTCGTACATCATCGTCTCGTTGTCAGGTAAGAACACCGCATACGCCGACTGAAACACATCCATAGCCATCCGTAGTCTGTTTCTGAGCAGCAATGCCAAAGCCTGGACATACCTTGCTCGCCATACAAACACCACCTTCTCATCGTCAGCCAACGCACCGAGTCTTCCCTCAAGCTCTTCACTTATGAGCATAGCTTCTTTCATACGCTCCACCTTAATTTGTATCATACCCTTTTGGGATAATGCCCAGGCGATCAGAACCCGGATCGCTGGCACATCGCTGGTACCAAAACGCTCGATCACCTCTTCATACGCTGACATCGCCAAATCCAACTCTCTTAGCTGAACTTGCAAATCTCCCTTTTGGGACAACGCCCAGGCGACCAAAACCTGAATCCCCGATGCATCGCTGGCGCCAAAGCGGGCAATCACCTCTTCATATACAGACACCGCCAGCCCAAACTCTCTCTGTTGAACTTGCAAATCTCCCTTTTTTAACAGCGCCAGAGCGACCGGAAACTGGAAATCGGGAGCATCGCTGGTACCAAAACGCTCAATCACCTCCTCATACGCCGACACCGCCAACCCAAACTCTCCGAGTTCATATCGCGCTCTTGCCCCGTGGATCAATACGCGAGCCATCCGCGCCTGGAGTGTATGGTCGCTCGCGTCGTCGAAACGCTCAACCATCTCATCGCAAACCGCGACCACCCCCTGGAAATTCTCCAATTTTTCATAAGCAATAGCCCTCATATGCAATATGTAGGCAAGCAGAGACTCTGGCATCAGAGATGCATCCACGCCTCCTGAAGCGATAAAATGGTCACCAATCTCGATAACCCTTTCAAATTCTTTTTCATCAAGCGCCGTTTGGATCTCCTCTTTTAAACGCAGTTCCGTTGTGAATGGCGCATTTGCCGTCGCTTTATCCGATATATATTCGACAGCCGACCCTGCCACGCGTAAAAAACTGTCCTCAACATCCGGTTGTTCGGCGAGCGCACGCTCAATACCCTCGCGAATAACCTTTGACTCTGCCGCTTCCAAACTCAGCCGACCAGACATCTGGTACAACTTGCCTATCCCATAGAACGCCATCATGAAATGGATCAGACGCCTCATACCTGTCGCCTCGTCGCGCTCGCGCCGCAGCTTGTAATAGATGCTATAGAGAGGTTCCCCTGCGGCGTACAATCGCTTCCTGCCAGTCCCCTCCACGACGACCGCACCCCGGCTGACAAGCCGACCGAGCATAGTCGATACGGGCCGAACCCCCATACGCGCCCGCGCCGCGATCTCGCTCGTACTCGATGGTCGCCAAAAATCAATCAACGCGAGATACACGCGGCGCTCGCTCCTGGGCAAAGCCTCCAGATAACCGCGAAAATACTCGGTATGCTCGTCAATCAGCGTCACCAGTTCTTCCATCAACTGGCGCAACGACCTGTGCTGCGCGAACTCGGCAACCATGATTAGAAGACGGGGATTGCCACCGGTCAGGATCTCGAGCGGCCTGATCTCGCGCTCAGTCACCACATCGCCACTGACCACCTCCCACAGACGGCAGCAGTCCTCAGTGCTCAGCGGTTCCAGATCGACTATTCGGAACAACTCAAAAAACGGCTCCGCCGCATTTTCCAACCCCTCAAAGCGACTCGTCGCAGTAGCGAGCAACACGATCCGAGGCTCGGATTCCAACGCGCCGCGCAACTGCCAGCCAAAATCGTCATCCACATCTTCGCAGAGTGCCTGCAGATTTTCCACCATAAGAACGAGCTTTTTACCCAACCCATCCGCCGCGTCCAGAACAGTATTACGGGCGCGATCCGCGAGCGCATCCTCATCCCAGTGATCGGCCAGATCGGCATGCGCTTCTCGCAACTTCTGTGCGAGCGCGGAATCGTACCTGACGCTCTCCCGCGCAAGATAAAACAAAGTCTCCAGCCAAAAATCCGCGAGATCGAATATCTCGTGACTCTCCTCCATAAACCGAACCGGCAAAAAACACCTGAAGAGTTCCTCGTCAGCATTCAACTCCGCCGAGACGCGCGCGAGCAACATCGTCTTTCCCCGACCCCGAGGCGCGACCACCAGAACGTGCTGACACGATGGTGAACCGATATTCCTGCGCAGCACCCCAAGCACCGTATCGAGTTCGTGTTTCCTCACCGCGAACTGCTCAATCACCTCCTCGTCGGACTGAAACGTCCCCGGATTGAACTTGCGGATTGGTCGATCAGAATTGTTCATTACGCGTCTCCTGATGATTCAATAAATCGTTGTCAACGAAACTGTTGACAAAATAATATTCCCAAAAAAAATGTCAACCAAATAGTTGACAAAAACTGCAAGGCGAGATAAGTCGTTATATATCAGTAGAATATGTTACAAGATATCGCACATGGAATGAGAGTGAACCACACAAAAGCCCAACGGCCTTCTATAGACCATTGGGCTTTTCTCAATGGAACAGGTCAAATACGCTTGCCTATCGCCCTTGAAAATATATTTTGGGCGCGTGTTCTTTTTAACAACACACAGAAAGGTGCAGTATGAAGCGTTTGTGTATCCTGCTTGTGGTCTGTCTATGGACCAGTCTATCTCTCGCGCACGCATCGCAATCCAGACCTCTCCCCGACTTTGACGGAAACGGCGTTGTGGATCTTCCAGACTTTTTGCTATTTGTCGAACACTTCGGAACAAGTCGTGGTGATGAGAAGTACGAAGACCGATTCGATCTGGATGGCGATGGCGCGATTGCATTTTCAGACTTTCTGATCTTTGCCAGCGACTTTGGCAAAACAGTGCCCCAGACGATAGACGCGATAATAAAATTTCCGCTACGCGCCATTCATGCTGCGGGCAATTGGGGAGATACCGGCTATGTCGTGGATAGATGGGAAGCCGCTGGAAGGATCGGAACGCTCATACCTGTGGACTATATCCAATGGCTAAAGAGCCTGCATATAAACTGGATCGGCCTATCCGTCGCGCTGCATTACAACGACAGCATGGACAGCACAGTCGAGCGCGTGTACGCATCAAATGTAGATATTCGCACTTTTTCAGATGAAGCACTCAGACAATTGATCCGAGAATTTAGAAATCACGGAATAGACGTATATCTAACCCTGGCATTCGAAGCCTATGAGGCAGAAACCGCCGCACGCCCGGTACGCAGGTGGCAACTCGGAGACCCGGCACCTCGCGGCGTTCCGCCAGATAATTCGAATGTCTATGGGTTGATACTCCCCCAACACTGGCCCTGGCGTCCAGATCATCCGGATCACCGGCGTTTTGTCGCCGAATTTTGGGCGACCTATACGCAACAGGCGGTACATTTTGCCAGAATAGCAGAGGCCGAAGGCGTGCGTTTATACTCATTGGGCACGGAGACTGACCGGCTCTTTCGCACGCGTTCAGGAGGCTATATGACCAATGATTTTGGTCGAGAACTCAGATCAATGGTAGAAAGTGTGCGCGCCGTGTACAGTGGCCTGCTAACCTATGACATGCACTACGACGTACTCGCAGCATCCCACTTTTACGGACCGGGATCGGGCGCAGGTCATCTATGGGCAGACCTCGATCTCGACCTCATAGGCATCAGTGCGTGGTTTCCACTGACAGACGCGCGTCCGTCAACAGTACTGAGCGTCGAAAGCTTCCAGGTGCGTTACAGGCAGATATTCCAAAACCAGCTTATTCCGCTTGCGAACACAAACCCCGACCGGCCCATTGTATTTACCGAATACGGCGCTATGGATGTGGTTGAAACACCCGAACGGCCAGGTGATGCATCAGCGCAAAACCGGCGATTCGTATTTACCGACTCTAACCACAATGGGCTGGATGACGGGCGAGAAACGCAGGCCAACATCTACAAGGCATTAATCAACACCATGGCGCAGTATCCTGGTATAGTAAATGGCGTCTTCTATTGGGATAATTGGATAGCTAGCGACGAACGGTGGGCGAGATACTGGGCACGTCGCCGCAATTATGCCATCCGCGGCAAACTGTCCGAAGAAATCGTGCGATCGGCGTATGTGTCCTATGCTGAATCATCCAGGAACGACTAACGATCTTAACTTTGTACAGCGAGGTATATTCAAACAGTTGACGGGACGGCAAAAAATTGTGTAAATTTGGAAAGTGATCATGCATTAGGAAAAATGAACAGGTCACTTTTTGGTACCGCGATCAAAAAATGGCGGTTTAAGATGCAGCGAAACTGTGTTCTACTCGTGATGACATTCATAACATTTGGGCAGGCAGACGCGGGTGTTCTATCAGAACCCCCCAGGCCTCAGGGTGGAGATCTCACCGGTTCTTGGGTAGCCCACAAGGTCGAACTGAACGCTTATATTCCGGCTGCGCTCGTGGAAGCTGTAAAGCCTCTTACAGTGGAAGGCGAGATCAACGGCACACTGATTTTGGATTCAGATGGCAGTATTCAAGCGAACTACAAGACAGTGGCCAATGTCTCTGCGTTATTATGGGTTCTGCTTACGGTCACTGTACACGATACGAGCCAATACACAGGCAATTACACCGTCATGTCCGATACCCATGAACTCATCGTAACACGCGAAAATGAAGATCCACTCAATTATACGTACACGGCTACGGCGGATTCACTGCATATTATACGCCCGCTTCTTTTAGATGAATTATTGGCGTCATTACCCGAATCTGTAAGAGACCTGGCACTGAGTCCGCTTTCTCATCTCGTTCCGCCAGAAGATCCAATCAGGTTCGTGATCAGTTTTGCAAAATCGGCAGATATCGGGACATCGAGTGTGCTAACGGGTGATTTTAATGGGAATGGTGTGGTTAATATTTCCGATTTTTTGCTGTTTGTAACTCACTTCGATACAAGTCGTGGCGATGGGACGTACGACGCCAGGTATGATCTGGATGGCAATAGCGAGATAGGGTTTCCCGATTTTCTGATCTTTATCAACAGCTTTGGTAAAGAAGCATCTTCCTCTGGCGGTGTTGCAACAATCGTTGCCATTCCGGATGAGAATCTGCTCGCTGTTATCGAGAATAGTCTCGACAAGGCGGAGGGTACTCCGATCACCAGAGGTGACCTGGTGGCCTTAACGAGCCTTGAGGCACCAAACAATAATATTCGCGATCTGACCGGACTTGAGTTTGCAATTAACCTGACAAAGCTGTCTCTTTACAACAACAGCATATCGGACATCACACCCCTTTCGAGATTGAACCGTCTGGAATGGCTGGCTCTTTCCAGCAACAGCATATCGGACATCACACCCCTTCTGGGATTGAACCGTCTGGAATGGCTGTATCTTTCCAATAACAGCATATCGGACATCACACCCCTTTCAAGATTGACCAATCTGGAAGGGCTGTTTCTCGAAAGCAACAGCATATCGGACATCACACTCCTTTCGAGATTGAACCGTCTGGAATGGCTGTTTCTTTCCAGCAACAGCATATCGGACATCACATCCCTTTCAGGATTGAATAGTCTAAAATTGCTGGATCTTGAAAGCAACAGCATATCGGACATCACATCCCTTTCAGGATTGAACCGTCTGGAAAAGCTGTCTCTTTACAACAACAGCATATCGGACCTCACGCCCCTGGTCGCAAATACGGGATTGGGTAGTGGGGATTGGGTTTATGTGAGAAATAACCCGTTAAATGCTACATCAATCAACACACACATTCCAGCACTTCAAAGCAGAGGGGTTAATGTGAGCTTTGGCGCATCGAAGCCCGCGGTAGGTGAGCAAGAACGAGACATATTCCGTTCCTTTAGGGGGGAACTGGGGGCAGGCCCCTCTCCACCGCCGGCAACATCACCCTGAACGTCGTGCCTACGCCCTGTTCACTCTCCACAGTAATCTCTCCATCGTGATTGTGAACAATGGCAAAAATAATCGACAACCCCAAACCCGTACCCCGGTCGGCATCCTTAGTCGAAAAAAAAGGCTCAAAAAGACGTTGCTGGATCGCCTCATCCATTCCAACCCCATTATCCTCCACCTCGACAACAACCGCATCGTTCTCACCCCGCGTTCGGACCCGGACCTGCTTATCATACCCCACCCCCTCCATCTCGGCTCGCTCATCCACTGCATCCCGGGCATTTGACAGCAAATTGAGAACAACCTGCTCGAGCGGATGCAAATGTCCCCAGACCTTTGGGAGCGCGCCAGAAAGATCCAGAACCAGATCAATCCCGTACCTTTCAAGCTGCGAACCCATCAACTTCAAGCTACTCTGTATCACCTCATTCACATCCATCGCCTGGCGCGGCTCCTCGGACACATCGCGCGAAAACACGCGCAAATGATCAACAGTACCCGCCATCCGATTGACCACACCTCGAACATCCTCCATCATCTTCCTCAACTCGTCCGTCTCAAGCGGCATACCCTCCATCAATCGCAGGGAAATATCCCCAGCAGTTGTCTCGACAGCGGTCAGCGGCTGATTAAGCTCGTGCGCCACACCAGCAACCATCTGCCCCAGCGACACCAGACGCGCGGACTGCAGGAGTTGCGTCTCGTTCGCAGATGCAAGATCTTCATTCGCTTTCTGCAGCCTCCGATCCCTGACAATAATCCGTGAAATCAGATAACCCGTAAGGATCACAAACCCCAGAATCAGGCTAATAAACCACAGACGGCGCCACACCAGCGGAACAACATTGAATTGCACCAGCGACGGTACAGGGTCTTCGTTAAACGCCAGATCGCGCGCTTTAACCTCAACCGTATGCGTCCCTACATCCAGCCCCTCAAAGGATAGGATCGTATCCCCACCATAAGGCGACCACTCCCCGCCGTCCAAACGATGGGCGTATTGCAAATCTTCGCGCAATGTACTTCGCCAGGCGTCTATCCCTGTCCACGCGAAAGTTATCTTTCCGCCCTGAGAGACCTCTTCCTGAACAATGGTCATCAGGGTTTCAGGTGGATCCGTCTCTGGCACATATCGGATCGTACGCAGAGTATAAGATATTGCATCTCGCTGTGGTTCCGACCGTCTGAGCCAGGCATCTACATCAGATACAGAATTGAGCCAGAATGCCCCGTCTCCAGACTGGAGAATCGGATCATAAAACTCTGTGCGCGGAAGTCCAGAAGGTAAAGCCCGTGGCAACCATGTGCGCCCATCAAACCGGCTAACACCCTCTGCTGTCCCCACCCAAACTGCGCCATCCCGATCCTGGAAAATACTTCTCACCTCATTATGCGCCAGCCCATCGCCATAATCGAACTGCTGCCACGCCGTCCCATCATACCGAAACACCCCATAAGTTCGGGACCCCAACCACAGGTTCCCCTGAGTATAGACAGCATCGATAAAATCATTCGTCAGTTCCTCCGGGCCTGTGAATTGCACCTCCCGCATCCCGTCAAAACCGAACAGTCGCCCACCAAACCACAAGACACCATCAGAACTCTGCCCGATCCCATAAGCATAGCGCGTCATCATCGGAGGAATATGATGTATCCAACTCGCCCCATCAAAAACCACCACCCCACCGAGAAAGCCATCATATAACCACCAATCCGCAGCCGCGGCAAACCACAAAGTGCCGTCAAAAGCCTCATAAACCCCGCGCGGATCAACACGCCATGAAAGCTGAGGATGGCGTTCCATAACCCATTCAGAACCATCCAACCGCGCTGTAGCGGCGACACGCTCGTGACTACCCGCAGCCCACAACGCACCCTCTCGGGTCACAATCAGCTTACTCGGCATATCCATCAAGCCGTCCGCCACACCAAACCGCGTCCACCCTTGCCCATCACGACGCATAACACCGTTATCTTCCGAGATAAACCACTGCGCCCCATCGGCCTCACACTGAAAAATAAGACCGTCATAAGTCTGAAAGTAATTCTCACTCAGATCCAGACGCGCAGCTTCCTGTTCTCTTTCAATAATCCAGAGCGCGCCATCCGCCGCTTCGAAAAGTTCCATATGGTGCAAAGGCAATGACACAATATCTTTCGAATCATAAACGCGCCACATACCATTCCTATAAGCAATCAAGCGACTACCGCCGATCCAGAGCGTCCCATCTCGACTTTCCAGAATAGACGTATAATGGTGATCGCGACCCAGATCACCAACTTCGAGAGCCTCCCACTTCTCGCCATCAAACCGGTTGACGCGCTGGCTCTCATCGCCATACACTACCCAAACAACGCCATCCTTTGTCACACACATCCTCGGATACTTACCCTGATCAATCCCATCATCCTCACTAAAACGCTGAAAACCCGACACAAAATCAAACCGAATCAAATCGCCATCGTACATCCCAAACCAGACCGCTCCGTTGGAATCTTCACACACATCATAAACCATCAACCTCTGCCCGGAAAAAGGAACCGCAACAAAAGTCACGGCATCTGATATCATCTCCCGAACACCTGTTGTATCTTCCGCAGCCACATACAACCTTGTCCCATCCACCATCAACCTGAGCGCACCCCATTCCGTACCCGCCCACAGGCTCCCGTCTCGTGCCTCCATAAAATTATAGGTATTCCATTCTCCCTCAGATGGAAAAACCCGTTCCCATATCCCATTCTCGAAACGACTAATACCCCGGTCAGACCCCACATAAACACTTCCATTCCGAGAGGTATAAAGCGCGTTAATCTGCGCCCCAACCATCCCCTCATCAAACGGAAAGAGATGCCAACTTATCCCATCGTAGCGATAAATACCATCATCCGTCCCAAATAAAAAATTGCCATTCCCATCCTGAGCCAAACACGACACCTCCTGCCCCTTCAATTCCGAAAAAGATCGCCAGCGCCAGGACTCATGCACGGGATCCGGGTGACGAGGCGTAAAAGGCTCTGCCGCAAAACACGCACTCGCACCCACAAGCATCAGGAGAATCAGACATTTTGCGTATTGCATTGAATTGCATTTCAACATAACTTTGGGTATATTCCAAATTATTGATGTGTGCTTTGGATTACATGGTGAGGAACGAATGCTATGAACGATACATATACAGCAACCGGAATACTAATTGATGGCCGCACAGTAACATTGAATAGGGACATTCCAATACCAAAAGGCAAGGTGCGCGTTGTCGTCAAATCTTTGGAAAAAGTCTCAAAACGTCCTGTGCGCGATGTGCTTTCAGACATTCATAAAAAACAAAATGCCCGTGGTCATACGCCTCCAGTGCGCGAGCAAGTAGATACATATTTGCAAACTGAACGCAATAGTTGGGATTGATTGCTCATGCGCCTGTATATTAGATACAGCCCCGGTCATTTATGTTGTTGAGCAAGTACCAGATTTTTCAGAAAAGATTTTGCGCTGTATCCAAAAACCCGATATAGAGCTTGTTGTGAGTGACTTAACATGGATGGAATGTCGCGTTAAACCATTGACAGAGAATAAAGAAACACTTTTGGCTGATTATGATAAATTTTTCAGCCAATCTGTCATTGAAATTGTTGAGTTGTCCCGAAGAGTCCTGGAACGCGCTGCACACATCCGTTCACAATATAACATCAAGACGCCTGACGCCATTCATCTGGGGGCGGCGATTATCTCGAAATGCGATATATTTTTGACGAATGATCGCAGGTTAGAGCGTTTTAAGGATATTCACATCACGGTGAAAAGGATTTGATGGATAAAGCCCGGAGTTTTTGCGAGTGAAGTATCCTGGCAAATTTAGCGGGGAATAGTCTTGTTCTAAAGCCATGCTCAAAGTTGAGCGTGGCTTTTTGTATATCGACAACGGATCGGCCTTTATGCCTTTCTCCTCAAGAAAGGAATAAAAAGCACGTAAAATAACACCAGTGCTACGCCATCGAGGAACAGGAGATACCACGGCCAGGGCAAAAAGAAAAAAGGCGATTGTGTATCAGGCGGCTGGCAGAGAAACATATAATTGCTCCCCAGCATCAAATTAACGCCAATTAAAACAATCGCCAGAACATTGAGCAAAACAAAAACGCGCAAAACCGATCTGGCCGTCGGCCGCATACCCAGGCTCCATGTGGCGAACAGCGCAGCAGCTACAATACCGCCATGCGCGATAAAATATTGAAAAAAGCGATACTCCGGATAACCGAACTCAAGCTGAGGCGTCACAACCGCATTCGTCGCGCCCACAAGCCCCCAGAAATAGGCAATCTCATAAGCCGTCTGCCGCCGGAAAATGAGCGTAACCACAACCGCAAAAACAGTAATCCCACACACATGCAACGGCATATACTCCCGCACGAACTCATGCACCCCAACCGTCGCTATGCGATGGCTCCAATTCAGCACCTCATTGACCGCGATCACCCCCGCAAATCCATAGCAAATCGCCTGAGTCGCCCGCTCCGAATCCAGCCACCTGACAACAAGCGTCAAAACAATCGGCACAGCGATAATCACGCCCATCGCAGCGATGTGGGCAGGACCGAAAAACTCAAACTGGCTTGAAGGCATCATTTCTCCACCTATTTCACAGCCACAGTTACCCGATTATTCACCCGCGTAATCTCTTCCAAATTCTCCTCCATCTGGCAAATGCTCAGCCCCGCGAACAAACACGCGATCCGTAAAATAAACTTCTGAAGTCAAAAACGGGCGGTTAATCCGCATACTATTAATACTATTCTCACACCCCGAAATTAGAATCGAACAAATAGTTCTTCAACTCATCGGTGCCCGCAAAACTCGCTGTGCTCGCAAAAGCTATGAATAGAATTAGAATTTGCATATAATACCTCTGTTAGACGACGCACGGGACGGCACGGGGGCCGTCCCCTACAACACCTCAACGCAATGACACACTTTTCTTCAAAATATGAAAAATTTTAACAACCATTAAAACTTTTTCCCTTAACCAAACGTCTTGAAAGATGAATACCACACAGAACCCCCAACACGGTCTCTCATTTAATGAACGATGCGGAATTGATTGCCCGGTTCCGGGCCGGACAAATCGCGGCCTTTAACTTAAATGCACGTAAGTCCCAAGTCCTTTAGGCTTGGGTCGCGTGGCGAAGCGCATAGAATTTATGGGGCGGCTTTAGCCAGGGGGATAGCCCTCAAGGGGCTATCGGTGGTAGTGGAGCGGTGTACAAGTGCGCCAGCACTTCATCAACAGATTCATCCGCTATTTCTGCTTGACAAAATCAATACATAAGTATATATTTTTATTATGTTTAAATCATTCAAATACAGGTTGCGTCCGACGAAAAAGCAGGAGAAAATCTTGTTGGCGCATATTGATGCATGCCGTATTCTGTATAATCAGTTGCTTTGTGCGAGGATACAGGCGTGGCAGAAGGATGAAGAGAGTTTGTCGCGCTATGATCAACAAGATACTTTGCCGATGCTTAAGAATCAGTATGAGCCTTTTTCTGTTGTTCATTCTCAAGTATTGCAACAAGTGTGTCAGAGGGTAGATTTGGCATTCAAAGGGTTTTTTCGTCGTTTGAGAGAGAGAACAAAGACGGGTGAGAAGGCTGGTTTTCCCAGATATAAGAGTGAGAATCGCTATGATTCTATCACTTATACTCAATTTTCGAGTAGTTGTCGATTGGATGGCAAGGGTTTGCGGTTGAGTAAAATAGGTTGCATTCGTGTCGTTGAGCATAGGCCACTTGAAGGTGTGCCTAAGTGTTGCACAATCACACGCACGGCGACGGGTAAGTGGTATGCGAGTATTCCTTGCGATATAGGTGATACGTCTGAAGAAACAGACGATGGTTCTGCTGTTGGTGTTGACGTGGGTCTTGATTCCTTTGCTGTGACGAGTGACGGTGAGAAGATAGAGAATCGGCGTTTTTTTCGGGAAGAGGAGAAGGCACTTGCGAGAGCACAGCAGAAGTGGGACGCGGTGAAAAAAAGACCCAAGACTGACGCCGTAAGAGAAAGGCGTCGTAAAGTCATTGGTAGAGTGCATGAGCGTATCCGGAATAAGCGACATAACTTTGCTCATCAAGAATCAAGAAAAATGGTCAATCGTCACGGTTTCATAGCTGTCGAGAAATTGGACGTAAAAGAGATGCAAAAGAACAGACGATTGGCTAAATCAATAGCAGACGTAGCATGGTCCCTGTTTCGGCACTGTCTCGAATACAAAGCGGAAGAAGCTGGTATTGGATTCAAAGCCGTCAAGCCTGACTATACGTCACAAGATTGCTCAGCATGCGGACATAGAGAGAAGAAAACACTTTCTGATCGTGTGCATCATTGCAAGGTGTGTGGCTATAAGACGGACAGAGACCACAATGCTGCGATAAACATATTGACGTTGGGGCTACAACGTCAGGCGGTCAACCGCCAAGAAGCCCACAGGCTTTAGCCGTGGGAGTAGTCACCACCCTGGTCAAACGCTGGGAGTGCCCGATCTACAACTTTGTCCTGCGCTATGCGGGCAATAGAGACGACGCGCGCGCGAATTTATCATCCATCAACAAAATCTGATCAACTACACCAATCGCCTCGTCCAAACATCGCAAAACCAGCAGCGCAATGAAATCAACAACACCTTCATCCGCCTCGTAGGCGAACTCGAAACCCAACGCCAACAGGACCTCCTGCGCATTGACCGCGGGCTACAGATCCTCTACAACACACAGGAAACCCGCTATGGACATATCCTGACACAGATGGACTCTGTGAAAAAAGAGCTATTCTTTTATGAAAACGCAGCTGAAGTTCTCATCGTACCTGAAGATAATCGACCATACCGCACGATTCCCACAAGAGGAAAAACCCCATGAAGCGCGAAATCGGAAAACTCACAGCACCAATCTTGCTATTCCTCGTCTGGAATATTCACGCATCTGACAAAACGCTATTATCGGACACACGGGTAAAAATCGCGCAACCCGATACAATATCAGTGCCCCATATCACACAACTCGATTCCATAGCCAAAATAATCTCTGATTCCGTGCGCGTGAGAATTCTTATCTCAGAACGCCATAACCCCAACGCCCGCGACCTGCTTCTCCGCCCGGCTGACAAAGCCATCTACACCACAAGCGACCTGCTTTTAAGACCCAATGAGAATATAATAGGACTTACGCAAAAGTCATATCGGAAAGGGTTTCAAGTTCTTAAATTTCA
>JAPPIE010000472.1 GCA_028874765.1 Gemmatimonadota bacterium
TTGATAAAAGAAACGCGCTGGATTATCTTCGCTGACCCATGCTTCAAGCGTGGTGGCCCCATCCCCTCGTGCCCATTTTATGACAGCGCGCACAATCTGCTCACCGATCTTTTGTCCCCGAAATTCGGGTGCAACCCACATCGCGGTGAGCACTACTGTATCTGATGCCCTGCGATAACACCCCGCCATCCCACAGGGATTATCCCCCACATAAGCCATGAAATATGCGCGATCCGACAAAGTGGCATGGTCCCGCGCCATATCTTTCCAGTCTCTATCGGTCCTCTTTAGGCCTTCTGCCAAGGTTGTACCAAAAGCATAGGGTGCTTCTTCAAGTGCGCGAAGACGCACGTTTTTGAGAATCCGCCATTGATCTGAACGGATTCGAGTAACGATTTTTGATGACATAACTCATCACTCTGGTATGGTTTTAGGATTTACAAATATCAATTTTCCATCATCGATACTGCGGTAATAACAGCCGTAACGCGCTCGTCCATTTTCTTTCGTATGACACGATCCACCGCCTTTGAGGCGCACGAGATAAAGCAGTGAATTTTGCTCGCAGTTGATGCGCACATCAACCAGTTCGAGCATATCGCCAGACGTAGCCCCTTTAATCCAGAGTTCATTGCGCGAAGTACTCCAAAAAGTTGCCACGCGGTGTTCAAGCGCGTAATCGAGTGCCTGTTCATTGACATAGCCGATCAAGAGAACGGCTTTGCTATCCACATCCTGTACAGCAACGGGAATGACGGAATGGTCGGTTTGTGCAACCTTGCGTAGCTTTTCAAAATCGAGATGAAGTTCTGTGCCTTCTTCGAGTTGACGATTAATAGACATTGTCATTCTCCTAAAAAAAAAGCCCACTGTCTCTCGACAGCGGGCTTATTCATTTCATTGGACAAACTGTTATGACATATCCACCGCCGAGCATATCATGCAAAAAGTCGCAGACGTAGCATGATGGGTATGATGCTGGGCAGTATAGGCAAACGCATCCCCGGCCAAAATTGTGTTTGGATTTGAAAAAATAACCGGGTTTTTGATCAATGCGTTCATAGTACACAAAATAGAAAGTCTCTGTTTTCGCGTCAAGGTTTTTCTTTCAAATGGAACCAGCTATGAGTTCAGACTTGCCCTTTAATCATAGAGACCTTACATTGGTCTTGATTTGTTTCGTTTTTCAAATCATATCACACGGGAGATTGTGCTGTGCTCTACTGGCTGGGGGAGCAACTTTTGAACGTCTATGGGCCATTTCGCCTCTTTACTTCTCATTTATTTTTAGTTGGTGCAGGTACCGCGCTCGCCTGCGTGTTCACCTGGAGAATTTTGCCCAAATTGTGGCACCGATTACCGCGCGATCAGGGGCGAGCGCATGCTGTTGGCGCCGCCCAAAATAAGGGCAAGCCCGTAGGGGCAGGTATTATTTTTATTTCTATTTTTATTGTCGTCGGATTTTTATTTGTGCCGCTTGGAACGCGCTATCTGGCCGCATTGGGATGCCTGTTTTTGGCGATGCTGGTGGGATTTCTCGATGACCGCTATGAGTGGAGTGAATACCGCATGGGGTTGTTCGATCTGATCATTTCCATTTTGGGTGCGATGGTAGTGTGCCAGATGGCATCAGTTGAAGTGTGGCTGCCACTCATTAAAACACCGGTTATTGTCCCACCCTGGATTTATATCCCTATTGCTACGTGCTTGTTGTGGATGACGATTAATGCTACAAATTGCACAGACGGCGTGGATGGCCTATCGGGCAGTTTGTGCATGCTGGCCTTTATTTTTTTAGGTGGTGCACTATACGGCATTGTAGGACATCGGGATATCGCCCAATACCTGCTTGTGCCACACTACAAAGAGGGCGCGAATTGGGCCGTGATGGCTTTTGTCATGACGGGGTGTTTGGTGGGCTACTTGTGGCACAATGCCAATCCAAGTGCCGTGTTAATGGGCGATGCCGGATCTCGTCCTCTGGGCTTATTACTCGGTATGCTGGTCCTGGCGTGTGGCAATCCGTTTTTGATTATCGTAGTTGCCGGGGTGGTGCTGGTCAATGGCGCAACAGGCCTTCTGAAAGTCGCTTTGTTGCGCTTTTTAAAAATCGGCATTTTCAAACAGGTGCGTTATCCCCTACACGATCACGTCCGTCAAAAATGGGGCTGGTCCAATACACAGGTACTGGTCAGATTTACGCTCTTACAAGCCATTGTAACGCCTCTCTTGCTGATATTATTACTAAAAATCAGGTAGAACGGAGGAAAACATGTCTATAAAAACCGAACTCAAGAAACGCGTTTGTGAAGCCATAGATCGACGTCGAGATCAAATTTGTCGCATTGGCGATCACATTATGGTGAATCCCGAGTTGGGATTTAAGGAATTTGAGACAGCAAAACTGGTATCGCAAACAATGGATGAGTTTGGTGTGCCATATGAAACCGAGTTGGCGATTACAGGTGTAAAGGGCGTGTTGCAGGGAACTGAACCTGGCCCAACCGTTGCACTGATTGGCGAACTCGACTCGCTCGTGGTCTCCGGCCATCCCAATGCCAATCCCGATACGGGTGCCGCACATGCTTGTGGTCACAATGCACAGATTGCGGGATTGATGGGAGCAATGATGGGCATGGTGGATGCGCGCGTGATTGACGATTTGGCGGGCCGAGTCGTCTTTTTTGCCGTGCCAGCAGAAGAATTTGTAGAGGTTGAATACCGTCTGAATCTGGTAAAATCTGGTAAACTGAGCTTTTTGGGTGGCAAACCCGAATTGATCAAGCACGGGCATTTTGACGATATCGATATGGCAGTTATGATTCATACACATAGTGATGATTCATTGACCAAAGCCGCGGCCTCCGCCTCATCTAATGGATTTGTGGCAAAGATGATTCGGTTTGTGGGCAAAGCCGCACACGCGGGAGGCGCACCTCACCGGGGCATCAATGCTCTAAATGCCGCTCAAATTGCTCTGAGTGCCATCAATGCACAGCGTGAAACATTCCAGGACCACGATACAGTTCGGGTACACCCCATCATCACCAAAGGCGGAGATTTGGTCAACGTTATACCCGACGAAGTTTGTATGGAAACTTATGTTCGGGGACGCACAGCAGAAGCCATTCTCGATGCCAGTATGAAAGTAGATCGCGCACTTCGAGCCGGTGCAATAGCACTTGGCGCAACAGTAGAAATAGAAACGCTACCGGGATATATGCCATTAAAAAACAATGCGGATTTGCAGGCACTCTATGGAAAAAATGCCAGAGCGCGTTTTGGAAAAGATGAATTTCGTACAGTGGGCCACAGAACCGGCTCAACAGATATGGGCGATATATCCTGCATTATGCCCGCGATTCATCCCTATATGTCGGGTGCTACGGGACCAGGACACAGCGTCGAATGGCATATTTCCGATAAAGAGATGGGATATGTAGAGCCAGCAAAGTCACTGGCAATGATGGCAGTGGATCTACTATACGACCACGCGGCAGAAGCAAAAGCCGTCCTTGCAAATCACAAGCCAGAGATGACAAAAGAGCAGTACCTCGATTTTCAAAATAACCTGTTCCAAACAGAAGTGTATGATGGTGAGTGAGATTGGCGTTGACCAAAAACACACAGGTCTGATACGCAATATCGAACCGCAAAAGGCCCGAGATGTATCGGGCCTTTGGTATCGCGTAACTTTATTTTTTAAACGATCATACAATTTCCAGCATGCGTTCCACAGCCTTTAATGCGCGCACGCGGATATCTTCGGGCACTTCGATAATTTGCTCGTTAAACTCAAGTGCATTGAGCGTGTCTTCAAGTGTAATTTCGTTCATATGTGGACAGCGAATGCTGCACAGGCCTACCATTTCCTTATCCGGGTTTTCCGCAGCGATGTTGTCGCCCATGCTGCATTCTGTAAGCAGCAAATAACGCTCGGCATCCATGTCGCGAACATAATCGACCATGCGAGAGGTACTGCCCGAAAAATCGGACGCAGCGACCACTTCAGGACTGCATTCCGGATGGGAGAGAACAACGACATCTGGAAACTGCACGCGCACATTTTCAATATCCTGAACGGTAAATTGCTCGTGTACTTCGCACCGACCATGCCAGCCGATCATTTCGTATTCAAGACCGGGTTTGGGATCGGCAAATCCCGTTACTGTGGGAAAAATAATGCGTTTGTCGGTCTCTTGCGCCACATTGGCGGCTAAGTATTCGTCGGGCAAAAAGATAACGGTATCCGAATTGAGCGATTCGACCACTTTATGGGCATTGCCCGATGTACAGCAAATATCGCACTCGGCTTTGACATCGGCATAAGTATTGATATACGTGACAATGGGAACGCCCGGATATTGCTCGCGCAGATTGCGCACATCTTCTGCGGTAATGCTCGCGGCGAGTGAACAGCCCGCAACGCGCGCGGGCAAGAGTACGGTTTTGTCGGGATTGAGAATTTTTGCGGTCTCGGCCATAAAACGCACGCCGCAAAAAACAATGGGATCGGCGTCGGTTTCTGCGGCTTTGCGCGATAACTCGAGCGAATCGCCCACGACATCTGGCACAGAGTGATAAAGTGCCGGCTCCATGTAATTATGCCCGAGGATAATGGCTCCGCGCTCTTTTTTAAGCTTATTAATTTCGTAAGCCAATTCGGCTTTGTAGCGCAATTCGATATCGGGCACGATGCCCTCTAATCGTTCGGCCATCTGTTGATAGGTCTCTTCCAAAGTAGTGGCAGTCAGTGCCATAACAGTCAACTCCTGTTGTGGGGGAGCAATCCCCTGGGGATATTTCACGCGTATTTGGGTAAAGATATAAAAAGACGGCCTTTGCTGCAAGGTTTCGGTTGTGCCCTCTGGCAAGAGACATTACTTTTTGTTTAGTAATATCTGGATATAGGACATGAAATTTGTAATTCGCGCGGGTGGTGTTGGCACGCGGCTATGGCCTTTGAGTCGCCAAAACAGGCCCAAACAATTTCACGCTTTAACAGGTGAACACACGATGTTGCAAGAGGCGGTAAATCGCCTCAATTCGCTGGCAAAAATGGATGATCTTTTTGTATCCACGGGCGTAAAACTATTGCATAGCGTTCGAGAACAATTGCCCGAATTACCTCCTGAAAATACAATTTTAGAACCAACACTTCGCAACACAGGGCCTGCGGTGGGGCTTGAATGCGCTTTGTTGGAAGCCCGTTTTCCCGGATGTACAATTGCGAGTTTGGGTTCTGATCACCACATTGGCAAACCAGAGGAATTTTGTCGGTTGCTCAAAGTAGCAGCAGACGCGCTGGAGGGTCGTCCAGATACCCTGTTTGTACTCGGTGTAAAACCAACGCGCGCAGACACGGGCTTTGGGTATATACAAAAGGGCAATGTGATTGCCAGGGTAAACAACGAGCCGGTTTATGCCGTAGAGTCATTTAAAGAAAAACCCGATGTAGCGACTGCAAAAACATATCTGGAGAGCGGTCAATATCTGTGGAATAGCAATATGTTTGTGTGGAAAGCCAGAACGATGCTGGATCTTTTTGCAAAATTTGAACCCGAGATGTATGCCAGGCTCGAAAAAATTGGCACCGCAGTCAAAGAGGGACGAGAAACAGATGTCATTACCGAAGTCTATCCGCAAATGAAAAACATCGCCATTGATCATGCGATTATCGAACGTGCGTCAGATATTGCGACCCTGCAAGCAGATATCGATTGGAGCGATATTGGAGCGTGGGGCGCTTTGACTGATGTCTTGCCCGTAGATGAAAATGGCAATTTACTACAGGGCGATGTGCTATTGCTCAATGCGAAAAACACAACCGTTTATGGCGGCAAGGACAAAATAATCGCGCTGGTCGATGTCGAGAATTTAATCGTAGTCGATACGGGCGATGCCCTGCTTATTGTACCCCGCGATGGCTCTCAGCGCGTAAAAGATGTGGTCGCGGCATTGGACGAGCGATACGTGTGATCTGGAATCAAACTTTAAAGGAGGTTTTATGAAGATTCTAAAAAGTTTTTGTCTTGCGCTATGTGTGTTATCTTCTGGTATGGGCACTGCCGATGCGGCATTTATCGACGGCGTAAACCTGGGTGGGGGCTTTATGTGGAACGGCAGTACTCGCCCGCGTTTTGAATCAGCCGGTGGGATAGCCCTGCACACCTCTGTCCATGTCAATCTGCCTGGTCCATTCACACTCGCGCCGTTTTACGACATAAGTTTTGCCAGCCCGATGATGCAGACTCTGGGCACGAGCCTCAATTATGCGATTGGCATGCGCGACTTTGAATCCCATAAGCTATTTTTTGGACCGAGTATTGGAATTGTATTATCTGATGGCGCTTCTGAGCGTTTTATAGGTGGAGAATTGGGATACAAATTTCCAATAGGTGAAAAACTCGGGCTATTTGCCAGGATTAAATTTGTCGAAGATCAAAACGATGTCATCAGTGGATTCTCCGGACACATTGGCGCGACATTCAAACTCTTTTAGTAAACCACTTCACCAGACATCTTGCCGGTCCAATTCATTGTGTAGCAACACAATACACTGAGAAGCAAACAGCATCTGGGGCCCCACGCAAATTGGTTTAGCACCGAGGCGGCGCAAATATTTAGCCGTTTTTTTGGGCATTGTGAGATGGTCTGAAAAAACAAACGTCACATCCTGGGGAAATGTCACCTTACGGATGTCAACACCTCTGCGCTCGAGCACATAGAGCGATTCCGTGTGATCTTGCACAACGCGTTCAAATCCCTTTTTTGCCACAAAAAGACCGTTATCAACCTGTCGCTCTTCGCCCAATGACAAACCCTTGCCAACAGATAGTGCTTTTTGTACAACCCCTGCTAAAGTACGTTCATCAAATCCACCCAAATAGGGTAACTGATCGCTTTCAAAACGCACGGTTTTCGGCGGATCCGAAGGTCCATCAAAAACGAGGTGTACAGTAGTATTGGTTCGTATATTTTGAGAATAAAAAAGCGCGTTAGCCAAACAATGCGCCACAATCTCCAATCGTCCAACTCGGCGCAGATCATCCAGCGAAAAATCTGGTGTGGTCGGGCCTTTGCGAGCGCGAAGAATAAAATTTCTCATAAGGAGCAAGTTATGAAACGCTGGGTGGTCGCAATGCTGATCCTCACAGCTCAGGTCAGCGCGGAAAATGAAAACAAAATGTCAACAGGAGATGGGAAAACCGATGAAATAATGGTCGAAATTCAAAAAAATGCCAGAGAAATCGCCACCTGTAAGGCCGAACAGACCACAGTCATTCGCGTAATGGATCAGAAACTGACGCTCAATGCCAGCGCAACCTTTAAACGCCCCAACCTGATGCGCCTCGATACCGTACAAGATCAAGTGATTATTTCACAACGCCTGTCGGATGGCGGCCTGATGTGGACCTATGACCGCGAAGAAAAAATCGTCTCCAAAGTGAACCTGGGGCGCGTCTATCGCATCACCAACCTCGAAGCCGATGCAGACCAGGCCGACCCCCTGCGTCCCTTTAGAGGTCTGGAATGGACGAGCATTCGCTACACCGCAGACGAAATATTTGAAGAACGCCCCCACCGAGTCTTTGAAGCAAAGATCAAAGTCAATCTCTTACACGCACAACTGCCTAACCCCCCTGTCAAAGCACAATTACTCATCAATCCCGAAGACGGTCTGTTGCGCCGGGTTGGATTTTTTGATGCCGAAAACAATGAGATCATCACGCAGACCTTTCACAATTTGAGCATCAATCCGGACGTCAAAGACAAATGGTTTGAGTTTATCGTACCCTCAGGTACCCATGTCATTGACGCCACCGACGACGCGATACAAGCCCTCAAAACAGCACAATAGGGTGGAAAAACACATGACAACAATGCATTGGCGCATCGCCCTGTTTGTCTGGCTACTCTTAATTTTTATTGGTTCAAGCGGCCTGCTATCGTTCGAGAATACAGAAAAAATTTTCTTTTTTAGTGAACGAATACACCATGCCGTACGCAAATTTGCCCACATAGCAGAATATGCTATTCTGACCTATCTGTGTTTCCGATCTCTATGGACAAAGAACCGATTTGCCCCCTGTGTATTGTGGAGCGTCCTGATATCCATTCTCTATGCGATATTGGACGAATACCATCAATCCTTTGTACCCAGTCGCACTGGCGTCTGGACCGATGTGGTGTGGGATGGCACAGGTGTCGCAATTATAATCCTGCTATTGTGGTATGCGAAACACAGAGAAAACGGTAAAATCAGACAGTGGATTTTATAGAATATTTAACAGGATACCCGACATGACCAAATCTGGAAAAATTGAAAAACCCAATATTCTCTTCATCCTCGCCGACGACATGGGCTGGGGTGACGTCAGCTATCACGCCTCACACATTCGCACGCCCAATATCGACCGCCTCGCAGCCACGGGAATCGAACTCGACCAGCACTACGTCTGTCCCATGTGTACTCCCACCCGCACCTGTCTCCTAACGGGCCGCCATCCCGGTCGCTTTGGACGCCACGCCACCGTCCCCTCCAACGCTCCCGTCCTCCCAGATGGCTATGAAACACTGGCCTCCTCCTTCCGCAATGCGGGCTACGAAACCGGCCTCTTTGGAAAATGGCATCTGGGATCTTCTCCCGAATACGGCCCCAACCAATTTGGTTTCAATGCCGCTTATGGAAGCCTTGCCGGCGGCGTTGACCCGTATAACCACCGCTACAAATCGGGACCATTCAGCGTCACCTGGCACCGCAATGGCGAACTCATTGAAGAACGCGGCCACGTCACCGACCTCATCGCTCGGGAAGCCACCCGGTGGATCGAAGCGCAAACAGGTCCCTGGTTTTGCTATGTTCCTTTCACCGCTGTTCACACCCCCATCAAAGCGCCGCAACACTGGATAGACCGCTATTCAGACCGGCGCTACGACCTCGACGACAACAAAGACCGCTCATTCAAAACCTATGCCGCGTACGCCAGCCAGATGGATCACGCCATCGGTCAACTCGTCGAGACCCTTGCCCGCACCTGCCAGCGCGAAAACACCATCATCATCTTCTCATCGGACAACGGTGCCATCCCTGCCGGTCCCCTTCACGACACGGACAAATACCCGGGCCGACACGAAGACATGCCGCGCCTGGGCTGCAATTTGCCCCTGCGAGGTCAAAAATCTCAACTCTACGAAGGCGGCATTCGCACGCCATCCCTGATTAATTGGCCTTTTCATCTGCAACCCGGCAAATGCTTTCACCCCTTGCACATAACCGACTGGATGCCAACCCTGACCAATCTCATTGGCTATACGCCCAACAGCGATCCCCAATGGGATGGCCAAGACATCTGGCCCCTGCTCACGGGCGACATCGCTATACCCGAAGAACGGTCTATCTTCTGGAATTTTAGAGGATCGTCCTTTGGCATGCGAACGGGCAATTGGAAATTGATCTACGAAGAAGGCCAAACCCCCGAAGAAACCGAACTTTTTCACATCGGTTCCGATCCTTACGAAACGGCAAATATAACATCTACACAACTCGACCGCGTGCATCGCATGCTCGAACAAATAGCCGATGAGCGAAAACGCGACAACAGTTCAATAAGAAATTAAAAGGAGATCTTATGTCCTATCGCAACGTCCTCTTACTCATTGCCGACGATTGGAGTCCCATTGCCGGATGTTATGGCAATAATATTATCAAAATGCCCAGCGTAGATGCCCTTGCCGTGCGGGGCACCTTATTTAAGCACGCCTTTTGCACCACCCCATCGTGTGCGGCCAGCCGCGCCAACCTGCTCACCGGGCACTACAGCCACACGCACGGACAATACGGCCACTCGCATAGCATCCACAACTTCCACACACAACTCAACATGCCGTCAATTCCCAAAACCCTACAATCCGCCGGATTCACAACCGGCGTTGTCGGCAAACTCCACGTCCAACCCGAATCTGTCTATCCCTGGAACTACGAAGCTGGTGGTGGGCGCAATGTGCGCGGTATTGCAGACAACATCTCAAAATTCTTTGAAACCATTGACAGCGACCAGCCATTCTATCTACACGTCGGTTATTCCGACCCTCACCGTGACTTCGGCAACAAACAAACCTATCCCGGCGTTCCCGAAGTCACATACTCCCTAGACGAAGTCATCGTTCCCGACTTTTTGCCCGACCATCCAGATGTTCGACGAGAATTTGCCGAATACTACCAATCCGTCTCTCGCCTCGACACCGGCATAGGCATGGCTGTGCAGGCACTTCAAGACGCTGGCCGAGCCGATGACACCATGATCATCGTCATGAGCGATCACGGCATGCCCTTTCCCGGCGGCAAAGCCTCTTCTTTTGACACGGGTCACCACTGTCCGCTCATCATTGCGCGCCCAGATGCCGCAGCTGTTGTCAGCGACGCCCTCGTCAACTGGAACAACATCGCCCCCACCGTCTTTGAATGGTGTGGCGTTGAAGCTCCCGAAGGGCTACCTGAAAAATCCCTCGTCCCCATCCTCGACGAAGCACATCCCGAGGGATTTGACGAAACCTTCTTTTCCCACACCTTCCACGAAGTCACCAATTACTACCCCTATCGGGTACTGCGTGGACGCAAATACAAATACGTGCGCAATCTCTATCCCGAAATCACCACCCCTTTGCCCAGTGACCTGTGGGCATCACCAACCTGGCAGGCCATTCGCAGAGAAAACTTGGAAATGGGCAAACGCCGCACGGAAAAATTTTTGCACCAGGATGCAGAAGCCCTTTTCGATATCGAAAATGATCCCATGGAATCCACCAACATCATCGACGACCCGGAGGTTCAGGACATCGCCGAAGTCATGCGACAAAAAGTTCGCACCTTCCGCAAAGAAACCCGAGACCCCTGGTGCCTGGCGTCATACCACGCGGGCGAACCGGGTATGGAACCTGGCGTAATGTGATCGCTTCTTCATACAACCAAACAACCCCGCCAGGGTATTCCGGGTGGGGTTGTTTTTTAATTAGAGATTGTGCAATAACTAAAAATGGTAAATCAGTCTCAGATCAATAAAACTATCGCGCCGCGTATCGTAGTGGATATCCACTTTATCAATACTGAGAAGGTGAATCGCCTCCAGGTTTAAAGACAACAGATCAGAGATGCGTCGATCCAATTCCATAGATAGGGCGCGTGTCGCGCGATCTACATCCCCCAGAATACTGGCGACAATTTCAGTACTCTGAACATCGTTGAACGCGAGGCGCGTAGCAAAAAAAAAGTCGTTTTCGAGCGTATTGGGCGAGCGACTCGGCGTCGCATTTCGCCCTCGCCCATCGTAATTCCATTCGCCGAGCAAGCTGACATCAACAGCCGAACCAAAGACGGAATAAAACGCGTATTCGCCGCCAAAAACGGAAGCCACATAATCTTCTTTTATCCCGAGCAGATTGCGAGCACCAGCACGCTGAATAGCCTCGAGCTTGAACAACCACGAGCCAACAGTGAGTTGCGCATCCAGCCCAAACTGACGGATCTGATCGTAGTGCTGAACCAATACCGGCGCACCACTACGGTCCGAACCCGGCATTAGAAAAGGCTCCCGGCTGGTACCGTTGAACACACTCAGGCCAACATCGACAACCCCAAAACTTTGACTGTACCGGGCTGCGAAATCCAGATGCCACTCCCCCCCTTCGCTCTCGTACTCGACCTGCTCATCTTCCACCACGAGCGGAAGGCGCAGGCGGCCGGATTGCCCCGGAAACGTGCGCACCCTGTGATACGGCAAAACAAAAAACTCCACTACTCCCCAATCGCTGGACCAGGTAATATTGACCATCGGTTGTCCCAGCTTTGTCTCTCCATTTGGATGTTCAACCAGATCGATCTGATTGACAATATCGACCAGATGTTGCGATTCCGTAACGCCCCAGAAAACCTGGTCAATACCCACGCGCAACTCCCATTCACCATCGCCGATCTCGCCGAATATCAGAAAATAGGCTTCGCGCAGATCGGCATGGGTGCGGCGTGAGTCCGCATTGTCGTAGCGAAAGAACGGCGATAGCGTGAGGCTTCGACCCTTAGCGTCTGCAAGATAGAGTTTGGGTTCCACAAAAAAACCGATGGCATGAGCCCCCTGGCCGGAAAAGGCACCGGCTTGGGGAAACCATCGGCTTTCGATATTCACGCGCCCGGAAAAACCGCGGTCAATCCCAATTTCGGCACCTGCGCTAATGGCAAAGACCAGGGACAAAATCCAGACAGCGCCGAAAGTTAAAATATGAAGAGCGGTACGACGTAACATCAACGCACCCGTTTCAGCCCAGTTTGTGTGAAATCACGATCATTGAGGTCTGTCTGAAACTCAAAATCCGTCCAGGTCAGAACCGTACTTTTCCCGGTTAAATGATTGACCATCGTCATCTCTCCAGCGCGCCAGTAACGATCCAGATACTGCGCGTAATTCTCCAGAGTAAGCGTCTTCAGATGTGAATTCTTGCGATCGTAATACTCCACTTTCCAGACGCGAAGTTCGTCCTTATCCCTCCAGACCACCTGGCGGCTATAGCCCGATTTCTTATCCACGGGAAAGCGTTCTGAGACCGTGCATGTCAAATCGCCATATGCCTCGTCGTGCAGGTAACGATAGGTAAATTTCTCCACAGCCTGAGGGGTCAGGTCCTCATAAGCAAATTCACTTCCCATAAAAGAGCCGGACTGGTTGGACGAACTAATGCGCTTGACGCGTTTCAGAGCAGGCAAATAAAGCCATTGGTCGTCCGCGCTTTCCCTATGCGCGTGAATAAGCAACGCCGTTCCCTTGACATCGCGCGGTTCATCGAACACAAACAGGCTCTTGTCGCCATCTTCGGAGACCTCGAGAACCTTTACCCGGAGTTGGCGACGGCTCTCTTGCCCGTGTTTGTTGCGCAACACCATGGTTTGTTGGGCTGTAAAATTACCAAAACCCTTCTCGCGATCCTGGGAATCCTGAGCGATTTTCAACCCGGTTTCCTCTGCGGTTTCGGAACGAGCGGGTGATGACACGCCGAGACAAAACAAAATAATTGGACAAAACGCGAAAAACAGGTGTATTGGTCGTATTGGTATCATGAATTTCTCCGGTCAATAGCAATCAGTAGAGTTGGCAAAAGTAAAAAATCGGCAACAAGCGCGAAGACAATCGTAACCGTGACCAAAAGGCCGAGTGCCCAACTAACCTCAAATCCCGATGTGGCGAATACCAGAAAGCCCACTGACAACACTGCGGTCGTCGTCCATAACGCATGGCCCACCGTGTTAAAGGTATAGCGCACGGCCTCGGGTGCGGGAAGGCCATCGCGCCGGGCCTTCAAATATTTGCTCAAAAAATGAATCGTATCATCCACGACAATTCCAAAAACAACGGCGATCACCACCGAAGATGCAATGCCCACATGACCGACGAGATAGCCCCACAGACCGAAGCTCATAATTGCAGGGATAAAATTGGGCAACAAGCTGAGGAGACCGACCCGAACACTCTTGAAAATCCAGATCAGGATGAACGAAATAAGTGCCATCGCAGTGATCGTACCGCGCAACATGCTATTGATATTTCGTAGAGATAAGTGGGCAAAGACAATGCTCAAACCCGATGCTTCATTGGCAAAAGCGGGTGCATTCGCCTGGAGCCAGACCTGTGCGCGCTTATCGAGTTCACGCAAATCTCGTGACCACGCATTCTTAGTCACGACACTCAGGCGCGTAGCGGATTTCGCGACATCTATGCGGTCATTGAGATCGCTGCCAAACGGAAGAGAAAACTCGTAGAGCAACAGATACTGCGCCGCGAGGTCCGGATCTTTGGGCAAGCGATAAAAAGCTGGATCGTCGCCGTGCATATTTTTATTGAGACGTTTCATAATATCCGAAAATGCCTGGACATGGGTCACTTCGGGTTGTTCCCGGTACCACTCGGCAAAAGCATCGACCTGGCGCAGATAATCCGGATCGGTAATACCCCCTTCGCGCCCTGCACTCAGCGAATATTCCAGCTTATCCAGACCAGTCAGATTATCAATAATATAATCCGTATCGCGCCGGAACTCGTAGCGATCGTCAAAATACTGCGCCATGTTATCGCTCAACTCAATGCGGGGGACGCCGAGTATCAGGACAACGACAACCGCAGTGACGAACCAGAGCAAAAATTTGCGGCGGGCGATGACAAAGTCGGCAAAACGGTCGAAAAAAGCCGTCCCCTTGGACTGGGCAGAAGACGCGCGCAACGGCAAAATCGAAAGCAATGCCGGCAATAGCGTCATGGTGTAAACAAGCGCGCACAAAACGCCAAATGCCACGTAATTGCCCAGAACGTGAAAAGGTGGCGAATCTGAGGCATTCAGACTGAGAAATCCAATCGCCGTCGTGACCGAAGTAATAAATACCGGATAGGCATTGATGCGGATCGACTCGACAATCGCCGCATTTCTGTCCAGACCGCGCCTCATACCCAATAAAACACTCGTGACAACGTGGATCGAATCCGCGATGGCGATCACCATGACAATAATCGGCACGCCGGCATTGGTGGGGCTGAACACCACGCCATTCCAGCCGGCAAATCCCATAGCCGTATTGATGACAAACACGAGCATGGCGACAATGGCCAAAGTGCTGAGAATCGAACGCAGGAGAAGAATTGTGGCACCCACAATGATGAGAAACACAACAGGTGTCAGAGTCTCCATGTCGTTCTTCGTGACATCGGCGAAAGTCCGGTTCATGACGACATCGCCGGTCATGTAATAATCGATATCCGGATGGCTCGTGCGGGCTTGACTCAGGACCGAATTGAGATAATCGGTAATTTCGATCACTGCCTGGTCGTGATTTTCGGGCAGAATAAAATTAATAGCCACCCCGGCAGTGCGCCCATCATGAGACACCAGACGCCCGGCAATTTCGATTGCATCCAGCGCGATCTTCTCAATTCGCACCACATCGGCATCGCTCAGAGAAGATGCGTCGTCAACGAGCGGAGCGACCACCAAATCGTCATCAAGTGCTTCGCTATGGGTATAATTAGTCAGGGAATTGACGCGGCTGGAATAAGGCGCACGCCACGCGGCTTCGGTCAATTCCTCAACCGCGCCAAGCGCCTCGCGGGTAAACACCGAGCCATCTCGGGGCGCAATGGCAATCAGTGCCGCATTGGAGGCCGAATACGTGTTCTCCAGAGCGTCAAAAGCGAGGAGTTGTGGATTGTCTTCGCCAAACAGAATGCGGTAATCGTTCGTGACGGTGATGAAGCGAACACCTGCCGTCAATGCCAGCATGACCAGCGTTGTAAGCGCAACGACCAACCATCGATAGCGCAAAATGACAGCGGTGTAGCGTTCTAATTGCAAAAGAAACACTCCTTCGACCATTTCGGATTAAGTGCGGCGACGCGTTCACCGAGCGAATGATTTCCCTCATTATATATTGGTGGATAAAGACCGTCATACCTCACCACGGCTTCGCCTCGTCTGCGTGTAGCTTGTCGGGTAATCGGTAACTGATTTTATGTTCTTCGAGCGTAGATACGTCGAGCAAGGCCATGAAGCTTTGGGTACGATGACCCGGTCTCCACCACAGCAGGACATCGAGGACCTCCTGGATTCTGCGCCTCAGCCGCAAATATACCAGTGTCCCGGTCCTGGATATTCGACTTTTTGGAAACATGAGTTGGTCGGCGAGTTCGTCTCCAATCAACGCTCGGGAAAGGCGGTACCCAAAACCAGATAGATTATCTCGCTCTTTCTCGTCTTTAATACCGATCACGTAAGGAGCCGAGGCAATCACCGAGTTTGCCATAGCAATAGCTTCCAGGCCGGGAGGCGGCTCGCAGATGTAACCCACGCGGTATATTTCACAGGCTTCGGTCTCATTGCTGAACAAGAGTGCCTCGGGCACACCCATCAGGTGAGCGGTATAGCGCCATATCTGCATAAAACTGTCGCGTTCTTCATCGTTTAGACGTGCGCCAATTCGCGTGGCTGACCGCAACAGCATCCCGGAGAAATTACAGGACGCGAGCGCGATGTGGGCAGCACTGATCGGCATGCCGTGGGCTTCATGGTCCCACTCCTCAGAAGCGAGAAGATGCCGCCTGACCTGTGCATGCACCAGCCGCAGACGGACAGACAGTTTCCAGCCCTCACCATGACGCTCCAGGCCATCCGGTAACATAATTTCCAGGAGGTGAAGTATATTTTGCTTTAGCCGCCGCACCCCATAATCGGTCAGCCTTCCTGTGGTGAAAAACGATTGGCTGATCAGCGTCGTGAAACCCTGTACAATAATATCCGCGACGAACGAGGTGAGAAACAGATCCGAAAAGGCTTGGAAGCCACGGCATCCGGGATATACTGAATCGGGATCAAACCACGCGGGGGGCGTCCCGATCTTCTCAAAAAACGCCCGTACTGCCTGCGGCGCATCACGCAGTTTTTCCTCATCCTGATCCATCCCGGCTCTGATAAATTCGCCCTGTTGCTTCTCGTCAATACCGGCTAATCCATTGATCATGGCATCGGCATCGGGATCGCCGATGAGTGTGTGCTGGATGTACGTTTTGGCGAGATCGGGATCTGTCAGAAGTGCTTTTTCATACCCGGGTTGATATGAAGAAGGTATCTGCACTCTATCACCTCATTTTAATCCAAATTATCGACAGGTAACAGGACACCTGCTTAAGTCTGAGAAAAAACAGTCCTTAATATAAAAAGAATATTTGAACACCACCAATTTTTTGTCAAGTTTTATTTATTTTTTAACCTGAATTATGATAGCAATTTCAAGCGCTCGATAATTTCTTCCTGTTCGGCTAAATCAAACTGATTCGAACCAATATACATATATCTGACAATGCCGAGTTTATCGATGATAAACGTCGCTGGACGGGCAATACTGTGAACAAGGCTGTGATCTGGCAGACCGAGCCAGTTGTATAACGAATAGCCGAGTTTGTCGATGAAAAATTCCACTGGACGCAAAATGTTGTAAATGAGATTGTGAGCAAACGCCAGACCGTACCAGTGATAGACCCCATAGCTTTTGATGGCACCCCGGTCTTCGTCGGCCAGAAGTGGATAGGTGATACCACTTCGTTCGGCATATTCGCGCAGTTCACAGAGTTGCTGTCCTGCTGCGATAGCGATCGCTATCGCATTATGTTCCATATAAGCATCTATATGTTCTTGCACAGCCGCCAACTGACGACGACTTCTTTTTCACCAGGTCCCCCGAAAAAACGTCAGAATGACATATTCTTTACCTCGATACGATACGAGCGATACGTCTTGCCACTGATGCGAAGGGAGAGTAAATAAGGGGGCGGTATCGCCTATGCTAAGAACCCTGTTTTTACGCGACATTATGTACCTTGTCTCTGCAACGAATTGTCTTTGAAGAATTTCATTTTCTTTTGGTCTTCTTATCTCCCTAGAAGCCCCCCATCTCGCACACAATCTCAAACTCCTCCTTTGTCACCGGCTGGATTGATAATCGCTGCCCGCGCTGAACCACCTTCATGTCTTTGAGCCTGGGATTGTTCTTGAGGTCTTGCAGACTGACATACGGCTCAAATGCTTTTGACCATTGCACATCAAAAGAAAACCAGCGCGGATCTTCTTTCGATGCCTTCTCATCGTAATACTCATGACGCGCATCGAATTGAGAGGGATCGGGATATCCCGCACGCACAATATTCGCAATACCGGCAACACCGGGATTTTTACAATTCGACTGATAAAAAAGTGCCTGATCGCCTTTTTGCATTTCGTCGCGAATAAAATTGCGCGCCTGATAATTGCGCACCCCCCGCCAGTACCCAATCCCACTGGGACGATTGCTCAGTTCTTCAAAAGAGCACACATCGTACTCGCACTTTACAAGCCAGTATTTTTGGGCCATAACATCCTCACAATTATTGTGCGGCTTCTTTCCATTTCTGATAATTTGGCGACAGACTCAGCGCGCCATCGGGCTGCGGCACGAGTTCTCCATTTTGCCCCCTCGGATCGCCCCGGTTTTCATTCACCTCTGCCAATCGCCTGCGCCACATCGCAATGCGCGTTTCATACGCCGGATCTTTGGACAACTCGCAGCATTCCAATGAATCGTCATCCAGATTAAAAAACTGTTCTTCTCCCGTGTGATGAAACCAGATATACTTCTCATGCCCATCAGTCACATATTGCATGCCGTGTTCTCTTGTATAACACGACGTATGCTCGCCCTGCACAAACGCGCGCCATCCCTCGTCATCCCCCCGCGCAATATCCAGAAGAGACCGCCCATCTACAGACGCTGGTATATCGACTCCGGCAGCATCGAGCAATGTGGGCATCACATCGCGCAACTCCACGGGATGATCGTACTTCACCCCTCGCGCCACATCCCGCCATGTATCGGGATACTTCACAATAAATGGAATGCGCGCAGACCCTTCGTATGCATACGTCTTCCGCCAGTGGTGATGGTCGCCCATCATATCGCCGTGATCAGATGTAAAAATAATCAGGGTATTGCGGTATGCTTGCGGATCCCGGTGGCGCAACTCGTACAGCACGCGCCCAATCTGGTGATCGATAAACGTGATATTGCCGTAATACCCCGCACGTCCCCTGTGCGTTTCAGCATCGGAACGGTGCGAACGCGGCGCATTGACATCTGCGATTTTTTTGTCGAACTCAGCAGCCCAGTCTCCCACAGCGGCTTTTGGGATATTATCATTGTCGATATACATATCCCAATACGCCTGGGGCGCATCATAAGGCGAATGGGGCCGCGCAAATGAAAGCCACATAAAAAATGGTTTGGTCGGATCGCGTTGCTCCAAAAATTTAATCCCCTCGCTCGCCGTCCAGTGCGTCGGATGCAAATGCTCGGGCAAATGGCTGGGCCGAGCCATCCATGAATTCCAATCGATACTGTGATCCCGATACCCGTAAGCACCTTCCTTGTGCTGATCAAAAAACAAATGATAATCACTGACAAAATTTCCCATCCGCCGCCCACTTTCATCCAATACCATATGGTGAAAGCCATACAACCTGCGCTGCGGGGCGTGATGCATCTTACCCACGGCTTGCGTGTGATATCCCGCCGCTGCGAGTTCCCCCGGCAATGTCGCCGGATATTCCAGCGGATCGCCTCCTGTCATCGTCAACCGCCCGTGATTCCATTGATCCATCCCCGTGATAATCCCCGCGCGTGCAGGCGTACACGACGGCACCGACGTATATGCGTGGGGGAAATGCGCCCCCCGCTCGGCCATTTCATCGAGATACGGCGTCTCCAGCGCCGGATGCCCATCACACCCGAGGCAATCTCCGCGCTGTTGATCTGTTGTAATCAACAACAAATTTGGTCTCTCTGACATATTTTTATCCTTTGAAAGCGGGCGACCACGAGGATCGCCCCTACACATTCGCGTTTTATCTGCGTTCATCTGCGTTCATCTGCGGATCAATCTTCCCACACCGACTTCAACAACCGCACCCAATTCCCCGACAACACCTTTTGAATATCTTCTGGTGAATATCCGCGCCGTTCAAAAATGGGCACCAGATTCTGCAAATCGGCAATTGTATTTAAATCTCTCGGCGACTGTTCCTGGCCATACCCCCCATCCAGATCCGTCCCAATACCCGAATGATTCGCATTACCAGCAAGCTGACACACATGATCGATGTGATCGACCACAGTATCGAGCGTCGCCTTTGTCGTCTGCTCATAACACGGCACGCCCCGCTTCCACTCTGGATCGAGCATCCACACATCAAAAGCCGCGCCAATAACTCCATCGCGTTCAACAATCGCGCGGATCATATCATCAGTCAACTGCCGCTGCCCCGGCGTCAGTGCCCGGCAATTGTGATGGCTTGCAGCCACCGGCCCGTCGTAATAATCGAGAATTTCCCAGAAAGCCTGATCCGTGGTATGCGTCAAATCCACAATAATTCCCGCGGCTTTAAGCGCGTCCAGCAACGGCCTGCCCCGATCCAGCAATCCTCCTTCCGTCCCTGTTCCGTGGCAATAAGAACTCACGCCATAATGCGAAATACTCACCATTTTCAAGCCCAAATCGCGCCATTCGGACACCTGCTCTGGATCGAGAATCGGATCGGCGCTTTCCATTGCCAGCACCAACCCGATGGGGGTATCTGCCGAAGGCTGCGTCCACGCCGCAACACATGCGTCCAAATCCTCAACCGTATGAATCTGCCGAATAATCCCACGCCGTTCCATCGCCTTGTAAAAAGCATAATGCCCCCTCCCGACACCATAACACTGCGTCTGATCCCACATCCCCGTGCGCGTCCAGCGATCATTGGTATCAATACGCGACATCACCGTGCCAAACACAATCCCCACACGCCCCTTGTGCAACTCGGGAAACGTCGTCGTACACGACCCAAAACTGCGCGCAGTTGATACCGAATCGTGTACCCGCACAGTTGTTGAGGGTTGCGTAAGATCCCGATTGACCTGAATGGCGCAAAAAGCGAGGTCTAAGTGGCTATCGACAATAAAGTAAGTATGATCGGACATGTCATCCCCAGGCTGTATTAAAAAATCGAACCAAATTCCCATGCGCAAAACCCTTCACGTCGTCTTCCCCATAGCCGTGATCGCGCATGAGATTTAGAAAACGCTGCAAATCGTCAATCGTATGATAATCTGTGGGCGAAAGCTCCAGACCAAATCCACCATCCAGATCCGTGCCATAAGCCACGTAATCTGTGCTGCCCGTCAGTTCGCAGATGTGATCGATGTGTTCGAGCACCGCCTTCATCGGTCGGGTTGCCGTGGTATAATGCGTACTCGGATCGTCCCAATTCCAGGCAGGAGACAGCATCTGCTCGGCAAAAACCATCCCAATTACACCCCCCCGGTCTGTAATCGCGCGGATCATATCGTCCGACAAATGCCTCTGCCCCGGCACCAATGCGCGACAATTGCAATGGCTGGCATGCACGGGTCCCTTCCAATAATCGAGAATATGCCAGAAGGTCAGGTCTGCCGCATGCGTCAGATCCAGCGCAATATCCGTCTCAGACAGCGCGTCCATCAGCGCGTAAGCCGGTGGATATAGCCCGCCCACCGTACCCGTACCGTGCCCATACGTATTGGCGCCAAAATGCGTCAAAGACACCGATCTCAAGCCAGCCTCATACCATTCACCCACCTGGTCAGGACCCAGAATAGGATCGGCACTTTCCATCGACAAAATAAGCCCCACAGGTGTATCGTCCGCTGGATTCTCCCAGTCTGCAACACACGCATCGAGATCTGAAACAGACTTGATAAACCGAATTTCTCCACACCGTTCCAGCGCCCGATAATACGCCAGATGAGATTGCCCTCGTGCATAAGCCACATCCTGTGTGCGCACCGCATTGTGCGTATTATCCTGCGGGTTTTGCACGCGACACATAATGGTCGAAAGCATAATCCCCACGCGCCCTTTCCGCATCTCGGGCAGACAAACAGTTGGCGTAAACCGCTTGGGCTGTGGCCCCAGGCGTTTCTCCAGCGAATCCGGATGGTTAGACAATCCTCCCACCATACTGTCTTCGCGCTCGCGCAACACATATACAGACTGCGTGAGATCCCGGCGATAAAACAGCGCGTTAAACGCCATATCGAGATGTCCATCAATAATCAAATATTCGCGCATATCCAATATTCCAATTCAAAGGGTTTGCTCGCTCACGAGTAACGTAGCAAGCAAATCGCTCAAGAGCAAGTACAAATAAAAACCCCACCCAATAGGATGAGGTTTATTTGTAATAGACCGCGTTTGTCGTGAACTAATGAATCCGCGACTTTATTTTGTCATATCTTCAATTTCGTCTTGCACGCGCTTGCGCCACTCGCGGTCGGCATCGGACTCTTTTTTCTTTTGCATACGCCTTTGTCTATACGGCTTACTCACGGGCTTATCTTCAACCACTTCAATAAACGGGACATCTTTGCGATTGCGACGTTTCCAATATCGAACAAACACCCAACCCAGGTAAACCATTGCACCCATAAAAATCAACAACTGTGCGGTCATGTAAGCCTCCATTTGCGCGATTATTTCACTTCATAAAATATCATAAATAGTAAGCCGCGTCAAGCGGTGAATTGTCCCAGTTTGAGACATTTTTTAATCTGAAAATAGGTATGTCTTTCCTTATTGTCTCAATCTGCAAATTCTCTTAACTTTTCTGTGTGCAACAGGCTCAAAACGCGCGAATCCAGAGGAATAATACATGCCCCCACTCCACTTAGCCAAAACTTGTGAACTCCATGTCCATCCCGGCGGATGCTTGACCGCCGAAGACCTCATAGAACTCGGCAAAGACTTTTACGAAGACATTGACTGGACGCTATTTACAGACGCCTACGAAGCAGCTTATGGTATTCGCCCGGATCCCATAGCGCTCTATCGCGATGCTCTATCCAATCCAACCGTGGGACTTGCCAAATTTAAAGAACACTACATCTACACAGAAAAAGACGGGGGTGACTTTGGTCGGTTTAAAGCCAAATTCAACCTCATCACCAGCCTTTTGAGACACCCGCCCAAAAGACAGGAGCTCCTGATCAAGGCATTTTTCAAAGCACATAACCGGCACCGCAAAGAAGGTATCACCTTTATCGAATACCGTTGCAGTGGCGGCGGGGAAACGCGAGAGACATTCATCGACTTTCACAGCACGAATGCCCAAATCCTCTCAAACGCATCGCAAAACAACACAACCGCGCGTTACATCGTCACCCTGCGCCGCCAGACCGCGCAGCAAGACTACGAATGGGTGCAAGAACTCATAGATGAAAACCCCGAACTCATACCCACCATCGTCGGCATTGACTTTGCCGACATCGAAGAAGGCTACCCCCCCAAAGACAACCGCGCACTCTTCCAACGCGTACACAAAGACAACCAGCAACGCCCTGAACGCGCCCTCGAAATCACCTATCACGTAGGCGAAAGTTATTTTGACAAATCCCTCGAAAGCGCGATACGCTGGTGTCACGAAGCCACCGAAATGGGTGTCAGGCGATTGGGCCATGCTACGGCACTCGGACTCGACCCGGCAGTGGCGATTGCGCGCCGCCCCGATGCACACACAAAAGAACGGGTCAGCGAACGCCTCGACCAGATCGCCTACGATCTCACGCACGCCTCTGAACTTTCGGCTTTCGATATCGAAGTGAACGCCAGCGCGCTCCAAACCGAACGACAAACTCTGGAAAATCAAACACCTGACGAAATAGTCGAGCGCCCATATAATCCCCAACGCCTCGAAGAAATCCGCAACCGCCAGCAATTTGTTCTAAACCGCCTCACACAACTCGGCACAGTCATAGAAACGTGCCCCACCTCCAACCTCCGCATCGGCGGCGTACCCGATCCCGCCCATCATCCCATCCACACATTCCTCAAATCAAATGTCAACCTCGTCATCGGCGCAGACGACCCCGGCATCTTCGACAGCCCGCTCGCCAGCGAAATCGACTGGGCACTCACCCACACCAACTGGACACCCAAAGCACTGGAAAAACGCCTCGGCGATCCCCGCCGATTTCAACTGGGCACCTTGCGCCCACCGCGTATCTAACGGTTGGACAAACCGATCCTTAAACCCCGAGAATAGTGTACCATTTTGGAACTTACTCCAAAATAGTTCGGTTTCAAGACATAGATTATTTGGGTCCAAAGTGTCCGAAAACGGACACTACTGTATCATTATCGGACACTTGTATGGGGATGCCACTTTCCTGTTTTCTCTTAAACTATTGAAAAATATACACAAAGAATTTTTGGCACGGTTATTGCTTTAATGAAAAAATAACACTTGATCGCCTATCTTATTTTTCTACAGGAGAAGCCATGTTCAAAAATCACATCACCGTCGCCATCCGCACACTCTTGCGTCACAAAGTCTATTCTTTTGTCAACATCTCTGGACTCGCCGTGGGTATTGCGTGCTGCATGTTGATCATGCTCTTTGTACAGGACGAACTGAGCTACGATAGATTTCACAAAAATGCCGATCAAATCTATCGCGTTTTGTGGAACGCCCGATACGGCGACAATGAATGGACCATTCCCTATGTTGAAGTTCCCGTATCTGAAACCCTGAAAGAACGATTTCCAGAGGTCGTTCACAGCACGCGATTGAGACGAGAAAGTCAAACCATCCGCCGGGAATCGAATTATATCATTGAGAAAAATTTCTACTACGCGGAAAGCAGCTTTTTTGATGTCTTTACCGTTCCCTTTATCGCGGGAGATCCCGCAACATCACTCAACGCGCCCAACGCCGTCATCCTCACCGAACAAAGCGCGCAGCGTTACTTTCCCAATCGCGATCCAATGGGACAAACCCTTGAACTCAACGATGGTACATCGCTCCAGGTCACGGGTGTGGTCAAAGCATTCCCACCCCAGTCCCACTTTCACTTCGACTTTCTCGCACCTCTCAAAACACTCCCCATTATCGAGCGCAGAAAATCAGCCTGGGGATCAGCCACTGTTTATACGTACCTCCTGTTAAAAGACGGAGCATCCGCCTCGGAATTGCAAACCAAATTTACAGCTTATGTTCGCGAACACATCTTGAGCAAAATGCCACCTATGCCCGGCTACCACACCAACTACCCCATCCAGCCCCTCACAGACATCCATTTACATTCGAACCTCAAATACGAAATCACTGCAAATAGCAACATCATGTATGTCTATATCTTTTCTCTTATCGCTATTTTTGTCCTGCTACTCGCCTGTATTAACTTCGTCAACCTCTCCACAGCGCGTTCATCAACCCGCGCCCGCGAAGTCGGCGTTCGAAAAGTACTCGGCTCTCATCGCTCGCAACTCATTCGCCAATTCTTCTCTGAATCTACCATCTGCGTCGCCTTTGCAAGTATTCTGGCAATTGGTATGTGCGAATTGGGACTACCACTCCTCAATGGCCTTGCCAACAAACACCTCATAATGGGCAGCCTGATCGCGCCCCATGTGCTCATTGGATTATTTGCCCTTATCACCGTCGTCGGCCTCCTATCCGGCATGTACCCCGCACTTTACCTCTCCTCATTCTGGCCCGTTACGGCACTCAAAGGATATATATCATCGGGCAAATCTTATCTTCGCAACGGATTGGTCACCGCACAGTTTTGCATTTCCATCGGTCTATTGGTCGGTACCCTCGTCGTTCGTGACCAGATTCATTTCGCGCAAAACAAACACCTCGGATTTGACAAGGAACACATCCTCATACTCCGGGAGATACCGCGTACCCTGACCTCCCCCAGACAAGCCATGACATTCAGAGATCAATTCGAAACACTGCCACAGGTAGCTACAGCCTCACTCAATACAGGTGTACCGGGGCGTGATTTTGATTCCATGCTCTTCGTACCCGAACAACCGGCAAATTATGAAAAAACATCCCTCACATACACATTGGTAGATGAAAAATACGTCGAAACACTGAATATAGAAATTTTAGAAGGCCGCAACTTTTCTCCCACAGAACATGCAACAGATGTCTCTGCATTTCTCGTCAACCAATCCGCCGTCAAAGCACTGGGATGGCAAACTGCACTCGGCAAAAAACTCAAAAGAGGCAGCGGAACCGAAGGCCCGATTATCGGCGTAGTATCCGATTTCCACATCGGCTCACTCAAACAGGAAATTGAGCCGCTCGTATTGCCCTATCTGTACCGACTTCCAATGTACCTTGCCATTCGTCTCCACCTCGGCAATGTCGCAGAAGCCATTTCTGCGGTTGAAGAAACCTGGGAAAAACTCGCTCCAAACCAGCCATTCAGCTACACATTTTTAGACCAGGATTACGCCAGACTCTACAACCGGGAGCAACAAATGTCTCACGTCTTCCAAATCTTTTCCGGCCTCGCTATCCTCATCGCCTGCCTCGGCCTCTTCGGTCTGGCTGCATTTACAACCCAACAGCGCACCAAAGAAATCGGCATTCGCAAAATCCTCGGCGCCTCTGTCTCAGGCATTGTATGCCTGCTCTCCAAAGACTTTCTCAAACTCGTCCTCATCGCCAATCTCATCGCATGGCCAATTGCATACTACGCGATGAACCAGTGGCTACAGAGCTTCGCGTACCGCATCGACCTGGGTATCGGCACATTTATCTTGAGCGGCCTCATTGCCTTGCTCATCGCGCTACTGACCGTCAGCTATCAAGCCATCAAAGCTGCACGAGCAAATCCGGTAGAAGCATTGCGGTATGAGTGATAACGTAAACGGTGAGACATAAGACACAAGGGGTGAGAGGGCCACCCAACCAACTCCCCAGCCCCCGATTCACACGCTTGACATACTGGGTTCAAACCTGTATTTTCCGCATCAAAGGAGAACACCGTGTTTGAACCCAGTATGAAAACATTTTACGACACCCACGGCTACCTCGTCGTAAAAAGCCTCTTTCAAAAAGAAGAACTCGCCGACGTTATTCAGCGCACCGACGAGATTGTAGCCGATCCAGATCGAGCATCCGAAGGCGTCTCAATTGGTCTTGAAGGCAATACCGTAACCGACAAATCAAACCCAGAAGCGGAAAATCACAGTGTGCGCGTTCTCGCATTTGTCGTGCGCTTTGACCACACCTATCACCCCATTGCCAAACATCCCAAATTACTCGTACTCGTACGCGGCCTGATCGGACCGCGCATTCGCGTTTTTCGCGATCAGATGCTGCTCAAACCACCGGGCGGCCAGGCAAAACCACCGCATCAGGACCAGAGCTATTTTCGCGTACAACCCATCAATGGTCTCGTCACCGCCTGGATTGCCTTAGACGAGTCCACAAATACCAATGGCTGTATGCGTTATGTGCCCGGCTCACATACACACGGCATCTTCGGCATCACCCATGACCCGGACCGCCCCGTGCATCACATACCCGATACGAAAAATATCGAACTCCCCGAATCCGTCGCCTGTCCCGTGCCAGCAGGATCTGTCATCTTTCACCACGGCTGCACCCTGCACCACAGCGAAATCAATCACACAAATACATGGCGCAAAGCGCTCATCCTCCACTATGCCACAACCGATTCTCGCTCCGAACGCGAACAACTCAACAACGAAATCTCTCTTGAAATTGATTGAATAAAAGTTGCGTTTCGCCTTTTTAATTTGGCACGCATTGTATATCTTTGTAAGAGAAACATCAATCCCACATTCTCACCAGGAGACCACCATGCGCCCGATTTGTCTCATCCTTCTGCTCCTATTCACAGTCCCGGCTTATGCAAACGAGCATTACCGTGCTGCCGTAGATTCCATACCCTCAAAAATTCCCGACCGCATAGTACTCAACTGGTCGGAAGACCCCACCACCACAGCATCGTTTACATGGCGCACCGATACGAGCATCACACAAGCCGAAGGACAGATCGCAAAAGCCAATGCCTCGGCCAATTTTACCACATGGTCCTGGAGCAAAAACGCGCGCACTGAAAAATGGGAACACAATGGAAATACTGCACATTTCCATTCGGTCACATTCAAGGGTCTCAAACCCAATACCCTCTATGCCTATCGCGTGGGCAGTGGCGATATCTGGAGTTCCTGGTATCAATTTCGCACGGCCTCAGCCGAACCGGATGAATTCACCTTCATCTACTTTGGCGATGCACAAAACAACCTGCTCGCTCTGTGGGCACGCACCATCCGAACCGCCGTACTCGACGCGCCCCATGCCGATTTTATCATCCACGCAGGCGACCTCGTCAATCGCGCCAACAGGGACAGTGAATGGGAGGAATGGTTTGAATCTGGCGACTGGATCCATGCAAAAATCCCCAGCATTTCTACGCCGGGGAATCACGAATACTATAAAAATGGAGACAAACGCCATCTATCTGTTTTATGGCGTCCGCATTTCACCCTGCCAGAAAATGGGCCAGAGGGCTTTGCGGAAACGACCTATTACATAGACTATCAGGGTGCGCGCATCATCTCGCTCAATTCCAATGAACGCCACAAAGAACAGGCATCCTGGTTGAAACAAGTACTCAAAGATAACCCGAATAAATGGACCTTTGTCACATTCCATCATCCCGTCTATTCAGCGTCTGAAGGTCGCGACAATAAAGACCTGCGCGAAGCGTGGAAACCCATCTTTGACAAATACGCCGTCGATCTGGTGCTCCAGGGTCACGACCACTCGTATGCCAGAGGGAATAACATCGGCAACGGCGTAACCGTGCGCGACTCAACCAAAGGCACAGTTTATGTCGTATCGGTCAGCGGTCCCAAACAATACAAACTCAGAAAAGACCGCTGGATGACGCGCGGTGCGGAAAACACACAGCTTTACCAGGTCATCACTGTCTCGGGTGACACCCTGAGCTACCGCGCAATGACCGCAGTGGGCGAACTCTACGATGCGTTTGATCTGGTCAAACAGATGGGCAAACCCAACAAACTCATCGATCGCGCGCCTCAATCTCCCGAACGCCGTTGGGAAAATACGCTTGAAAAGAAAGACAAAGACGACAAAGTTTATTAGTGGTTTTTTTAGAGACCCCCATGCGTCTAATCTGTCTCACCTTGCTGCTCCTATTCACAATTCCAGGATACGCAAACGAATATCACCGCGCTGCCGTAGATCGCGCGCCTAAAAAAATCCCCGACCGCATAGTACTCACCTGGTCGGGAGATCCCACCACCACGGCATCGGTCACATGGCGCACCGACACGAGCATCTCACAGGCCGAAGGACAAATCGCAGGAGCCGATGCCTCGGCCAATTTTACCACATGGGCCAGAAGCGAAACAGCGCGCACTGAAAAATGGAAACGCAACAGACTTGTCGCCCATTTCCATTCGGTCACATTCAAGGACCTCAAACCCAACACCCTCTATGCCTATCGCGTGGGCAGTGGCGACATCTGGAGTTCCTGGTATCAATTTCGCACAGCCTCTGCCGAACCAGATAAATTCACCTTCATCTACCTTGGCGATGCACAAAACAACCTGCTGTCCCTGTGGGCACGCACCATCCGGACCGCTGTGCTCGACGCACCCTACGCTGATTTCATCATCCACGCAGGCGACCTCGTCGATTATCCCAACAAAGATAGCGACTGGCATGAATGGTTTGAATCTGGCGACTGGATCCATGCAAAAATCCCCAGCATTCCTACGCCGGGGAATAACGAATACTCTAACTATCAAGATGTGAGCAAACGTCGCCTATCTGTTCTATGGCGTCCACAATTTACCCTGCCCCAAAATGGTCCCAAAGGCTTTGCGGAAACGACCTATTACACAGACTATCAGGGTGCCCGCATCATCTCGCTCAATTCCAATGAACGCTACAAAGAACAGGCACCCTGGTTGGAACAAGTACTCAAAAACAATCCCAATAAATGGACCTTTGTCACATTCCATCATCCCATCTTTTCGGCGGGAGGCCGCGCCAATAAAGACCAGCGCGAAGCGTGGAAACCCATCTTTGACAAATACGCCGTCGATATGGTCCTCCAGGGTCACAATCACACGTATGCCCGAGGAAACAACATCGGCAACAGCGCAACCGTGCGCGACTCAACCAAAGGTACAGTTTATGTCGTATCGGTCAGCGGACCCAAACAACTCAAACTCAGAAAAGACCGCTGGATGACGCGCGGTGGAGAAAACACACAGCTATATCAGGTCATCACCGTCTCGGGTGACACCCTGAGCTACCGCGCAATGACCGCAGTGGGTGAACTCTACGATGCCTTTGTTCTGGTAAAACAGATGGGCAGACCCAACAAACTCATCGATCGCGCGCCTCAATCTCCCGAACGTCGATGGGAAAATACCCTTAAAAAGAAAGACAAAGACGACAAAGTTTATTAATCAACTGTCACATCTCCCGATATATCCACTTCGCGCCCCTCCTCCTCACTGCGATAAATCCCATCCAAAATCGCCATCACCTGCAGCGACTGCTCAGCCGGTACTGGCGACGGTCTGCCCTCTACAATCGCCTCGGCAAACGTCATACATTCCAGCGCATGCGCTTTGGCGATATCTCCCGTATCTTGCAATGCGTATTTCTGATGTTGCTGTGTCCTGGAATCCGAATAATAAATCTCACAACTCGGTAAGTGTGCCCCACCCTTCGTACCGTAAAGCCATATCTGCCGTTCTGACGGGGGACCTTGATGCAACATCCAGCTCGTCTCCAGAATAAGCGAAGCCCCATTTTCAAACCGCACAAAAGCCGCTGCAAAATCCTCCACATCAAATTCTTCGGGAATCGCACCACCGCTGCGCCCCATCGTACTGAACGCACCTTCCTGATGCGCCAACTCCGCCTTCGCCACACCCGTTACAGCTACGGGATTGGGATTGCCCATCAACCACAGAGTCAAATCCAAAACGTGAACCCCAATATCGATACACGGCCCGCCACCACTGTGCTTTTTCATAATAAAACCCGGTCGCGCGGGCACCCCTGACCGCCGCAACATCCAGCATCGCGCGTGATACACATTTCCCAAAACCCCGGTATCCAATTCCCTCTTCATAGCCAGAGATGACCCCGCAAACCGCGACGATTGCGCGCACATCAACAACTTGCCCGACCGGTCGCGTGCAGCAAGCATATCTTTCACCAATTGAGGACTGGGTGCCAGTGGCTTTTCGCAAATCACGTGTTTACCCGCATCCAGCGCGCCGATAGATAGAGGCGCGTGATAATTGTTTGGTGTACACACATCCACAATATCGATCTCTGGATCGGCAAACAAATCTTCAGGATTCACATACAGCTTTTTCACACCGTATTGTACGCCCCACGTATTCAACACATCTTCGCTAATATCGCTTCCGGCCACCAATTCGGCGTGTTCCGAAGCCTGCCAACCCGGAATATGCGTCCGCGCAATACCTCCCACCCCGACAATACCCACCTTCAATTTATCTGCCATTTTGCCTCCTCAATTAAGTTAACGATCAACCCAACATTACAACGCCAGTAAATCTTGACCACATAAATAACACAACGTCTTTCACCTTGTCAACGCAGACCTCTTTCGCTATCGGTGAGATTAAACATATTTACAATCGCTTGACGCCCTGTTCAGACCAACGTACATTGCCTCTTCATACACAACACCATCTCTCACCCTGTAATAACAGATATTGCCATGACCATACACGACCTCGACACGCCCGCGCTCACCATCGACCTCGATATCCTCGAAAAAAATATTCGAGAAACGCAAGAAGCGTGTGACAAATGCGACATTCCCCTGCGCGTACACACCAAAACGCACAAAATCCCCGAAATCGCCAGAATGCAACTCGCTGCGGGAGCCATTGGCATAGTCTGCCAAAAAGTGGGCGAAGCCGAAGCCATGGTTGAAGCGGGCATTCCCGACATCCTCATTCCCTACAACATCGTCGGACCCATCAAAGTCAAACGCCTCGCCGAACTGTGTAAACGCGCCACCATGACCGTCGCTGTCGATTCGGAAATCACCGCGCGTGGTCTATCCGATGGCGCAACAGAAAACAACGCCACCATCAACATCCTCATCGAATGCGACACCGGTGGCAATCGCTGCGGCGTACAATCGCCCAAAGCCGCGCTTGAACTCGCGCAGAAAGTGACAAACATGCCCGGCCTTCAGTTCCAGGGCATCATGACCTATCCCAGTAACGAACGCGCCAAAGCCTTCATCGACCAAACGTGCGACATGCTTCAAAGCGCGGGCATCGCGGTCAACACCATCAGCGGGGGCGGCACGGGCACTGCCGAAGTTTCCAAAGCCATTGGCTGCACTGAAACCCGCATTGGTTCCTATGTCTTTGAAGGTCTCCGCCGCATCAACCGCGAACACAACCCGCCCAACCCCATCACCTGTGCCGAACGCATGATAGTCACCATCGTCAGCACACCCACACCCGACCGCGTCATCATAGATGGTGGGCAAAAAACATTCACCAGTTATGCCCCCACCCCATATGGACACATCGTTGAACACCCCAATGCCAAAATCTACGGCATGTCCGTCGAACACGGACACATCGATGTCTCAGAATGCAACCACATCTTCACCGTAGGCGACCGCCTCTCTGTCATTCCCCTGCATCAGGGTATGACCACCAATCTACACGACGAAGTCTATGCCGTGCGAAATGGCAATGTAGAACACGTATGGAAAGTTGCTGGACGCGGTAAAGTGCAATAAAAAACATATAGGGAAAAATCATGCCTGAACAACGAAATAAATTATCCAGACGCAAAGCAATTGCTGGCATTGGTATCAGTGGCATTGTCCTCACACAGCACGCATTGTCTCAGGAGGTCGCCGTGAACACAACAAATAGTGCAACCATAACGCGCTACCCCACCGTACAAGCTATGAAATCCTCGCCCGAAATCCGCGAAGGCGAATGGGTAGAAACCGCGGGTTTTTACACCCCTGGCGATGGTGGCGCAGCCCTGTATCACATCAAAAAAACAGATACAAATATCCAACCAAACGATGCCGACGTTATGGCATTGGACAATGGATTAGTCGCCATTTTACACGAAAACAAAGCCGTGAACTACAAAATGTTTGGGGCGATTGGCGACGGTAAAAACGACGATGGCGTCCAAATAACTCTGGCGCATAAATACGCCAACGCACACAAAGTCCCAATTGTGAATTTAAACGGTGAATATTGGATCTTGCAAACCAATGATATACCCATCAAAACCAACGTCTCATGGGGACAAACCACTTTTCACATAGATGAACAGTACAACAGCCAAAGGGAGCCGCGCTTTGAAATTCTCAATGATCACCCGTCAAAAAAACTCACGCGAGACGAAACTATTAAAGCCGCTTTATTGGAAAAACTAAAACCCGGCGTGCAACTCATTCCCGAACTGGCACAATATGCAGGCCACCTCATCATCGCCGAAGATGACGATGATCGCATAGGTATCCGGGCAGGCAATTATTCAAAGGCGGGATGGGGGCGCGAAGAACTATTCTATGTTGAAGAAGAGGGCCGCATCATTGGCGATATAGCCTGGGAATTCAAAAACTTTACCGACATCACCGCCATACCCTGCAACGACAATTACCTCATCGTCGAAGGCGGCGGATTTTACTTTTCTGGCGACAGCGGAAGCGGTAGGTCCTGGCGGTATCACCACCACGGTATCTCCGTAAAACGCAGCCGAACCATTATCCGCGAACAATGGATGGGTCTGGAAAAGGGGAAACGCGATATCTCCATGCATCCCCGTCGCGGCTTTTACGTATTCAGCGGTGTTTACGACGTCACACTGGAAAATATCCGCGCAATGCCCTGGGAGAAAAATCGCGAAGAAGAAGGTAAAGTGCTCGGTGCGGGCACCTATGGTATTGGCGGTGCGCGGATGCTCAATTGCACCTTTCGCAACATCACCGCAGAAGGTGGCTGGGTTGCCTGGGGTGTTTTTGGCACCAACCTCAACAAAAACTTCCGCTTTGAAAACTGCCGCCTCAACCGCATCGATGTGCATTTTCACTGCTGGAATCTCTACATCAGCAACTGCACCATTGGCTTCAAAGGCATCGCCCTGACAGGTGGTGGTGAATTGGTAATCGAAAACACCACGCGCCACGGCAACTATTTTGTCAATTTTCGACGCGACTATGGGGCCAAATGGGACGGGCACATACGCATCCGCGGCTGTCGGTTAATGCCCAGTGGCAATGGCCGCGTTTCTGTCCTATCCTGTCGTCCGTCCGATTTCGACTACCAGTATCCCATAGGCTTTGCACGCACCGTCACCATCGAAGACCTGCTCATCGATTACAGCGCTGCATCTAAATCAAATGCACCGTGCTGGCTCATGGACACCGTTTCCTTTTCCAAAACCAAAAACAATGCCCGCCTCTTCTTTCCCCATCGCATTGAATTTCGCAACATCACCGTCGAAGGCAGAAAACAGGGCGTCCGCCTCATCCGCATACCCGATCCCCACCACTACGACCTGCGCCGCAATGGCAGCTATGATGGCACGCGACTCCACGCCAACAGCAGCATCATCTGCGACAATGTCCAACTCGAAAAATTCACCCAGGAAATTGCCGACGATGACGAACAGGTGCATATCCTCATCGGTGGAACATCGGCGACCGACTATGCCGATGCACTCGCCCTCTATCCCAAAATGCGATTTACCGACTGTGAAAATATTAGCGCATATCTGGGCAACTGCATTGCCAGCGCGACTTTTGAACGGTGTAGTCTGAATACCATAACCGCGCTAAATTTGCGAGGCGAACTCGTATTTACCGAGTGCCATATCCAACCCGATGTGGCAAAGGTTCCAGAGCAATTTTACATTCTGCAAAGCACGTTGGGCACGCGCTTCACCAACTGCACTCTCCACGCGCCTATCGTCAACGGCACAATGAACCCGAACCTGATGAACCACATGGGCTTTGTCAAAATCAACGAATCTGTACAGCACTACCATCTCAACACAACACTCGGTAACGATGTCATAAACCATCTCAAAAACTCGGGAACCACACTCACACCAGAATTTATCGCCCAACTAAAACTGCACCACGATTTGGAATTATAGCTTCATTCCAATTTTTCAAAAGGAGTACTCCGCCGTGAGAGACGTACGCTGGGAGCGCATGTTCCCCGATGAACTCGAAGCCGCATTCAAAACCTGTCCAGTCGTCTATTTCCCCTATGGCCTGTGCGAACCACACGGCCCGCAAAATGCCGTGGGACTCGACGCCCTCAAAGCCCACGGAATTGCCGTTCGCACCGCGCATAAACACGGCGGCATCGTCGCCCCGCCCGACTACTGGCATATCCACGAAATTGGGGGCTATGCCCTCTGGTCAGAACGCTCGGTCGGCCAACCCGAACGATCCTGGCTAACCTGCATGCCGCCCTGGCAACACTTCAAAAACATCTGCTATCACATCCGCCAGGCCGACATCCTCGGCTTTCACGCGGCCATCTTCCTCACCGGGCACTACGGGCCCAACTGGCAAGACCTGAAAACCCTGTGCGAACTCATCCAACCCCATGTGGGCACGCGCCTGTATAGCCTGCCCGACTTTGAAGCCAACCAACCCGGCTTTGACAATGACAACAACAGCGGTGGCGACCACGCGGGAAAAGTCGAAACCTCACTTCTATGGGCCATTGAACCCGACTGTGTCGATATCTCGCGTTTACCGCCCGAAAGCGAACCCGGTCCGCACTTTGCCATGGGCAAAAACGCCCGCGAATCCAACCGCCAAATTGGCGAACGCATGGTCAATGATGAAACCGAGTGGCTCGGCAACAAAGTTAGGGAATTACTCGCCGCGTATGAATCGGAAAAACCCACACAAAAACTACGCACCTTTGACCAGGTCGAACACATCTGGGAAACCGTTATCCGTCCCGAACTGCCCAACTTCCGCACCATGCAAACAGCCTGGTCGGACGACGCTACGCTCCCGGAAAACTCTGTCTGGCACGCCAACTGGAAAGTACCAGATCGTGAATTTTAATATAAAATTGTA
>JAPPIE010000146.1 GCA_028874765.1 Gemmatimonadota bacterium
TTTCCGCATATCTCGGCGCGGGATGAAGGGGATCGGTATTATGGTTTGGGTTATGCACATGGCCGGGATAGGCAGATGCATATGTGGTTGCTCAAGCTCATTGGGCGTGGGAATGCGTCGGCATATTTGAAAGCGGACGACGAGTTGATTGAAGTAGATCGGTTTATGCGCTGGCTCGATATAGCGGGCGATGCGGATCGGGAAGCGCGACATTTGTCACCAGAGGTGCAAGCAGTTCTGGATGCGTATTGCAAGGGAGTGAATCAGGCGGTTCGCGCAATGGGAACGCCTTTTGAATTTAAGTTGATGGGGTATCGACCGGATGATTGGACGCCGGCAGATGCACTGCTGATGGTTAAGCTGATCGGATTTGTGGGGCTTTCGCAGATGCAGGGCGATATGGAGAAGTTGATTGTTCAGTTGATTCAAAAGGGTCTGGATACGGAGCGTTTGAAGGCGCTTTTTCCGGCGATTCGGGATGATGTATCGGAAGAGTATATAGATTTGATAAAGAAGGTGCATCTGGTGCGTCCGATGATTCCAGGATCTGTTGTGTGGCGCGATTTGTTGCCCGATTTTTCCGCGAGCAATAATTGGGCTGTGCGTCCGTCAAAGACGGCATCTGGATGGGGAATGATGTGCGGGGATCCGCATCTGCAATTGCAATTGCCTTCGGTTTGGTATCTGGCAGTGCTGTCTGGCGATCAGGACTATTTGATGGGTGCGACGCTGCCGGGGTTGCCGGTTGTGGCTATGGGACGGTCATCCCATCTGTCGTGGGCAGCGACCTATGGTACTGCCGATGTGTGTGATTATTTTGTGGAGGAGGTGAAGGATGGGAGGTACAGATGCGGGGATAAATGGGTGCCTCTGCGCGTGCGAGAAGAGGTTATTCGGCCTAAGAAGCGGGATCCGATAGGGTTGCGCGTTTGCGAGACAGAGCGCGGTTTGCTGGAGGGCGAGGTCAATGAGGATGGGTATTATTTGTGTTATGCGTGGACGGGTAAGCAGCAAAAGGGGACGGGGGCGGATTCGCTGGATTGTGTTTTGCGAATTACGAAGTCAAAAGGCGTTGAAGAGGCACGGGATTATTTTGCGGGGTTGACGTTTGCGCCGTTTAATTGGGTGTTTGCAGATCGGGCGGGGAATATTGGATATCAACTCGGGGGGCTGGTGCCCAAACAACCCGAAGGTTCATCGGGTTTGCTTCCGTATTTGGGTTGGGATGAGAAACAGAATTGGGATGGGATGGTGGATCCGATATTGTATCCGCGTGCGATTAATCCAGAATGCGATTTTATTGTGACGGCAAATCAGGATCTCAATTTTATGGGGCAGTTCACGCCAATGAAGTTGTCGATTTCGTCTTATCGCGCGGATCGTATTTGCGAGATGTTGCGGGAGAAGGATGATTTGACAGTAGAGGATATGATGCGGATTCACTGCGATCTTTACGCGCTTCAGGCCAGGGCGTTTATGGCAATTATACGTCCGTTGTTACCCGAATCGGAAAACGGGGATATATTGCGGGAATGGGATTTATGTTATGATGCGGATTCTCTGGGGGCAACGCTTTTTGAGCGCGTTTATCGCGAACTGGTTTTGCTCGTTTTTGGGGATCATGGTTTGGGGCGCGAGATGGTGACGTTTTTGCTGGATGGTACGACGCTGTTCAGTGTTCTGCACGGGTATTTTGATCGCATTCTTTTGAGCGAGGCGTCGGTCTGGTTTGGAGATCAGCCGCGCGAAGCTCTGTATCTAATGGCGATTGAGCGCGGATTAAGGGAGAAAGCCGTGCCGCACGGCGAAGTGAGTAAGGTTTATATTGAGCATCTTTTTTTCAGGGGGAAGTTGCCGCGGTTTTTGGGGTTTGATTATTCGCTTGCAAATACTGGGAGTCGGTCAACGGTTTCTCAGGCCGGTGTGTTCAAAGGTGGCGCGCTTGCACCCACTTTTCGAATGATTTGCGATTTTGGAGAGGATGTGCTACACGCAAATGTCGCGGGCGGTGCTTCAGATCGCCGTTTTTCCAAATTCTATACGTCGGGGTTGGATGCGTGGGCGCAAGGTGAGTACGAGGTGTTAGGACCATAAAGGGCTGACCGCTAACGGGTTGCTCTGTTAATGCCTTTGATTTTTTGATTTGCTTTGGCGCGCTGGTCGATTTCTTCGGGGGTGACGATGTTGTGGAGATCGGCGCGGAGGTCGGAGAGGATGTCGGCATAGGTGGGATCGCTGGCGCGATCCTCAGTTTCGTCGGGGTCGTTGGCGACGTTGAATAACTGATCGGGGAGACCGACGTAGTGGATGTATTTCCAGTCGCCTTTTTTGATCATGAAGCCGCCATTTAGCGCGCCCTGGGCGTGGTATTCGCTGAAGATGGGGCGGTCGGGGAAGGGATGACCGTGGATGGCGGGGAGGAGGCTGCTGCCGGGCAATGGCGCGGGGTCCTGTTCGGCGAGGTCGAGAAGGGTGGGGAGGATGTCGATGAGGTTGGTTCCTGCGGCGATGCGCTGGTTGCCCTCGGCGTTTGGGTGGCGAATGATCATGGGGACGCGCACGGCGTGTTCGTAGAAGCATTGTTTTTGCCATATACCGTGGTGTCCGCCCATTTCGCCGTGGTCGCTGACGTAGATGACGACGGTGTTGTCGCGCAGAGATGAGTTATCGACTATGTCGAGCAGGCGGCCGACGAGGTCGTCGGTAAAGGAGATGAGGCCGTAGTAAGCAGCGGTTGCGGTGGTGGAGATGGCGTCGGGCAAGGGTTCTTCGTTGCGTAGCCAGTGGCGGAGTTGCTGGATGGAAGGGTGCTGGGTGTCGCAGGGTTCGGTTCTCGTGTGTGGCAAGATGACGCGGTCGGGATAGTAGCGGTCGAAGTATTCTTGCGGGCACAGGAGGGGAAAGTGGGGGTTCATGAAGCCGGTGTAGAGGAAGAAGGGATGGTCGGCGTATTGTGCGCGGGATTTGAGGAAGCGTTCTGAAAGATCGGCGGCTGTGCTGTCGTAGTGGATTTGCCAGTTCTCTCCGGGACCGCATTCGGTGACGTGGCTGTTGCTGCCACGCCGGTTGTCGGGTGTGCGCGAGGGGGCACCCATATTCCAGTGTTTCCATTTTTCGGCGTCGTCCATGAGCCGTTTGCCAAAGCCATGCAGGCGTTCGGGACCTATGAAGTGGGTGCGGGCACAGGCTGCGGTTTCGTAGCCCGCGGCTTCGAGGTAGCTGCCCATTGTGGGGATTGTTCCCGCGAGGGGCGAGCCGTTGTCATAGGTGCCGATCTGGTGGACATATTGTCCGGTCATAAAGGACATGCGTGCCGGTACGCATATCGGGCAGGCGGTATAGGCGTTGTCAAAGGTGGTGCCTTCAGATGCGAGGCGATCCATGTGTGGCGTTTCGATATGGGGATGACCGTAACAGCCGGTGACTGCGGGGTCGTGTTCATCACTCATGATGAGGAGGATGTTGGGGCGCTGGTTCATGCTCATATCTCCCAAAATTTGTTTGATGAGCTGGTATTTAAGTTCTGTGTGTGGCGGTTTTGCTCTTGTCGAAATCTCAGGTCAGGCCTGGTACAGGCTCTCTGTCGGGATGTCGGTGATCATTGCGTGGCCAGGGGTGTAGGATATCATGAAGGGGAGCCTGGCCTGTTCGGCGACAATGCGGGGTGTGATGCCGCAAGCCCAATACAAGCGGTCCGTTCCTTCGGGTACTTCAAACGGGTGACCGTCCATGTTGACGTTCAGCTCTTCTATGCCAAGTTCGTCTGCATTGTTTCTTCCGATTGGGGCGCCGTGACACCCGGGGAAGTGGCTGGTGAATTCCCATACATCGTCGATCATGGCCGGATCGAATGAGCGGATGGTGACGGCCATGTTGCCCGAGAAGGGGCCGACTGTTTTGCACGGGAGCGATGTGAGTTGGATGGTCGGTCCGAATGCGGCGGGGTAGCCTTTTTCGGTCAGGAGGCCGTCGAAGGAGACGCTCGATCCGATCAAGAAAGTAACGGTTCGGTCGTCGAACAGGTCCACGATGTCCTGTCGGCGTTCGGTGACTTCGCCATCGCGTACGATGTCGTATGACCCCAGATCGGTTCGGATGTCGAGGGCGCGTGCATACTCGGGGCAGTCCGTTTGGCCGGGTTCCATTTTAGCGATCAGCGGGCAGGGTTTCGGGTTGGCGCGGCAAAATGCCTCGAAATCGTCGGCGTAGTCTATGTCCAGAAAGGCGATGTTGACGCACAGGTAGCCGGGAAGGGCTCGGGAGGCGAAGCCTTCGAGTTCGTTGGCTCTGCAAGCGAGTCTGACGTCTAACGGTGTTTTGAATTTCATGTTGTGCTCTCCATAGAAACGCTGGCTCGTGCTAATATCTTCCTATGCGTTCGGGACCGGGGTCGGCGCATATAACGGTGTGGT
>JAPPIE010000040.1:0-1056 GCA_028874765.1 Gemmatimonadota bacterium
AAATAAAAAGGAGCTAAAAATGGCAAGACTGCGACAAGAGGGATTGACCACTCGCGAAATGGAACTCATACAGGTACTCTGGCAACAGAAAGAAGCAATCGTCGAGGTGATCCAAGCAAAATTACCCAACCGATTAGAAGGATCAACCATTCGCACACTCCTGCAAATCATGGAAGACAAAGGCTATGTGACGCACGAAAAGCAAGGACGCGCCAATGTGTACCGCCCCATAATCGAACAACAGCGGGTCCAATCCTCTGCAATGAAACACATCATTCAAAAACTATTTGGCGGATCAACCGAACTCTTGCTGGCGCGGCTGGTTGAAGACGAAGAGATAGACATGGACGACGTAGCGCGATTGCGTGAAAAACTCAAGCAACACAAAGGAGGCACATCATGATCGGCACATTGGTCAATGTCCTGGACCCGATAGCCATCTTCCTCCTTGATACGACTATCAAGACCACCCTATTTATGGGTCTTGTTCTACTTGCCGTGTGGCTCCTGGACACGCGACAGGCAGCCAAACGCAGTTTGCTTTTGAATTGGTGTCTTGTCGGTGTGCTGGTCATCCCCATCGCGTCTTTGTGTATGCCTTCCCTGCGATTTCAATTTGATGCGCCATCGTCCTCTTCAGAGCCATCAGTTCTGCCCGTCCAACGTATTGTTGCACTCGATACACCTCTGGAAAAACCCACACCTGCACTAAAGCAGCAAAGAGTATCTAATAGGGCGTCTTCAGAAAACCCAGAACTATCTCAAAACTTCGCATCTCCTCCCCCTGCCCAGATTATTTTCGCCAAAAATGCCTCGACAAAATCAATTGATTGGACGGCCTACATACTAAATAAAATCACTTCAGCACAAGCTTTGTATGGTGTAATCGCGGTCTATGCTATTGGCCTATTGATTTTATTGATTCGGGTAATCTATTGTCTGATAATGGTTTGCACGTTTCGTCAATCTCTGTTGCCCTGTGCAGACGAACAGCTTCAGAATAATTTACAGGTCTTAAAAAACCAATTGGGTATTCGGCGATCTGTCGCACTCGCC
>JAPPIE010000040.1:1156-4367 GCA_028874765.1 Gemmatimonadota bacterium
AATGTGGCGACCCAACTACGTCCTCGTCCAGCGATGGCTCTGGGCATGGACATGGCGCGAGCAACTCAGGTCATGGCGCGCGTCAATCGCATTATCACCCTGGGCGGTCATGTGTCTCCGCGTGTTGGTCGCGTGTCGGCACTGGTGATGGCAGTGGTATTTATCGGTGGGGCGACAGCTATAGGTAGTCTGACCACTGCAAAGGTTGATCACAATGATCAAAAGGTTGTGTTTGAAGGTGGTGTTGCCGTAACCGATACCAGCGACGTATCGCAGCGAACCCTTCCAATGAAAATGCGCGATGGTCGCATGTGGTGGCGTGGTGAGAACGGCCTTTATTTGCAAGATGGAGATGCGTGGCAAAAATTTACATTGCCGGAAGGGGGTTCATTCGACCAGGTACATGCCTTTATGCAAGCGCGTAATGGCTCAATGTGGTTTGCCGGTATATATAAAAATGGGCCAATTGTCGTGAGCTTTAGCGGAAAGACATGGCAGATATGGGATTCAAAAACAACGGGCCTGGGAAAAATTACCGCTGGATATGACTTTGCCGAAGATGAGGATGGTGGTATCTGGATTTCCCACCACGGTATGGGAAATATCAGAGCATACGGAGGCGCTGATCGCTTCAAAGGTGGAAACGGCGTCTTGCATTTTGATGGCAAAGCATGGCGCAACTATACCTTGAAAGATGGATTGATTCACAATCGGGTTTACAATGTGGAAGCCGATCCCAAAGGCGGCGTGTGGATCGCAACCCTTCGCGGATTGAGCCACTACAAAGATGGAAAATGGACCTCTCATATTGTCGATAGCATGCCCATAGAGGGCGTGCGTAATGGCAATATATATGATGGCCACAAGGTATATAAACTATTTTCCGATCAAAAAGGCACGCTTTGGGCCGCGCATGGATCGACTATTGGGCGCACCATAACACAGCATATAAGCGGAATCTCCAGCTTTGACGGCACAGCCTGGACACACTACGATGCACATGTTGGATTACCTGTAAATGCGTATCGAAATATCTGGCAAACAAAAAATGGCGATCTGTGGTTTGGTACGCATCAAGGTGACCAACAGAAGGTAGAGGCAAAAGGTCTGGTGCGATATAAGGATGGGATGTGGTTGCGGTTTACGCGCAAACACGGTATTCCCGGCGATTTCGTATGGGGTTTGACAGAAAAAGGCGATGGATCTTTTTATCTGGGTGTTTCTGGTAGTGTATCTTATAAGCCACCTATCGATCACCTATCAACAATATCTGGTAAAGTGATCGATCAGCGTGACGGTAAACCCGCGGCAAATATGGGAATATGGGTTGAATACGACGATGGCGAGGTGCATGCCGGAACCACGACAGATGAAAATGGCCGCTACCGCGTCGAAGTCACCCCCGGATCGTATCGAGTGCGGATCGCGTCCAAGAATGCGGCTGAACCTGTCACCGTTAATGCAAAACCCGAGGATAAAATTGAAGACATTGATCTGCTCTTGCTCAACTCGCGCCGCATCTCTGGTCGCGTACTCGACAAATTCGATAATCCGATTGCCAATGCTGTCGTGGTGATTTCCGATGATTCTTCGGAAGACCGAAGGGTATCTCCTCAGATCGTGACCACAGATGCCAATGGAAAATTTGAAGGCTGGCAGGTCTCGGGACCGAAGGCTACTTTTGATGTCGCAGCAGAAGGATACGCACAAATCGTGCGAGAAGTTGAAAATGCCATTGAAGAGCAAGTAGTGATTAGTCTCAAAAAAGGCAAGACATTCCGCGGTCGCGTTGTGGATGAGTTGGGCACACCCATTGCCTGGGCGCGCGTTGGTCTCGGGCCCCCGCCGGATCCTGAAAAGAAAGTATATACATTGCCCGCATTGCCCTTCCAGCGCAATACTTATACAGATGCGTCGGGTTTGTTCACTCTAAATGACGTAGCGGAAGGTCACATCTGGGTGAATCATCCTGAGACCGGAATGGTGAATCAAGAGGTTATGCCTGCCCAGGACGTGACAGATATCCGCATAGAGCGTTTGCGTTTGTACTCTGTTTCAGGCGTGGTATCGCTAACTGGTGTGCCCGTAGAAAGGCTAAGGGTCAGTACCACTGCCCTTAATGGAGCAAAATCCAGACCCCAAGTAGGCCGCCCGGACGCTAATGGTGCATATCGTCAGGAGGGTCTGGAGCCGGGGAAATATCATATTGCCGTACTCGCACCCGAAAAAGAGGAAAGAGAGGGACGCACAATCGCAATACATCGCAATGTTCAATCTCAGGTGCTGGTAATCAAAGACCGCGATGTAATATTGAACTTTGAGCCTCTGGGCGATGCGCGAATTACAGGTGTGGCAACTTACAAGGGACAGCCCGTTTCAGATGTTGCCATAAGCGTCCAGACTATAGGCGATGATCCTGAGATTTTTGTCTCGCTAAACGGGAAAAAAACAGATAAAGAGGGCCGGTTTGAATTGCGCGGTCTGCCTTCTGCACGGATTACCATTTCTTTTCGTAAAATGGAACGCCTCGTTCTTGGTGGAAAACGCTGGAGCAAAGTCGATAGGATTGATCTGACGAATAAAAAAGAATTGAATTATATAGCAGAATTGGACCTGGAGGAACGCCCGATCTTGAGCCTGGGAGATATAGCACCTGAATTTGAAGCCAAACAGTTGGATGGGTCAACATTCCGGCTCTCAGATTACCGGGGCGAAAAAGCCGTTTTAATCGATTTTTGGGCAACCTGGTGTCCACCGTGCATTGAGGAAATTCCTACTATCAAAAGAATTGCGGATACCTATCGAGATCGGGGATTGGAAGTCGTGGGCGTGAGTTTGGACCGCGATGAGAAGGCATTGCGAGATTTTGTAAAACGTGAAAAACTGAGCTATGTGCAGGTATTTGAAAAAGAAAAAACACGGGCGATTACAAAATCCTACGGTGTATGGGGCATCCCATCGGTCTTTCTGATAGATAAAAATGGCGTCATCAACGCGCTGAAGCTGCGTGGAACTCGCACGGAAGCGGCTGTGAAGGCGTTATTAGACACTGGCCTACAGACGGCTGATGGAAATTCGCGATAGACTTTTTATAGCACTAATGAACCATTTGAAGGGCATAACAATGCGATATACAATTCATATCAGATTGATAGCGTTAGCCTGCCTATTTGGTTCTGGCTTGTCCAGAGGCGAAACCACAATAGACGCG
>JAPPIE010000338.1:0-17229 GCA_028874765.1 Gemmatimonadota bacterium
GGCTTTTTAAGCGCATGGAAGTCTTTCTGAATACAGGGGAGTTATTGCCTGAACCAACGCATGGAGACCGCCTGGAAATGGCTGTTCACCATCTCAAGGCGTCCATCGCGTTTAAGGGGTTGCGCTATGGCGTCCTGGAAATGCGCCGGCATCTCGCGGCATATATCAAGGGAGTGCCCGGCGCGGTGCGGTATCGCCGCACGTTGATGACAGAAGACGACCCGAATCATCTCATGGATTTGCTGGGACAGATCAAAGCGGAGGGGGCGGCGTGACACCTGAACGCATACGCGCATTGTTAGAGGCTGTTGCACAGGGTCAAACAGATGTGGATGAGGCGTTTGCAAACCTCGCGCACTTGCCTTTTGAAGAGCTTGGTTTTGCGCGCATTGACCACCACCGCACGCTGAGGCAGGGATTTCCCGAAGTTATTTTTTGCGAGGGAAAGACAATAGAGCAAGTGGTCGCCATAGCAGACCGCATTGTGTCATCGGGTGCAGCACTGCTGGCAACGCGCACAAATGCAGAGATGCGAGATGTTCTGGTCGCAAAATATCCCGAAGCAAATGTCAATGCGCTCGCTCGCACAGTGGTCGTTGCAGGGGAGATTCCCGCAGCGGAAACAGTCGGCAAAATTCTGGTTGTGTCAGCGGGCACATCCGATTTGCCCGTGGCAGAAGAAGCCGTGGAAACCGCGCGGGTGATGGGCAATGAGGTCGAAACACTTTACGACGTGGGGGTGGCCGGGATTCACCGTTTGCTTGCGTGCAGGGAACGTCTATTGGATGCGAGTGTGATTATCGTGGTGGCCGGTATGGAGGGGGCACTGCCCAGTGTGGTTGGTGGCTTAGTCAATGTGCCGCTTATTGCCGTGCCGACCAGCGTGGGATATGGGGCGAGTTTTAAGGGGTTGGCAGCGTTGCTGGGCATGTTGAACAGTTGCGCGTCAGGCGTGACTGTGGTCAATATCGACAATGGGTTTGGCGCGGGGGTCGCAGCGAGCAAGATCAATCGCGTTCGGGCGGGGTGATGTTTGCTTGCATATAAATAAAATGAGCGCAGTTCCTGTATTACGGAACTGCGCCTTTGTTTTTATTAGGGCGTAGAAGTGAGTTATGATATAGTGACTCTTTCTAACCCAACGGTTTGGCTCACAAAATTTATCTGTAAACGATATTCTCGTAACAGATGAGTACCTATGAGAATCTGATGGTTAGCAACAAAAGTCGCCTCTGCCTGAATAACCTTTCCGTCAAAAGGAAAATCGACCAAATAAACGTCTTCTTCAATCGTTTGTCCACCAGCTAAAGCAGAAGTCACTCGACCAACATAATGGGCGTTCAAAGAATTTCGTAGCGTTTCAGGCAATTCCAGATCGCCGTTGAAGCCTGTGTCAATAGTAGCCTCCCAATCTTGACTGTCAATCAATAGTGTGATTGTCGGTACTCCATCAGCCGAAACCATTCCGTAAATCACCGACGAACTCCTTTGCGGAAATAGGTTTCGGAGCCAACTCGTTCAAAGAAAATAGGAGAATTCAATCCTTCAGTATTTCTTTGGAGGACAATATCTCTAATTGAAGAGCCAAACCAAATGCGCCTACTTTTCGGATCAATACCCGCTGTTTGTCCAATTCGATCCGAGAGATTATGCTGCTTTTGGTATTCCTCCCAGATCTGTTTGGCTTCGCGTGAATCAGCTTGTGTCCAGTCTGAATGTTTCATTGTCAAAACCTCTTTATTCGCATCTCAATGGAAGTCGCCTTCAATGACTCCTCACAAGTTTACTGATTGAGATATATTTCCACAAAAACGAGTGGAAGGTCAAGCGGCTTTTCTGCTTCTGGCCGATTCATACCTGATAGCCTCTTCAATCTCCCATCTCTCACGCCCATAATCTTCAGCCAGTGTGTCCATTAACTCACCTGCGTTGAACCGCTCAAAGACCAATTCAGTCGGCACACCTCTTCCTGTAAGCACAGGACGTCCAAAGGAAATATTGGGATTCAGGAAGACGGCTTTCGGCTGATCATCTTTCTGGAATGGGTCGCGTGTAAAGGGGTACAATATAATGGGGCCACTTGCATCATGCTCAATACGATGAAGATACATGTCGATGACTTTTTCCATTTCCAGTTGTCCGCGTTTGGAGAGATTGATAAGTTGCCCGATATGCTCTATGAACAGATTTTTTCCATCCGTTGCAAAAGACTTAAAAGCCAGAGGATGCGGTTGCTCTGGAAACTGTCTTTCGAGTGTGTCCAGTGCCACCCGGATATCCTGCAAACGCACCTTGTGGATTCTGCGAAGTGCCACCAAGACATGGGCCTCCACTAAGTTGACAAAGGATAGTTGCACGATTTCTGCTGGAGGTACACTAATAACAGGTTCAAAGTTACTTCGATCAGAACGATACTGTATCCCTGATATCCAGGACCTGAGCGTAGAAGGCGGAATATTTAGATAGCGAGCCGCCTCTGAGACGCCATAAGCAGGTGCAAAGCGCGCATCAATTTTTTCGTTTTTCATAAAGAATCACCTCCCCGTGGCGTTATTCCGATTTTGTAGCTTCTGTGAACAAAAATATCTGCGGTGGCATTTTTCAGACTTGGTAAAATAAAAAGGGCAATCTAATTGTTCTGTCAAGATTTTTTTAAAATTCACGCTTACCATTGCTCTCGCCTTGGCGGTAAGTGGAAAACAAGTTATTGGGCATGAGTTATCTCTTTTAGAAGGTAGCAACCATAAATTTATGCTTCAGATGAACGTCGAAATGGATTTAAATCTCCTAACCGATTTTCATAAGCGAGTGAGATTCCCTCCGTATTGCTCAAGGGCAAGGGTGGATCTGTTTTTGTAGTCGCTTTGGTTATGATGACAAGCGCGACAAGGCCAACTGGTACTGCGAGGAGGTCGGCGGGGTGATCGGGCGCGATTTGGAGGAGGATGAGATAAGCGATAGCACCTGAAATCATCGACCAGAGGGCGCCGGAGCGATTGGCATTGCGCCACCAGATACCCGCGGTGAGGGGTACAAAGAGGGTCGCCAGTAAGATAGACCAGGAATCGACCATCAGCGTGTAAACTGTGTCGTGCGAAAGGGCGAGATAAAGCGCTATGATGCCGAGGATGGGGACACTCAAGCGGCACAGGCGAAGTTGGGTTCGCGCATCAATATCGGGGCGCAGGTAGCGGATCAGGTCGTTGCCAATTACACTGGCAGGAGCGAGCAAGGCGCTGTCCGCACTACTCATCAGTGCGGAGATCAAAGCGCCGATAAAAACGGCCATGCCGAGTGGGGGAAGATAGGTTTCCGCGAGTTTCATCATCACCTGCTCTGGATCGCTCAGATTGGGAAATGTGAGGGTAGCTGCAATGCCCAGGAAAACGGGCAAGAGGCCAACGGTCAGGTAAATAATACCAGAGAGGTACGCGCTGTTTTGCGCGACGGATTCGTTTCGGCTGGATAAGCTGCGTTGCAAAAGGTCCTGCCCTGCGAGATTGCCCAGGCCAATTACCAACCAGGCGCGCGCATAATTAAACCAGGTGGTCATATCCGCATCGCGGGGATAGAGATAAAATTGGTCATCGGGTAGTTGCGCTCGTATGGCGGCCCATCCTCCCATGTCGCTCAGGAGAACGGGCGTCATAAAGATCAGCCCCAGAGTTAAGACGGCCACCTGGATAAAGTCTGTCAGCGTTACCGCCCACATGCCGCCTATTGTTGTATAGATCAGTACAATAGCAGCGCCGAGGCAAGTACCTAACACCGCATCCAATCCCGTGAGCGCGTGGATAATTTTACCAAACCCCACCATCAGCGATGCGACCCAGCCGATATAAGCTGGAATAGTACATGCAGCAGCGACCACACCGGCTGTTTTGCCAAATCTCCGTTCAAAAAATTCGGCAATGGTTGAGACGCCCATGCGTCGCATCATCCGCACATAAAACAGACCTGCAAGAAACAGACACAGGGCTGCGCCAAAAGGATCGGCGATAACGGCTAAAAAACCGCCTTTGTAAGCTGCGCCTGCCGCGCCGAGCACTGTGCCCGTGCCAAACCAGGTGGCGGAAAGCGTGCCCGTAGCCAGCAAGATGCCCAGACGCCGGCCCGCAACGACAAAATCGGCGGAATCTTTAACGCGTCTGCCAGCATAGACGCCGACCAATAGGGTGAGGAAAACATAGGCGCAAAGGGCAGTGATGATGGGCATTTGAGACATATCTGATCCTCCAGTGCATATTCGAACTTTTCGATCTGTGGGAAGTATCGCACCCTACCAGGCGTCTGTCAACACCTATCGCTCTAAAACGCGCCCACGCCCTCTCATGGAGGGATGCGAGAAGGTTCATCGAGCGATGATAGGGCGGATTATCCGTGCGCTGCCAGCTATCGGGGAACTATTGAGGCTCCTTGTGCGTTCTGAGTATGTAGAAATAGAATGAGTAGAATGACATTCACGAGGAGATAGATGATGAACATCAGGCGCTATATTGCAAGATCAGGAGTTCTATTGACCCTCGGGATCACGGTTGCCTGTGGCATCGTCCCATCGCCTACTGTTCCGGATGCTTCGGAAGTGGCGTGCGGAGTTACAGAGGCTTACTCGGACGACTACCTCATGGCGGTGATTGGCAAAGATGCCGTGCCCACGCAGGTTGACGACATCAACATCGGCAATTGCGAGTTTGACGGAGCCATTATCGCAGTGCGCGTCCAGATAGCTGGCAACAGGGAATCGCAGACAGTGGTCGTGGATTTGTCCGCTCCAACGCGCGAACTGCCCGTACCTTTCCACAGAATCGTCAATCTGCCTCTGATCGACGCAGATTTGCCAGCGGGCAGGTACACTCGCACTATAACCGGTATCACTGCCGGCGGTGGAGAGATCGACATGCCAATCTTCGAGGACGTCCTTCTCGTGCGCGACCCCGGCTCCCTACAGGCGGACGTGCTCCGCCATCAGGGGCGGTGGGAGCGAAGAAGGGTTGCGAACTACGTCTATACAGGCGCATGGAACTGCTTCTGTCCGATTAGCTACACAGCTGACGCGGAAGTAACCGTGCGCGGTGGTGTGGTCGTGAGCGTCGCCTCTGCCGACCCGGCCGTGCCCAATATCCCCGATCCTGAGCGATTCGTTTCGGTCAAGGCTCTGTTCGCCGTATTGCAGAGCGCACTGGACGAGAATGCAGCCCGCATTGACGTCACGTACAACGAAGAGTTCGGCTATCCGGAACAGTTCTTTGTAGATTACCACGAGAATATGGCCGATGAGGAAAGGGGATTCGTCATCCGCAACCTTACTTACCAATAGCTGTCCCTGAGCCTATCTCCAACCGTATTTTTTCATCACCTCGATCAATTTATCATGCGGTAACGCGGGCATTGTGCGATTGTCTCGGCCCGTCATGGGTTCTGCTACGCACATGGAATTGACAATGGCTTCTTCAGTTGCTTCGATGGTGGCCTGGAAGATGGCGTTTAGCCGGCCATCGCGCAGTGTGGTAATTGTATCGCGGTCTGCGCGGGTGCGAGGCACGCGGTAGGCGGTTGAAAAGGCAAGGGCAAAATCCCCGCTGCTGGTGCGGGAAACCGTGCCCGTGCGACCAATGCCTATGGCAGCGCGTTTGCACAGGCGGCGCAATTGATGTGGGACGAGGGGCGCGTCGGTGGCAATGACCACAATGATCGAGCCATCGCGCGTTGGGGAAGTCTGAACGGGTAATTCGCGTCCTACGGGAACGCCGGCAATGAGGAGTTTCGGCCTGCGTCCGCAGTTGGCATTGACGAGTACGCCTACGGTATGTCCATCTGGTACAACGCGCGAAGCTGTGCCGATGCCAGCTTTGAATCCATACGAGCGCATTCCTGTGCCCGCACCAACCGAGCCTTCGGGCACTGCGCCGTCTGTGGCGGTTTCAATAGCTTCAACAACGTGATCGACTGTGACATGGCGCCCTGCAATGTCATTGAGACCGCCGTCGTAACATTCGGCGACTACAGGTAGGGGGACCCGTCCGGTGCCCTGCTTGAGCATGTATTCGACCACCCCACTATAGCCTTCTCCCACAGAGAGCGTGTTCGTAAGTACAACGGGCACTTCGAGTTGTCCGCGTTCATTAATCCAGGCCATCCCCGTCATTTCACCGTTGCCATTGAGAGCTTCGGCTGCGGCAAATATATTATTTCGATAGATATCCTCGCTGTGCGGAACAATAGCTGTGACACCCGTTCGCACGGGTCCTTTGCCCACGACGAGTTCGCCACTGCCTTCAATTAAGGTGACGTGACCGACGAGAACGCCTTCGACATCGGTAATGGCGTTGTATGTGCCTGTGGGCAATGTGCCAATCTGAATGCCGAGATCTCGGGCACGCGGGCGCTGTGCATAAGATGGCATTGCGAGCAGCAGGCTGAGGAGGGAGAAAAGGATTTTGGTAGTCATGAGATACCTCATACTTCAATGATCTCGGCCTTTCCACGTAAATCCGCGCAGGGTTCCCGCGAGGCCGATGAGAATAGTGTAGGGGATTTGTACGATCTCCCAGAATGGAAACATGATGAGTAGATCCGCACGCTTGAAGATCTGAACGCCTTTTCCCGCTATGAGCAGATCTACCAGTATTTTCGCGCCCCAGCAGATCAGAGGCAGCGTGTATGTGCCGTCTGTTATTGAAATGAGAAAAGCAGCGGGAATGAGTGCGTTGGTCAAAAAGACTACTGCAATATAGGAAAAAAAAACGGGATTGAGACGCAGTTGATACGCGGCGTTAGATGCCCATCGCTTGCGTTGTTGCCACAGCGATGATGGGGTTTCTGGGCGATGGGTGGTTGCATAAGCGCCGGGATCAGCGGCAAACGCGATGCGTCCATCCCAGGCGCGGCGCAGCAATTGGAGCAATAGCACATCGTCGCCAGATGGGCGGTGTGCGATGGCGCGGAAACCGCCGACTTTTTCAAAAAGACATTTGCGATAGGCGAAATTTTGTCCCGAAGCAGCCAGGGGGATGCCTGTCCCAGCGGCACCGGCAGCTGCGGCCATGAGGGTGAGAAAATCATAAGCCTGCAATCGGCCGAAAAACGAGCGCGATGTAAGTTGCGAAAAGCCGATGACAACGCCAATATCAGCCGCCATATAAGATGCCATGCTGGCGATCCAGGTGGGTGGCACTGTGCAGTCGGCATCGGTGGTGAGAATCCATTCGCCCCTGGCACGGTGAATACCAACGGACATCGGTCGTTTTTTTGCCACCATTTCTGGAAAGCTGTTATCGACAGACAAAAGGTGGAGATTGTCCAGGCGCGTGGAGGCGACGACTTGGGATGTATTATCTATCGAGTCATCGTCAACGACGAGGATTTCAAATCTGTCGGATGGATAGGTCTGTTGTTTCAGGGATTCGAGGCACAGACCGATATACTCCGCTTCATTGCGCGCGGCAATAACGATGGATATAAATGGCGTTTCATCAGCGCACGGCTGATTGTTCAGGCGGAATAATCCGAAAAAAAAACACAGTGCGACGAGGGTGTAGAGGACTGTAGAGAGCAGCAATAAGTGGTGGATGATATCCATTTAGAAGTGTGATCCGCAGATGGACGCAGATGGACGCAGATGAAAAAGAGGGGCTGTGAAGTGATTACACCGCCAAACCATTCTTAATTTTTAATTTTTCATTCTTAATTCCTCAGTGCTCGACTTTTTCTATATCGTAAAACATGCCCTTCACGCCTTCTGAACAGTTGTTACATATTGGGACAGATTTGCGGTCTTTGAGGATGGCGTTTCGGAAGTCCGTGTATTTTTGACCGGTCCAGATCTGGTCGAAGTCCGATTCGCTGAGGGCATCGCCGAGACCGTAGTGAACATCTTTGTCAAAGCAACAGGGCGATACAGCGCCGTCCCAATTGATGACAGTACTGTACCAGAGATGCCGACAGGTGTTGCTGATTTTGTTTTTGGTCGAGAGATGGTCTGCATTGTAATCGTAGCGGCTGAATTTTTCATCAGAAGGCAAGAAGGTCTCTGCATCGGATTCGGTATAAACCTGGGCTGTTTTGAGTGAGAGGCGATCTACGCCTAACTCCCGAGCGAATTTGCGCGCGGCTTCAATTTCGTGTTCGTTGTGTTTCATGATGATAAATTGCAGGTGGATCAGAGGATGGCTGCTTTGCAGGTCGCGTTTAGCCTGAACAAGGAGGCGAATGCCGTCGAGCACGCGGTCAAAATTGCCTCCCACGCGATATTTGACATAGCTTTCGGGTGTGACGCCGTCCAGGGATACCACGAGTTCGGAAAGACCGGAATCGACAATGTCCCGGGCGGTTTCCCGATTTTTGATGTAGTGGACATTGGTACTGGTCAGTGTGGGGACATTGTGCGCGGAGGCCAATCGGATCATGTCGGTGAGGTGTTTGTTGATAAAGGGTTCGCCCTGGTTCCACAACATGAGGAGCAGGAGATGATCTGCCTGTTGCTCAAAGACCTGCTTGAAGTGTTCAAACGGCATAATGCCGCGCTCGCGGGTCATGTCGCCATTGCCAGAGGGACAGAGGGGACATTTGAGATTGCAGAAATTGGTGGGTTCGACCATGAGTACAAAGGGTTTGCCCATGCGAATATCCCGCCGAAACAGATTGGAGAGGGCGTAGGACGCAATCACTTTTGAGGCATTCCATATTCGCCGGGGCGTGATTGCGCGATGGTATCGCATGAAGGTTTCGGGCAGGAGTTTGATTGAGAGCATATTATTTCCATTTGAACGGTGAAAATGTGCCGAGCGCGCAGATGATGACAATATAGGGAATGATCAGGATTTCGAGAACTGGAAACCACAGGAGCAATTTCAGGCTTTTGAAGCGGATACTGCCGAAGAGCAAAAAAACGGCATCGGCGATTATTTTTATTCCCAGGCAAGAGCCGATCATATAAAATAATTCCGCGTTGGTCCAGAACAAAATGGGCAGTGTCGCCAGAACGACATGGAATATATACACCGCAAGAGCCAGAATCAAGGTGGGAATGCCGTAGTGAATGGTTTTGGATTGGTAGCGCACCTGTCGATTGATGAGATTGTCCGGGTGAGACGCTGAGGGGACGAACGCATCGGCGTCTGCGTTGAACCGAATTTTCCACGCGCTTTTTTGCGCGAATTGGCGCATGAGCAATACATCGTCGCCGCCGATGATGTGTCCGATGTTGTTAAAACCGTTGACTTCATCAAAGGCCTTTCTGCGATAGGCCATGTTGCGTCCCGAACAGGTGAGCGGAAATCCAATGCCCGCGCTGCCCGCTGCGAGAGTTGAGACAATGAGTGCCTGGAGAGACAGCAGGCCCGATAGGGCTTTTTCGTTTTGCAGCAGGGGAGCGTGGCCGATGACCATGCCGACATCGGGCGCAAAGTACGCGAGGTTTGACGCAATCCAATTGGGACCGGGCCGACAATCGGCGTCCGTTGTAAAAATAATATCTCCACGCGCGTGTTTGATGCCCTGCCACAGGGCGTTTTTTTTTGGGCAGGCGTAGTTCTGTTGTGTGACAGATACGCGACTCAGGCTGGGTAAACAGCGCGTCCATTTGTCGATGCGAGCGGCGGTATCATCGGTGGATCGGTCATCTGCAACGATAATTTCCAGATGGTCGGCAGGGTAGGTCTGTGAGGCCAATGCCCGCAAACATGCATCGATGTTGGTGGCTTCATTGCGAGCGGGTACAATAACGGAAACAGATAAACGCTGTCCATTTACTCGCCGCGATCTGCGAAAAAGACCGAATAAAAAAATGGCGATCAGCGTGATGTACACAGCACAAAGGCTTGTGGTGAAATAGATTGTAAGGTCGTTCATGTGGTGAATTGTTAGTGGTCAGTCCGATCATCCCATCTGTTTCTCGCTTAAAGTATCGCTTTTAGAAGGATGTGCAAAGAGCAAAATATCTGTCCCTTGCAATAATGAACGTGGTACTGTCTTGACAGAAGATGGATCATTCGATAGGATGGAGTACATATATAGCTGAAGAATCCACAATGCAGAGAGGAGCGAAGCCCTGATGAGCTATTTTCAGTTGAAAGAGCGGAACTCAAGCGTGCGGCAGGAAGTTCTGGCCGGATGCACCACATTTTTAACCCTATCGTATATCATCTTCGTGAACCCGCTGGTGCTGGGAGGCGCGGGAATGGACACTGGCGCGGTGCTGGTGGCTACTTGTCTCGCCGCGGCGTTCGGGTCTGCGGTCATGGGCCTTTACGCCAACTATCCCATTGCACTGGTCCCGGGAATGGGTCTGAACGCCTATTTCGCTGCGGTCGCGGTGGGCACACTGGGATTGTCCTGGCAGGTCGCGCTCGGAGCGGTGTTCTGTTCTGGATGCCTGATGCTCATCCTGTCCGTGCTTCCCGTGCGAGAGTGGGTCGTCAACAGCATTCCTCGCTCACAGAAGATGGCCATCGCAGCGGGTATCGGATACTTCCTTGTCATTATTGGATTGCGCAACGCAGGGATTGTGGTAGCCAGCGAAGCCACGCTGGTCACGCTGGGCGATCTGGCTCAGTGGACAGTGGTGCTGGCGGGCCTCGGATTCATTGGAATCGTGGCGCTCGAACACCGGAAAGTGCCTGGCTCTGTGCTGATCTGCATTCTGGTTGTGGCATTGGTGGGTTGGATAGGGGGGCTATCGCCAGCACCGGAATCCGTGGTAGCACTACCACCTTCGCTGGCTCCAACAGCGTTGCAGTTGGACATTGTCGGGGCATTCGAGATAGGCTTGATCTCGATCGTATTCGCATTCCTGATGGTGGATCTATTTGACACCAGCGGCACGCTGGTTGCGGTACTCAACGAGGGAGGATTGACCGATAGCGCCGGTCGGGTTACAGGGTTGCGTCGTGCCCTTGTAGCGGATAGCTCTGCCACTATAGTTGGCGCACTCCTGGGCACGTCAACCACGACGTCAAGTATCGAGAGTGCGGCAGGGGTGCGGGCAGGTGGGCGGACTGGACTTACGGCTCTGGTCGTGGCGGGGCTTTTTCTGGTCGCGCTTGTGTTCGCGCCTGTGGCAACGGCGATTCCTGTTTACGCGACTGCCCCGGCGATCGTGTTTGTAGGGTGTGTCATGGCGCGCGCCCTTCGGCACATAGAATGGGAAGATCTGACTGAGTGCGTGCCTGCCATTGTGACGGCGATAGCGATGCCTTTCACCTATTCGATCGCCACAGGGATCGGTCTTGGATTCATCTTCTATGCACTCATTAAGGTGTTGGGCGGGCGCCGCCATGAGCTGAATCTGGCGGTGGTTACGGTGGCGGTGCTATTCGCGATCCGGTTTGTGGTCGGGTCACTCTAGTACTCAATGCGATCCACCTTTTCCTGCCACTCCTTGAAGACCGCTAACGCCTGATCGCGCAGCAATTGCTGGGAGGGGATTTGCCGTTTGGCTCGCGGCAGTTGCAATTCCCGGTAAAAGAATTGGTCGTCGAAGCCGATATTCCTGGCGTCTTCAGCGGTATTGGCGAAATAAATTTTCTCGATTCTGGCCCAGTAGATGGCGGCGAGACACATGGGGCAGGGTTCGCAACTGGTGTAGATTTCGCATCCCTGGAGGTGGAAGGTGTCGAGCTTGAATGTAGCCTTTCTGATGGCCATGATCTCCGCATGGGCTGTGGGGTCTTTGCTGGAGAGCACCTCATTATACCCCTCCGAAATAATTCTTCCGTCTTTAACGATAACCGCACCGAATGGACCTCCTGCTCCTGCCCTCATATGAATTCGGGAGAGCTCTATGGCTCTTTCCATGAATTTTTGCTGCATTACAATATCTCCTTTTCTCTTGATATTTTGTTAAATTAAAAAACAAAATATAGTCTAAAAAATGAAAAAGCGGCACTGGCAATTTTTCCAGTGCCGTCTTTTTTAATTGAACGGATTAAAAATAACCAATGGGATATTCACGCGTCTCATTGACATAAATCGGTTGACAGGTGTTTGTCAGGCGGGTATAATCGGATTGAATTTTGACAAATATATGTGTATAAATGCGATATGTAATATCAAGGGAGAAATGGATCCCGAAATTAGTATCTGGTTTTGTTGAGGAAAATTCATTAGACGATTGACATAACTAACTGCGCTGGAATGAATTGAGAAGAATTTTATGGACGATTTCCAGAGTGTTGAGGTGGGACAGATTTTTACTCCGATTAAATGGGCAGAATGGCTTATCGAGCGGTGGGGTATTTTCGATGCATGGATTGATGGGGCTTCTATTTGTGACCCGACTGCAGGACAGGGTGCTTTCGCGCTCGCGTTGTTCCGTCTCGCTAAATCGAGAGGTTTTTGGGTGTCTCCAGAGCTTCTTTCGCGGCTGACTTTGATTGAGGTCCGTGCATCACATCTCCAGGCGTTCCAGCTTAAAGCGCGTCGGAATTTCGCAGTTGATTTTCCTGCGTCTCAGCTTCTCGCTTTAGATGTGATTACAAATCCTCCGAATACCGATTACGACATCTTGTTTGGCAACCCGCCGTGGGCAAATTTCACGGATTTGTCCGATTCATATAAGGAGAGACTCAAGTCTTATTTTGTAGCAGAAGGTCTGGTTCCCGATAAAAAACAGGTTCTTCTCGGTTCCTCGCGCACCGATATAGCGGCACTGGTGTTGAAGGTCGTACTCGGCAATTTGCTGTGCAAGAATGGGATAGGGTGTTTCTATCTACCACTTTCTATCTTCTCAGGTGATGCCCACAGGGGATTCAGGGACTACGTTGCCAGCGGTCGGAGATTTGCGGTAGATGAGGTCTGTGAGTTTACCGCGACAGAGGTGTTCGAAGGGGTAGGTACATCTTATTGTTGCGCCAGGTTTCGCATGGATGTGCCACGCAAATTCCCCGTCAAGTATTTCAGAGAGCGGGGAGGGGAGTGGATTGAACACCGGGCGGTTCCCCTAAAGGTCCCTGATGATCAGTGGCGCGTTCTTCAGCGTGGAGATACCGCTGATCTTGGTGCCATCAAAGTCGAACTGTCTTCTGAGCAGAAACCGCGTCAGGGCGTGAATACTTGCGGTGCGAATGCGATTTTCATGTTCGAGGATAAGCCAGCGCATCTGCCTGGGGAATTTCTCTTTCCGCTTGCGACAAAGGAGATCTGGAAGAATGTGGACCTGGTCCCGCATAAATGGATTTTGCTTCCATACTATAGAAATACAGGACGGCCGCTTTCGTGGGCCAGTATTGAGCAATATGCCGAACTGAGACAATATCTCATTGAGGTTAGAGACAAACTTGAAGATCGGAGAGGTACCTTGATCCGATCTGCTATTGCCAAAGGCGTCTGGTGGTCGCTGCTCGGCGTTGGCCCGTATTCTTTTGCGCCCTATAAGGTTATCTGGGAGGCTTATGGTAAGAGCTATTTTTATCCCATCATCTTGAGCAATGAGAAGGGGCAAGTGTGGCAAGCAAACCAGGCCATGCAGGCGTTTATCCCTTGTTGGAACAAGGCCGATGCCGGGAGGGTTTGCGCTGCGCTTCAACATCCAGGTATTCCCGCTTTGTTGAGACAACTCAACGGAGAGGGGAAATGCAACTGGGCACAACCGGGAAAGATCGGGAAGATTCTCTCATTGTGATGTTCGTTATATAATATAGAGGAGATTTTTATGAAGAAAATAATCTGGGTCGTGTTGCTGGTGGTGTTTGGTACTTTTGGGTGGGGGCACGCGCAATTGCCCGATGCGCCCAATAAAGTGCGTCCCCTGATGGTTGGCGATGAAGTTCCCGCGCTGACACTCGTCGATGCGAATGGACGGGATTTTGACCTGGGTGCGCACAAAAAGCCGACGATTTTGGTTTTTTATCGCGGATACTGGTGACCACACTGCCGACGGCAGTTGGGACAACTGCAAGAACTGAAGTCACAGTTAGAGGCGGTGGGTTTTGAAATTATTGCTATTGCGCCCGATCCGCCTGAAAAATTGGCTGAGGTGCGCGATCGCGTGGGTCTCGATTTTACTCTATTATCGGATGTGGAATTTGAGGTAGCGAAGGCTTATGGCGTTGCGTTTATGAATAACAGAAGACGCGCTTTACCCGTGCCATCGGTCTTTGTGATAGCACCCAATCGCAAGATCCAATTTCAATATATTAATCCCAATTATCGCGAGCGCATCGACAGCGATGTTCTCATGTCCATGGCAAGGGCAGTGGCGCGCGATTTTGAGATTGGGCGGTAAAAGAGCAGAGGCTATAGCGATAGACGACATTCTCCGCGCTATGAAGATTGGATTTGAAACTCGACCATGCGCATTAGAAGAACGGGAAAATTTGTCATCTCCTTTCGAGGATCCCTTGCCCCTCTGGGCAATCGCGGCTTCCGCTACCTGATCCTGAGCAATATGCTCTGGTGGCAGGCCATGTGGATGGAAATGATTGTCGTGGGATGGCTCGTTTTTGAGATTACCCACTCTGCGTTTGATGTCGCACTGATTGGGTTTTACCGATCTATTCCCCTGTTGCTCATCGGTTTTATCGCCGGGCCAGTGATCAATAGCGTTGGGCGCGTTCGCATCGTGATTTTCTCGCAATGGCTCAGCGTACTGGTTCTCGCAGCCATTATCCTGCTGCTCTGGACCAACCAACTGGCATTCTGGCATCTCGCGATTGGCGCAGTGTTATTTGGCATCTCGTGGTCTCTCAACTGGACTGCTCGCCGTGCTCTGGTACCCGATCTGGTCGGCAAGCAGCGCACGGTTGAAGCGATGATGCTCGAAGGCTTTACCCAAAATATCGCTCGAATGATTGGGCCTTTTTTAAGCGGATATATTTACGCTTTATTTGGCGTACTGGACTGTTATATCACTATTTTTTTTATCTCCCTTATCTCATTCCTGATCATGTTGTGCGTCAAAGTGCCGCGTCATCCCGCGATTCTCAAAACCTCTCCGTGGACGCTGATGCGCGAAGGCTTGCAATATATACGTACCAGCCAGCCGATTATGGGGACTTTGCTCATTACTGTGATCATGAATTTTCTGGCGTTTCCCTACCGGATCATCCTGCCCGTTTTTACACATGATATTCTTCATAAGGGTCCGCTTGAATTCGGAATACTGGGCGCGTGCGATGGTATTGGTGCATTTTTCGGCCTTTACGCGGTCAGTGTGTTGCGCTCGCGCCTCAGCCGTGGGTGGATATTTTCCATTGGATCGATTTTCCAGTCCCTCGCGCTGTTTGTCTTTGCCTTTAGCACGTCCTGGGTTGGTGCGCTCACACTGTTTGGCACGTCGGTTGCCTTTCCACTCGCGATCTTTCTCCTCATACTTGCCGGCCTGGGGCATGCATTTTTCAGTGTGATGCAAAGCTCAATTATGCTTATCGCTGCTCGCGATGATATGAGAGATCGCGCAATGGGTACACTCGTCCTCGCTATTGGCGCAGGACCGCTTGGCAGCCTGCAAATTGGCAAACTCACCGAAGTCTATGGCGCGCCTATCGCCCTCGGCTTACACACCAGTGTCGCCATGGTTACAACTGCACTGGTAACAGCTCTTTTGCCCAGGTTCCGAGCGCGTTTGGATGAGATAAAATAAAAGCCTCACAGAAAATTCTGCAAGGCTTGCTCAAAAACGGGATGATTTGTACAGTAATAATTATTGCGGTTTTGGTTCCTGACTTGCTTCTGCCAAAGCTTCGATGATTATTGCTTCATTGATACCGCGTTTTTTTAAATTATTGACCAAAGCGGGTAGTAGTTCCTGATCTAAGCGTTCAAGATCTAAACGCAAGCCCTGACCGACGTAAGCGCGAATGAGCGGTTGGTATCCAGAGAAGCCCATCATTGGAGCAACTTGCTTTAGATCATCGATAACATCTTCGGGAAACCGAATAGATACGGTGGTCATAGGACGGTTTTTTCGCAGGCGTTTTTTCAGTTTGTCAATTTTCATAGTCAAATCTTTCCCTTCGAGTTGCTTTACGGGCTGAAATGATCCGAATTTCATCATCTTGTATTTCAATGTGAACAACGAATAGTAAATTCCAGTGTGTATCCAGTCCAATAATGGCATCGCGGGCTTCTTCACTACGACTCGCATCTACCACTTTTAAAAAGGGATCAAAGAAAGCTTCCACAGCTTGCTCAAAAGTTACACCATCGTGTTTAATTGAATTTGTACGAGCTTTATTTTCATCCCAGACAAAGGTGATATTGTGCAGTTCGTAGTAAATATCCATAAAACAATTTAGAGAATTGTATATACAATGTCAATACGTATAATTCTTTTAATTACCATACAAATTCTCACAGGAGTGTTGGCTATGCAAGCCATTGAACGCCCGGTTTATCAGGTGAGCTTAACCGAGAAGGAAGTCGCGCGTATGAAGCGGCGTGTGCGAGCGGTGATGACGCTTTCTGAAGCAGAGATGGTTGCGTTAATCCCCGATAAGACAGGGTTTCGGTTTGTAGGATGTCCCGATTGCGATGCGGGTGCTCAGGAAGGGCAGTTGCGATGGTCAATCAGAGATCCACATCGCGTGCAGTGTCGCTATTGCGAGATGGTGTTTCCCAATGAGAGATATCCGGATAATCAGATACAGACTGTTGTAAACCCGGTAGGTGAGACGGTGACATATCCCTTTTGGGAAGATAAGACGGGATTTCGGTATTACTTTCGGGCAAAGGCGTGGCGGGAAGCTCGTGTGTATTTTGCGGCGATAGCGGAAGATTTGGGAGAATTGTACCAGGCAACAGGAGATGCGACGTATGCGCGACGCGCGGTGCTGATTCTGGACGCATTCGCGCGGTATTATCCGGGTTTTCTGGTGAGTTATGATCGCCCACACGAACAAAAGGGTTTTGTGTTTGAACCGCCCTATCCAAATAATGGGGGAAAGTGGGGGCGGTGGCGGCACGATGAAATGCCGACCAATCTGGTTATGGCCTATGATGCGATTTATACGAGTGGTGAACTGGAGCGGTTGTCCGATGCGGTTGGGATAGATGTGAAAAAGCGGATTGAGGACGATTTCTTTCGCGGAGCCATTCGACAGGATAGATATCACGGGATTCTCTATACCAATGCGAGTCCCCATATCTATCGCGGGTATGCGGTGATTGGTCGCGTTTTGGGCGATCCAGAACTGGTGCATGAAGCGGTTCGTCGCAGTATCGGGCTGTTTGAGAGCCAGTTTTATGCGGATGGCTTCTGGCATGAAGGCAGTTTGGGGTATCACCGGATGACAA
>JAPPIE010000338.1:17329-25159 GCA_028874765.1 Gemmatimonadota bacterium
TTTTATGCGGATGGCTTCTGGCATGAAGGCAGTTTGGGGTATCACCGGATGACAATGGTGGGTATGCAAGTGGTCTTTGATGCGCTGAAAGGGTATTCCGACCCATTGGGTTATGTGTCGGACGATGGCATGCGATACGACAATCTCGATTTGGAGCGCGATATTGCCATTGTGAAAAAGGCAAGTCGGCTTCTGGATATTTGCAGGTATCCCGATGGGCGATGGATTCCCATGCACGATGCCTGGGCATATCGGGATAGTCGGCGGGTTGATCCCAATGTCAAACCGCTTGAACAATCGCATTCTACACTGCTGCCGGGGGTTGGACATGCGTGGTTGGGAAGGGGAAAAGGCGAACATCAAGTGCAGGTGCATCTGCATTTTTCAGGGGCTTATGGGCATGCCCATGCGGACAATTTGAATCTGATGCTTTTTGCTAAGGGACAGGAACTGCTCTCCGATGTGGGCTATACCCATACCCAATACCGAAGTTGGACGGTCAGCACCTTGTGCCACAACACTGTGTTGATCGATGAAGAAGAACAAGAACGCTCCAATAGAAAGGGTATTATAGATGGTTCTCTGCTGGCGTTTGAAGCCGCTTATAACCCGGTGCAATGGGTGGAAGCGAGTGGAGAGGGTGTTTATCCCGGACTGGCGGAAGAATATCGGCGGTTGGTCATGCTCGTAAATGTGGGGGGAGAGGATCACTATGTGGTTGATCTGTTTCGCGTGCGGGGCGGCGATCAGCGCGATTGGGTGATGCACGGAAGCGCGGATGTGGATATGCGGACAGAGACCAATGTGCCTTTGCAGCACTATGGTGAAAATCTGCTACCGGGAGTGAAGGTGCGGTTCCCAGAACACGAACGCGATCAGGGGGATGCCGAGGGGCGAAATGTCTCGCTTGCATTTTTTCAGAACGTGTTACATAGCGATCGTGTACAGGATGCGCGTGTCACTTTTCACGGAGATGATGTTGCCGTGCGTATTCATCTTGTGGGACTGAAGGATAGCGAACTTTTTGTGGGGGACGCGCCCTCTGTACGGCGTGCAGACGAAGACGAACCGCTACTCGATCAATTTCGCATGCCCATGTTGATGGTTCGACAAAAAGGTCGATCGCCGAGTCGGTTCATGGCTGTTCACGAGCCGTTTCGGAATAAGGCGTTTATCGATTCTGTCGAGGTGGAAGATATTGGCGAGCGCGGCGTGTATCTGAAAGTGCGCCACCAGGGGAGTACGGATCATATTGTTCTGCAATCCGGGACAGAAGTTTTTCGCATGGGCGATCTTACATTTCAAGGCGAAGTCGGTTTTGTGCGCGAACAGGATGGGGAGGCGCGAGTTCTGGGGTTATGGGGTGGGGAGAAGGTGCAATGGCAAATCACTCGGTTAACAGGTGGTGGTATCTATACGGGGCAGGTTACAGATGTATTGCGAATAGAGGATGGTGCGCCGTACCATGCATTGGTCGTGAATGGCCTGTCTGAAATGGATGACATAGATGGCGCTGTTGCTGTAGTGACATTTGGTGATGGCACAACGCGCGGATTGCGCGTTCAGCGCCTGGAGGGCGAGCACGTCATTCTCGAAGACGATCCCGGTTTTCGCGTCACAAATACGGGAATGGCGCATTGCTTTTTTCCGCTTCGAGAGATTGAGGGCACAGTGCAGTTTCAGATTCGGACATCGGCGTTTGTGACCATTCGAGATGAGGGCGTGGAACAACGTGTGATTGGATCGGGTAATTTTGAGGTGAAATAGCAAAGGAGTTTTCAATGGCATTAAAAGTTGCGTTTTTGGGATGTTGGCACAGCCATACGAGTATGCACTTGCGAGAAGCTGCCCAATCGCCCGATGAGGTTGAGTTCATTGGCATGTACGATCCCGATCCCGAAGTGATTGCGATCCGGCGAGAAAAGAGTGCGGAGGTGGGGCTGGATATTCCCATTTTTGATTCGGTTGACGCGGTGTTAAACAGTGAGGTCGATGCTGTTATTGTAGAAGGGCATGTCTATCAGAATTTGGATTATGCCGAACAAGCACTCACCGCAGGCAAGCATGTGTTGTTGGAAAAACCCGCGGGGGTCAATCTGGACCAGTTTAAGCGCATCCAAAAATTGGCGTCGGACAAACAATTGGTCCTCAATTTGGCCTATATGTGGCGTTATAATCCGAGCGTTCACGAGATTATTCGATTGGCAAAACTGGGTGTGTTGGGTGATATTTACGCTTACCGCGGGCATATCCCAAAGCCCCATAGCTGGCGCACAGAGTTGGAAGAGGAGAACGGCATTTATCACGGGGGAATTTATTTTGAAATGGCGGGTCATCTCGTCGATATTATGGTGGCTCTGATGGGACGGCCGACAGATGTACATCCCATTCTCAGAAAACATTACGGCAAGCGAACTGTCGTTGACAATGCGGTTGTAGTACACGATTTTGAACGCGGTCTCGGCACGATTGACATGGCCGCTATGCAGGTGGGTATGGCGCGGCGGATTGAGGTTCACGGGACGTTGGGAACAGCGCTTCACGCGCCCATTGGCTCCAATAATCTGAGTTTGTGTTTGGAAGAGGAAGCCGAAGGGTATCAGAGCGGCTGGCAAGAATTGGAGATTGAACCTCCCGATAGTTTTTCAACGCTGTTGAGGGAGTTGAGGGCGTGTATGAATGGCGAGAAAGAACCGGATTATTCTCAGGCACACGATTTGACCGTGCAAGAAGTGTTGTTGGCCGGATGCCAGGTGACAGATGGAAATGCCCTTTCTTCTGATCCACCCAGATAAAGAACATACAAGGAGGGAAAAATGTCAGACTATTCACATATTAAAAAGCCCGATTTGGGCTATTGCTATGAGTTTGCTACAGATGAACTCGATGCAATGTCCGAGTGCCTGGAGGCGCACGGATTTGCGATTATTAAAGACGTATTGCCGGATGAGATTGTCGAGAAGCTTAAACAGGCAGTGTATGATGGCACAGATCCAGACGGGACGTTAGCGGGCGGGCAGAGTCGTACGCGACATGCGTGGATTGAATCTGGACCAGGTGCATGGGAGCTTTTGGAATACGAGCCATTCATGGCTATTCACCGGCATTTGATTGGCACAAATGATATGACCGTCCATCGCTCTGCTGCGATTATCCGCATGTCGGGGTCTCAGCCCGTTGGATGGCATACGGATTGGTGTGGTTTTTCCAATAGTGTTTTGAACTCGGGCGATGTGTTGAATCGCGGACTCTGGCCGTCGGGCAAGTGGTTTTATCTGACGGGATCGCGCCCGGTTCACGGCGGTCTGTGTGTGATCGAAGATTCTCATGTGGAAGGCTGGGAAGGTCCCAAAGGATTTAAGTTGACGACAGATCGGCGCTCGTTTTATCCCGAAGGCGAGGAAGAACACCGCTACGCGGGATTTGATATTCCGGGGTTGGTGCCTCTGTTCACAAATGGGGGAGATATGATTGTGTTTGCCCACCGCACGTACCACGGGGCATTTCCCAATCGGTTGGATGAGACGCGCCTTTCGTGCGCGATTGGGTTTAGAGATCGCAATCACAGGATCGATATTCCGTGGGAGATACCAGAATCAGGCCAGTGGTTTTTGAAAAATATACCTGACCATTTGAAGCGATATACCGATGGGTACACGAGTATTGATATCGGTTGGCGGGGGACGCAATGAACGCATTTACACTCTGGGCCGGTGGCGATGCACATGTGGGAACGGATCTGCGGCGGGGGCGAAAGAGTTTGGAAACAGCCATTTTACAGGCAGAGCGGGATTTTGAATGGGATGTGATGCTCGATATTGGCGATTTATCCGGCGCGCAGGAACCACCCGACGATGAAGAAGGCGAGGAGGTGGTTCGACAATACGGTGTATCGACCAAACATCCGCGATCGCATTTTTACAATATCGTGGGCAATCACGATGCGAGTGGTCCCGATGAAGAGACTCAGTGGTGGTTTAAAAAGTGGGTAGATCCGATGGGTGTGAACTCCGAATATTCAGGTGTTTATGCCGATCAACGACCGTATTCCGTAACCGGACAGTGGGATCGGTATTCTTTTGAGGTGGGCAATATCCTGTTCCTGTGTATGGGTGATCGCAATGACGGTGGGCCGCCTGTAGGGCGGGGAAAAAGGGGCGGTTATCCCGCAGGCGCAGTCACGCAGGAGGCATTTGAATGGTGGCGCGATATGGTGCTTTCTCATCGGGATAAAATTATCATTTCCGCACATCACCACATGTTAAAAGAGACGACGGTTGCTTCGCTCGATTGGGTGGGCGTGGATGAAGGCTATCACGGTCGTTTTGACGATGGCGCGCCTATTGGGGCGTCGTATCTCTACTGGGTAGGTGGCAAACCAGATAGTGGACAGTTTGAGGGTGTTCTGGCAGATAATCCCGGTGCTATTGATATTTGGCTGGGCGGACACACGCATACAAATCCCGAAGATACGACTGGCGGGCGTTCGCATGTGGAACAGAAGTGGGGCGCGACATTTATCAACGTCGCTGCGATTTCAAAATTTCACGGGCAAAAGAACGTGCCGATGAGTCGCGTTTTGACCTTTACGGAAGGATGCGACCAGGTAGATGTAAAATGCTATTTGCATTCCGACCATTTCGCGCCTCAGGGATGGTATGAACCTGCACGGCGAACTGTGCCTCTGAAGATGCCCTTTTCTTTTTAGGTGCTCAATCATGCCCGATCCTCTGCTCATCCTGACAGCTACGGCTTATGAGCAACAGCGTTTGCGCGATAGCCTTCAACAGGCGACAATACAGCGCATAGGACATCGCGCCTGGGTTCGCGGTATGATTGGCATCAGACCCGTTGTCCTGATTGAAACGGGTATTGGGGCAGTCAATACGACGCAGGCCCTGACTGTTGCACTCCAGGAAATCGGTCCTGAACTCGTCTTGCAAATCGGCATTGGAGGTGCTTATCTCAGCAGTGGTCTGGACAAGGGTGATCTCGCACTTGCGACCGAAGAAAATTATGGCGATTTAGGCGTTATCACACCTGCTGGCTGGTTTCCTGCCGATGAGATTGGTATTCCCGTCCTATCGATAGATCGCGATTATTACAATACTTATCCTCTCGATCCCGCGCTTGTCGCCAGGGCGCAACACATACTCGAACAATCGGGCGAATGCGTTGTGCAAGGTCCTTTTGTCACGGTGCAACAATGCACCGGACGCGAGGATATTGGCAATGAACTGGCAGCGCGGTTCAATGCGATATGCGAAAACATGGAAGGTGCTGCCGCGGCGCATATTAGCACGCTTTATGCGGTTCCATTTCTCGAATTGCGCGCTATTAGTAATCTTGTAGAAGATCGCAACAAAGACGCCTGGGATATTCCACGCGCTGTCCAGAGGGTGCAAATTGCAGCGCGAAAATTCATTGAGGCTCTATGACACGAGGTTTACCATGTCCCGTATTTCTCTCGGTTATTCACCCTGTCCCAATGATACGTATATTTTTTATGGTCTGGTGCACAAAAAAATAGATGGCGCGCCCAGATGCCGCGAGGTTCTCGAAGATATCGAGACCCTGAATCGCATGGCTATGGCAGGTAAATTGGATATGACCAAAATATCATTCCACGCGCTTGCATTTATGCGCGATCGCTATTGTCTGTTGCATTCAGGCGGGGCATTGGGGCGTGGGTGTGGACCGCTCGTTATCGCGTCTGATGCCCTTGATCCACGCGATTTGTTAGGCAAACGCATTGCCATTCCCGGCGAACTCACCACGGCCGCGCTCTTGCTGCGTCTCTTTAATCCCGCGCTTGACAACCTCGTGGCGATGCCTTTTGACGAGATTATGGAGGCTACGCAAAAAGGCGATGTTGATGCTGGTGTGATCATCCACGAATCGCGATTTACCTATCCCGATTATGGTCTGCACAAAGTCATTGACCTGGGCGAATGGTGGGAGACAGCTACGGGACACCCCATTCCGCTCGGTGGTATTCTCGCCCGCCGCGATCTCGGCGAAGAAATAATTCAAAAAATTGATGTATCTCTTTGCGCCAGTGTGAAATATGCACATGAAAACCCCGATGCAGTTAAAAATTACATCCGCCAGCACGCACAGGAGATGGACGAAGCCGTGATGCAGCAGCACATCGATCTCTACGTCAATGAATACACACTGGATTACGGCGCAGACGGAAAAGCAGCGCTGGTTGATCTTTTTGCGCGTGCAGAAGAAGCGGACATTGTACCGCGATCCGATCAGCCGTTATTTATTAACTGAAAGAGGAAACATCTATGAGTGGATTAGAAAAGAGCCTGTGGGTAAGCCAGAGAATTATGGGTGTGGTTTTTCTCGTGGCTGGCCTGACTAAGATATGGGACCCCGTACTCTTTTTTTGGGAGGCTGTGGTGCCTGCCCAGATTTTTGTCGGGCGTGAGACAGTGGAAATGGTCGCCAAATTGGCTCTGTTGCTCGGCCCGTTAGAATGCCTGGTGGGTCTCGCGCTTCTGGTCGATTGGAAGCCGCGTCTCGTTTTGCCTATAGGTGTGGTGATGATGGTTTTTTTTATCGCGATTACCGCTCATGCCTTACATCGGGGAATGGGGGAGAGTTGCGGGTGTTTTGGCACTCTGGTGGATCGGTCGCCAACTGAGGCGGTGGTGGAAAATTTTCTCATGCTGGGGTTGTTGGTCTTTTCCTGGTGGGGCCTGCGTCGGCGGTCTGTTGCGTTGTGGGCATGGGGGCGATGGGTAGTTCTGGTCGGTGGATTGGTTTCTCTAACTGTGCTGGGGTTCAGGTATATGCCCGAGCGCGATCGGTTAGCTGATTCAGACCTGCAAGTGGGGGATTATCTGAAAGGTTTATCCCTGTTAGATGCGGATATCGATTTGACCCGGGGAGCCTATCTGATCGAATTATTTAGTCCAAGTTGTCACTATTGCCAGGCCGCCGTGCCCAAGCTCAATTTCTGGGCTGCCGATCCAGAGGTGCCGAGATTAATTGCTTTGAGCCAGTATCCCAAAGATCATCCCGTGACCGCGCAGTTCAAAATGCAGTTTCGACCGCGCTTTACCATAGCAACTATTTCTTTTGTCGATTTCAAGCGCTTGACCTTTGGGCACGGCTATCCGCGTCTGGCTTATATCGTGGATGGAGTGATCGTGCGGGTGTGGGAGAGCCATGCCTTTCCCTCGCTTGCGGAGTTGAGGAAGTTGTAGAAATCCTTGTTTTGACAAATTATATTTTTCGTTGAAAGGAGTTTAATACATGTCGAAGCCAAAAATTGGGTTTATCGGTCTCGGGATCATGGGTAAGCCGATGGCCGGTCATTTGATAGATGCTGGATATGGTCTCGTCGTACACAACCGCAATCGAGATGCGGTTGATGAACTCGTTGGTAGAGGGGCTACAGAAGCGCACTCTGGCAAGGAGGTGGCGGAACAAAGCGATATTGTTATCACTATGTTGCCCGATTCGCCCGATGTCGAGAGTGTCGCTTTAGGCGAAGGCGGCATTATTGAAGGCGCGCACGGAGGTCTGATTTTTGTCGATATGAGTACTATTGCGCCCAGTGTCACCACAAGGGTGGGGGAGGTGCTCGCGGAAAAAGGCGTTCAAAGTCTCGATGCACCCGTTAGCGGCGGTGATATCGGTGCCCAAAACGCCACCCTTTCGATTATGGTTGGCGGCGATGAAGACACGTTCAACACGGTCAAACCACTCTTTGACGTTATGGGTCAAAGCGCGATTTTGTGTGGACCTCTCGGCGCAGGGCAAACCGTGAAAGCGTGCAATCAAATCCTCGTTGCCGTCACGATTGCCGGTGTA
>JAPPIE010000338.1:25259-32139 GCA_028874765.1 Gemmatimonadota bacterium
GCAAACCGTGAAAGCGTGCAATCAAATCCTCGTTGCCGTCACGATTGCCGGTGTATCAGAAGCCCTCACAATGGGTACCAAAGCGGGCGTTGATCCAATCAAAATCGTTCAGGTGCTCAGTGGGGGCCTCGCCCGCTGTGGTGTGCTTGAAAACAGGGGCGAGCGCATGGTCAATGGCGATTTTGATCCCGGCTTTCGCATTCGCCTGCACTACAAAGACCTCAATATCATCCAGAAAACGAGCAATGATTTCGACGTGCCCCTGCCCGTTACCAGTGAGGTTTTTGAGCTTTTTAAGACCGCAATGGTCAAAGGCCGCGGCGAACTTGACCACTCGGGTTTGCTCACGATTATTGAAGATATGTCGAATATTCAAGCGCGTACAGGATAGAGTTGTTCAATTGTGCATTGCTTAAAAAAATGGAGGCGGTTTCCAATGGGAAATCGCCTCGTTTTGTTAAAACTCATTTTTATCAGTCACGTACACCCCGTAGGCGTCGGCAGACCTGCGATTTTGCACGCGCCATCTGCGGGACCTGCGGAAAACAGATCGTAAATTGTATCGATATCTTTCTCTGTCTCTTTGCAAAGGCGGCGGATCAATGGAGCGATTTCAAATTTCAACCAATAATTGCGGATATAATACACGACCTGCCAGTGATCTTCGCTCATCTCTTCAATGCCATCTTGTTGGGCCAGATCGCGCGCTACATCTTCGTCCCAAAGTTCGGGCTGTTGGATAAATCCATCTTCATCCACCTCAATTTCTTTGCCGCCCAGCGTCACAATTTCATACGCCATTCCGCACCTGCCCTTTTACCTGCTGGTGCAATTGTACATCGCGTCGTCCGTGCCGTTGGGAAATATCGCTCAAGCCCTCAATTACAGTCTCAATCTGCGCTTCGGTATTGAAGGGGCCCAGGGAAAGGCGTACAGTGCCCTTCATCGCTTTTGTGCCCAGAGTTTCATGTACCTTTGGCGCGCATTGCAATCCCGTACGCGTTGCCACATTGAACTTCACATCCAGCAAGGTGCCCACATTGTTTGCAGTCATCCCTTCGATATTGGCCGACAGCACAGGCACATGTTGATCAAAATTTTCAGCGCAATACAAAATGGTCCCATCGACTTCGCGCAGGCCATTGACCAGTTGTTTGAACAAAGCCATCTCGCGTGCATGAATATTTTCTATGCCTTTGCGTTGCATCCATTTTTGCGCGTACAACAGTCCTGCAATACCCATCAGGTTGCCCGTGCCACATTCCAATCGCCAGGGATACTCGCTTAGGTGATCGGGATACTCCGATCGCACACCCGTTCCGCCGTATCGCAATGGTGCAATTGTCACGCCGTCGCGCACGTACATCCCACCAGTCCCCGTTGGTCCCATGAGAGACTTGTGTCCGGTAAAACACAGGATATCGGCCTGCATCGCCTCCATATCAATGGGCAACATGCCCGCTGTTTGCGCCACATCAACGCAAAAAATTACACCGCGTGCGCGGCAGATGGTGCCGACTGCTGATACGGGTTGTACAGTGCCCAGTACATTGGATGCATGGGTCATCACGACGAGTTTTGTGTTTGGCCTGATCGCCCTATCAATATCCTCCGGGTCGATAAAGCCATCTGTCCCAAAGCCCACATAAGCCGCCTCAATTCCCTCATATTTTGAGAGATGGTATATCGGGCGCAAAACCGAATTGTGATCCAGACAAGTTGTAATTACGTGATCGCCGGATTTCAACGTGCCCTGAATCGCAATATTCAACGCATCCGAGGCATTGTGTGTAAACACAAGCCGGTCGGGACTGCCCGTGGCTCCAAAAAACGAAGCGAGTGATGTACGCGCTTCGGCGACCATAGCCTCGGCCTCGCGCGCTAAATCCGTGCCACTGCGCCCGGGATTTACCCCGTATTTTCGATAAAATGCCAGCGCGTCTTCCAGCACACTGGGGGGCTTTGGAAACGTCGTCGCCGCGTTGTCCATGTAAATTAAATCAGACATGAGCTATAGGCTATTCCAGTACAATCGCATTGTTGATCAACTCGTGTACACCTGTAATTTTTAGTGGCATTTTGTGATGGCGCGCGATTTCTTTGAGTTGTGTGCGGCACTGCAAACACGAGGTCGATACGATCTCCGCATCGGTCTCGCGCATTTGCTCTGCTTTCTTTTTGCCCGAGACCTCCATCCGAAATGCGCGCACCGAGCGGAGTGCCGATAACCCGCCGCCACCACCGCAACACCACTGCGTGTACCCGCCATCGGGCATCTCGCGGTAATCGGTACAGGCCGCTTTCAAAATCTCTCTGGGTTCCTCAACAATCCCGCACCCGGCAGCAAATTGGCAAGCGTCGTGATAGGTCACGGGATCGGGATTTTTGCCAGGATCCAATTTCAGTTTGCCCGTGCGAATAAGTTGTGCCGTATATTCAAACCCACTGGTAATCTCAAAAGGCAATGCACCCCACCAGCGTCCTTCGCTGGCCATGAACTTCATCACCCGATACGCATGTCCGCATTCACCCATTACCATGATCTTACATCCCAATTTTTCGCATGCGTCGATGTAGTGTTTGTTCTCGTACTTCATTGAAAAATTATTGCCGGTCGTAAATCCGAAATTCGATCCGTCAAATGCCCGCGAGCTCATCGTCCAATCGGCACCGATGGCGTGAAAAATTTTTGCCATACCCATTAAGTTTTCAGCATAAACCAGCACATCACCCGATGGTGGCAAAAAGAAAATTTCCGCGCCTTCGCGGTCTAAGGGAATGGCAATATCTCGTCCCGTTTCTTCTTTGAGCTCTTCTTCGATAAATTGAATCGCGTCTAAAAATGCCTCGGCTGACGCACCTTCCAAATTGCCTGTTTCAAACGAATTGTGCGTACCCTGAGCAAGGGATGGCGGCGTCAAACCCATTAAATCGACAAGTGAGCGTCCAACGCGCGAGATCACCGAATGATCGATTCCCACAGGACAAAATGCCGCACACCGCCGACACGTCAAACACTCGTACATGCGCTCGGCAAACAACTCGGCATCATTATCTTCAAAATCTGGCTTTGGAAAAATGGCGTTCCAAAATCGCCCCCAAAATGTCGTATATTTTTTGTATAAACGAATCACTTGCCGAGAGCGTTCCACCGGATGCATACGCTTATCGGGCTGCCCGTAATACACCGGGCATTCCTGCGCACACACCCCACATTTGGTACACGTATCCATGTACAAACGCAATGCCGACGGTTCATCCTGGATCTCGCGGACAAACGGATCCGATTCGGCAATGCGCCGCATATACGTGCCAGCCAGGCCCGATGGAATGTATTTTTTTTCTCGTTCCATTCGTTCAATCCCTGCGATGGGCGGGCACGAGCGGTGTACAACGGGGCGCTGTCCAGACCCGTTCACGCACCGCCCCTACGAGTTTTTCATCTTTTTATCCTGCTCATCCTTTAATCCTGAAAATCCCGATCCAAATTCTCCAGCAAATGTATCGGATGTGCCCAGAAATTCTCGACTGAAAAAAATCCCGCCCAGATGCAACAGATGGGAAAATGGGATCACCATCAATAAGAGCTGGGCGGCGAGCATGTGCCAGACAAAAATGTGTGGCACTTCAATAACTTCCACTGTGTTCATCAACAGCCCAGATACATAGTGGCGCAAGGTTTCGGATGACACGCCACCGTCTAGCATCACGAGAAATGCTGTCGCAGAAAAAAACAGGAGGATGAATTCCGCGAGATAGTCCCGAAAGTCTGTAATTTCTCGCACGCGTTGAACGATTATCCGACGCAGCAATAAATAAGTGCCCGACACTGCCATCAATCCACTGCCGATCAATGCGATGCGCAAACAGATTGGGTCCAGGTCAAGCGGCAAAATCACGCGGACATGGGCAACAATTACCAGGAGCAGCCCCAAATGGAGGGACCAGGAGCCCAGCCACAGTATTTTGTCGCGCTTATAGAGACCAATAAAAAAAACAAAGCCTTTTATCGCACGCTTCCATTCTGTGCTTTGTGAGCGCGATCCGGGAAAAATGTGAATGGTTGGGCGGTACTGCTGCTTCCACACGCCATATACAGATCCTCTGGCGCGTGGCAATAGCTTGAGCGCGGGGTTGTAAAACCGCATCCACACCCATATTCGCACGCCAAGCATGATAAGATAGAAAGGCAATGCAAAATAGGGCAGGCGATAGAGGATAAAAAATTCAAAGCCATTCATGGTTAGCGGAATCAATCCGTCCAGCTCAGTACTTCTTCGAGGGGCTTGCGCCTCGGTTCTGGAATTTCATCGGGATATCCGGTATAGAAAAATCCGATGATGTATTCGTTTCCGGTATCTACACCCAGCAATTTGTAGGTGTTTTCTTCCAGCGTGATCGGCCCCGTGCTCCACTGCATGCCAACCCCTTCTGCCCAGGCAGCCAACTGTACATTTTGCATGGCGCAACACGCAGCCGCATAATCTTCTCTGTTCTTGATGTCATCGCCATCTTGCAAACACGCCACCGCAATAATTGTGGGCTTTGACATGAACTTGTCATAACCGGCATCTTTTAATATGCGCCTGGCCTCGTCGCTGGCACCTTCAGCGGCTTTTGCCTCCTGAATTTCGCTGTAGCGTTGCGCCAGTATTTCTTTGGTTTCTTCTCCCAGGACTACAAACCGCCACGGTTCTGTCAAATGGTGATTGGGTGCCCACAGACCGGCTTCAAAAATTTTTTCGATTACATTTTTGGGTACACCGCCCGGTTTGAACTTAAAAATTGTGCGCCGCGTGTGAATGGCTTCCAAAACGTCCATTGCTTTCCTCCTGTGGGTCTCGGTAAAAAGTGACTTTCAAAAAACATTCATCGTTCGTACTCATCTCTTTCTTTTATTATCATATCCGAAACAGAAATACCTTTTAGCGTGATCGGTTCAATACACCGTTTCCAGGAAGGAACGGCGTTGCTTGTTTTTACAGGTTTTAGATCGGCAACAGGCTTGCCGTGCCGCAAAATACGAAATGTCTCGCCCTGTTCAACAGCATTTAAATACGCCGTCGCATGCTGACGAAATTCAGTAGATGTAACAGTTTTCATTTTTCCTCCTGTACATCAATGTATATAACAACTTCAGACAAATCAAGTTTTGGCGTTAGATATTAAAAAAAGCCCCTGAAGACACGCGCTTCAAAGGCTTTTGCATTTTTATTGGGATATAGCAGATTATCCCGCTTCTGCGTACGCGATGAGTTTGCGGCCTCGGGAGGGGTGACGCAATTTGCGCAGGGCTTTTTCTTTGATTTGGCGCACGCGCTCACGCGTGAGGCTATATTTGTTGGCTATGGCCTGAAGTGTCCAACTGGAGCCGTCGAGGCCGAAATAGAGACGGATGACGTCGGCTTCGCGATTATCCAGGGTATGGAGCAGATCGTTGACTTCTTCTCGCAGGGCATTGTGAAATATTGCAGCGTCTGGTGGGGCCTGATCTTCGTCGGGCATCAAATCGATGAGGGTTGCATCTTCGTCGTGAATTGGTTTGTCCAGAGAAAATACGATCAGACTATGAGACAGCATATCGATGACCTGGTCTTCTGTGATTTGAAATTCATTGGCGATTTCTGCCTCTGTGGGCATGTGGCCTTTATTGGATTGATACTCGTCGCTAAATTTTTTAATTCGACGCAGCAGATCCAGTTGATTGATGGGCAAACGGATCATACGCCCCTGTTCGGCGAGCGTTTGTAAAATAGATTGGCGAATCCACCAGACGGCATAAGAGATAAATTTGAAACCTCGTGTTTCGTCAAAGCGTTCGGTAGCTGTGATGAGTCCCACATTGCCGGCGCTGATCAGGTCGGCCAGGGCCACACCTTGATTGCGGTATTTCAGAGCCACGTTGACCACAAAACGCAAGTTGGCTTTGATCAGGCGATTGCGCGCGTTGATGTCACCTCGCTTCATTTTGACGGCGAGTTCAAATTCTTCTGACGCAGAAAGGGGGTGTGAATGGGAGAGTTCTTTGAGATAGTATTCGAGACTGGTATCTGATTTTTTGGATGAGGCGTTGAACATAACCCAACTCCTTGCTGAACGGAACGCAGAATAATGACACTAAAAAATAAGGTATCATTGTTTCTATCGTATTAAGCGAGGGTGAAGATTGGGTTACAATTTAGTCTATAGGACTACCACATCACGCGAAACCGCGTTGTAGAACGCGCTGTTTCCAGAGTTTGCAAATCTTCGACCACCACGCGCAGTGCTTTGGGCCCCGGCATGGTTTTATCCAGTGCCAATGCCAAAAACAACGGCTCCCAGTCGCGGTTGCCGCGTTGTTCGTAAGACACGGCTGTTACCCAATCCGCCTGCTCTACATCTCCGGCATCGCTCAGTGCCCGCACTTGAAAGGTGAGTTTGTAATGGGTTGCGCCGAAGTTGTCGCGCTGTAAGTTGTAAACCTCAAAATACACCACGGCTTGACCGTTGTGCTCATATTGCCGCAGGGGATTTGACAATATGAGAAAGCGATTGCGACCAAAGGGGCGGTCTTCGCGCTCAACGATACGCCGCGCGATCAATAAATCGCTGACATCCAGTTGGTCTTTTGAAAATTGTCTCACATCGAGCGTATCTCGAAATGTACCCACAGATTTTTTTGCGCGATCCTCCACTTCTGCCGATAGATAATAACGCCCAGCTTTCAAATTGAGCCGATCTCCCGCCAGCAAATAACCCAGGCCGAGTGCGTCGTACTTCACAATGGGCATGCGCTGCACCCGACCTATATCCCGGCGCAACGTATCCCATTGGGCGTCAAAGAGGAACAGGCCCTGACGCAAATTGACGCCTTTTATGCCTGCGCGGAGGTCTTTTG
>JAPPIE010000338.1:32239-35272 GCA_028874765.1 Gemmatimonadota bacterium
AGGAACAGGCCCTGACGCAAATTGACGCCTTTTATGCCTGCGCGGAGGTCTTTTGTTTCGACCTCATCGGCGTCCAGGGCATAATACACTTCAACACGCGCTTTGTCGTCTTCTCCGCGAAACTGCGCGATCTGATGTGGCGCGTTGTATCGCTCGTGCCAGTACGGGTCTCGAAAATGGTCGGATTTGCGCTCGACAAACATCTTAAAGCCCATGGGATTCATTTCAGAATCCAACCAGCCCAGGCGGAAATTCCAGTGATCGCGCGTGTCCGTATTTTCAAAAATGATGGTAAAGCCTTCGTATCGCCACAATTCCTTCCGGTGTTCGTAATTGTGCGACATCATCTGCCACCGCGCCCGCCATGCCAGATAATCCTGCATATATCCGGGCAAATCCACGCCGGTATGAAATTCCGCAGGCCGCGCGACCAGAGATACTGGATGACCATAGCGGATATAAACCTGGCCTTTATCCGTTGTCCAGCCGGGAATGCCCTTGAGGGGGTCGCCAAATCGCAAATTGGCATAAGCCACACGCCGGCAATGTTCGAGTAATCGCTCGTTGTATTCGGTCAAGTACAATGGATCGCGACCCGTCCAGAATTTGCGAATCGCCGCGTAATCTGGCGCAGTTGAGTCGGGATCGGCGAGCACAAACACGCCCATCATAAAGCGTTGCTCTTTTTCTGCCATGCGCGCAAGTCCCCGGGTATAGGCTGCATACGCATCCTGCAATCGATCCTCAGCTTGATAACCCAATCCGACAAAAAAATGTGCATGGGCATTGTCGGGATGCCGTTGTACATAATTTTCAAATAGGGGAATCAATTCACGAGCCATTCGGCCTTCGTAATAGACCAGCCCCAATAAGTGGTGTGAGGGCCAGTGGTCGGGATCTTTGTCAATTGCACGCGTTAAATATCCAATGGCCGCATCGCGTGCTTCAATGCCGTAATTCTCCAAACTCAATGTTCTGACCGTTCTCCTGTATCTATTGAAATCCGAACCATAATTCACAATTCTGCGCTCGGCATCGAGATACCGCGTCATATTCCACATCTCAAAGCGCGCCGCCCAATACAATGGTCCTATATTGTCGGGATCGCGTTCAATCCCCCGTTTGGCATATACGATTGCGGTTGTTCGCCGCCCGATGCGCCAGTAATACTCGGCCAGCGAGGTCAAAATATTCCCATTATTCGGCTGTTTTTGCATCGCTCTTTTCAACCATCGCTCTGCACTGTGTACATGACTTTTTCCCTGCAACATATACAATTCACCCAGCGCGTGGGCCGCGCGTCCCGCTGGGTCGCTTTTTGTAGCCTCTTTTAACAGCGACTCGCGTTCATCAAACGCACGCGTCGTATCTGAGGCTGCAATGAGTAAAGAATCGATATTTGCCGATACTATATCTGTTGGTGTGACAAATATGAGAATTAATAGCATTCGCAATATCATTTGGCGTCTCCTCGAGTGAGGGAATGGATTACTCTTATTTTAACCGTTAAGATGCACAGAAGTTGCTTCAAAAGATATAAAAAAAACCGCCCGTTGTGTCGGGCGGTTGAGATGAAAGGTCGGTAATTCCTCACAAATACGGGTAGGTCGCTTCGGGGTCATAGCCTGGCAGGAGTTCTTCGTGGGGCTGGCCGGGGATTAAATGCGTGCCATCGGTAAAACCTTCTGGACGGTCTTTGAGGAATTCGATGAGGCGATTTCGCCAGGGTTGTATTTCAGAGTTGGGATTGCGCGTAATGTCGCGCATTTCATGGGGATCTTCGTCCAGGTTGAAAAGGTGTTCTTCACCCGTTTGAGAATACCAGATGTATTTGTGGTGTCCATCTGTGACATAGTGGTTGCCGTGGTTGTAGTTATAACAGCCAGCGTGTTCTCCATGTAGAAATTCCCGCACGCGATCAGTGTCGCCTTGCATGACGGGCAGGAGGCTTTTGCCCGTGCAGATATCGGGGATATCGATGTCGGCCGCATCGAGGATAGTGGGCATAATGTCCTGGATGCCGACGGGGCTTTTGCAAGTGATTTCTTCGGGGTACCCCCAGTTTTTAGGCGCGCGCATGAGAAATGGAATTCGGGCAGACGCTTCGTATGGCCAGGTTTTGCGAAAGAGATTGTGGTCACCCAGCATTTCGCCGTGGTCGGATGTGAAGATGGTCAGGCAGTTGTTGAGACCGCCGGTATATTGGATGAGGCGGCCGATCTGGTCGTCTATAAAGTTGATCATGCCGTAATAAGCCGCACGAGAACAGCGCATGTCGTGTTCGTCAAGGCAAATTTGCCAGGCGTTGGGGTCGAGACCTTTTTGAGGACCGTCAAATTCGGATGCCCAGTCTCCTATGATGGGATCGGGCAAACGCCGTTGGATATAGCGGTCGTAATAGAGAGCCGGGGGGGTAAGCGGGGGATGGGGGTCTATAAGGGATATGTTGAGAAAAAACGGAACCGTGGGATCGCGTTTTTGGAGAAAGTCCATTGCTCTGTCGATACACCAGAAGGTGTGCATCTGTTCTTCGGGCAAGTGGTGTGGGCGACCGATCCATCCATTGGAGGAAATACCGTGGGCCATGCCGGGATGCACTTCGTTGCGTTTGTGGTATTGCTGTAGCCATTCGACATAGTCGTTGTGGCTGCCCCGGGTGGCGTCGGCCAGTTGCATGTGGTCGAAGCCATAGCGCTTGCGGGCGGGGGATAGGTGGAGTTTGCCGATCATTTCTGTTTGATATCCCGCCCTGGACAATTCGGCAGCGAGGGTGTGAGGTGGATGCCACTGGGCACTTTTGAATCCGACAGCGCCATTTGCTGCAGGTGCTGTGCCGGTCATCAGGCAGCGGCGAGCGGGGATACAACTGGGGCATTCGGAGTATCCGCGGTGAAAGTGCGTGCCCGTGCGGGCAATCCAGTCCAGGTTGGGTGTTTGCAGACACGGTGGACTACACGGGTCGAGACCTATGCAGTCGCCGCGTTGCTGGTCGGTCATGATGAGCAGGATATTTGGTCGAGAATCTGACATATT
>JAPPIE010000375.1 GCA_028874765.1 Gemmatimonadota bacterium
CGGCACAACTCGATGGACGAGGCCGGGTTGTCATCCGCGTGCAGGACAATGGGCCAGGTATTTTGGAAGATGTGCAGGAACGGATTTTTATTCCGTTTTTTACGACCAAACGCGATGGTTCGGGTATAGGTCTCGCGCTTTCCAGACAGATTATGCGCGTTCATCGCGGGACGATCAGTGTTCAATCTAAACCGGAAGAAGAGACGGTGTTTACGTTGCGATTTTGAATGACATGCGATTTCAAGGGAAAATTTATAAGGATGGAAATTTTTGGCTTGCGGAAATCCCAATGCTCGACGCTATGACTCAGGGATATACTAAAAAAGAAGCATGTGTTATGGTCAAAGATTTGATAGAGACACTGGTCAATCGCCCAGAATTTTCAGTCGAAGTTCACTCCGTAAAACGCGGCACTTTTGAAGTCAGATCTTCGGATACACGCGCAATGGTTAGCCTTATGCTCCGCCGTCAGCGTGAAAAAAGAGGTTTGTCATTATCTGAAGTTGCCCAACGCCTCGGTGTCCAATCCCGCAATGCTTATGCGCGATACGAACAGGGCACGTCAGTGCCTACGCTCGAAAAATTCGACCAACTTCTAAAGGCGGTCTCTCCCGATAGCGATTTTGTGATGTACCAGACGCAGTAAGATTTGAGCGATGCCCGGTAATACAAAAGCCGATGTCACTCAGACATCGGCTTTTGCTATTTTCTCTATTTTTATGCCAGTGACGCGATAGCTTCTGGCTCACTCAACGCGCAGAACATCCAGACCCAGAGACTTCACATCGGCTATTGCTGATCGAATTGCACTATCCATTGTTATCGCTTCTCGATGAAAATGAATTTGAGGAATATTGGCGATAGTGGCAAGTGTCCCGTCGTCAATAACGCCGTAGAGTTTATTTGCTTCTTCTTCTGTTGGATCGGGAGCGATAATCAGAGTGAATTTTTGAACTTTCATATTCAACCAATCTTGTAATGAGCCAAAAATTCAGCAGGCGATAAAATTGGAATACCTTGATATGATTTCAAATTCGTAAGATGACGATCACCGGAAACAATACAATCCGCGTTGCCTTCAACTGCTGCAATGATAATGTTATCATCCTCGGGATCATCTTCTATGACCATCAGGTTGAGTGTGTGAGGCGTTAGAATGGTCTGATTTTGAAGCAACGCAATTAGTCCCTGAATACGCGCCTCTGCCCGAGAAGGAGGAAATAAAGCAAAAATGTGAGGACGACGTAAAACTTCCTCAGTTTTGGTTATAATAGCCTTTGATGTAATCACACTGACTTCATCTCGCCGCCACGCGCCCTGTATTTGACCTGTGGAACCTCGGGGATTAATCAAACTGCTCACCAAAACATTTACATCAAGTACAACACGGGGCATAAATGAGCTTACCTGTTATTGCTTTTTAGCTTCGGCTTTCACTTCTTGTACGGCTTTTTCGATCTGACTCTCTATAAAATCAGGTTCATAATTTTTAAGGTCTTCAGCTACTGTATCGAGAATCGCAAAATTTTTCTCCCTCTGCTTCAGATAAGCCTGATAGGATTCATAGCGTTCAATGGGCATCATAACCGCTACAGGACGATTCTGATTATCCTGAATTACGCATTCTTCATTTTGATTCCGACACGTTTCGATCATCCGGCGTAACGATTCATCGCTGTTCTGCAACTGTATCATCTGGGCCATATCTTATCCCTTTATTTTTAGTGTGTAATCGAAAAAAATATACCACATTCAATATGGCTGGTCAATGTGGGACTGCATTTCCTTCTTGTATTCATTCTTTGCGCCGATTATTATGACAGTGCTACTTGAGTGATCACCAAAAGCTGTGAGTCCATTTTTATGAAAGTCATCCACGCCCAACCGCGCATTGCGCCGTCTCCGATTAATAACAAGCGCGTTGACCGCAATCCCCCGCCTTTGCTCTGGCCCGCTGAGAAGGGCGAGGATGTGCGGTACGCGGTTCGTTTGTCTCAAGGTTCCGGTTTTCCAGAATGCAGTACTATTGTAGAAGAGGGTTTTCCCTGGGCGATGTTCAATCCGCATCGAGAACTTGTGTCCGGGGTATGGTATTGGCAATACGGCACGTCAATAGATGGTGATACCTATCGCTGGTCTGATAGATATGATTTTGAGATTACTGGTTCCGTTCGGTGTATGGAGACTCCGTCGGCTACGGATGTGATTGCGGCTTGTCCTAAGACGCATCCCCGTCTCTGGGTGTTGCCAGATGGAGTGGGAGACTTCAAAGGTCATAGCAAGCGGTTTACGTCGCGTGCGGATCAGTTTCTCGATGCGCCGCTGAAAGACGACGCGATGCCGCCGGATAAAGGGGAAGACGCGTATCAGGTTTTCAAATTTCACAGGTGGGGTAGTAAAGCGCTTGCGGGTAGCATGGCTTCGGCGGTGCAGTGGCTTATTCCGGCTTATTTGCTTTCGGGTGAGGAGTGTTATGCTCGGGAGGCGATACGCCGCGGGCTTCATGTTGCGAGTTGGGATGCAGATGGGTACACCAATCCCGTTATTAGCGATTTTGCCGATGGGTCTTGTATGCGGGTTATGGCGGGTGTTTACGATTCTTGCTTTGATTTGCTTACGGAGTCCCAGCGCGCGTGCCTTCGCACGGCAATGGTTGTGCGGGCAGAGCGATTTTTCAGGGAGGAGACGAATAAGATCGAGACGCTGGTTTTTCGCAGCCATTTCTGGCAACACCTGCTTATCGAATTTTCCGAAGTCGCTTTTGCTCTTTTGCACGCGTATCCCGATGCGGCACAGTGGGTGCGCTTTGTGTACGAGCTCTGGATTGCCCGCTTTCCTCTTATGGGAGGTGTTGATGGAGGCTGGGCAAATGGCAATTCTTATTTTGGGACGAATGTCGAAACTTTGCTGGTTCTCCCTTCGCGCATTGGAGAACTCAGTGGTGTGGATCTTTTCCAGGAGGCATGGTATAAAAATAGTGCCGGTTTTTTGCTTTATACATGGCCGCCCCATTCGCGGTCGGATGGCTTTGGCGATGGTACGGAATTGAAGGCGCATCCGACGGGTAATCATCTCGATTTTGTAGAGGATATGGCTGTTCGGTTTGACGATCCACATGCCGCGTGGTACGTGCAGCAGTGGCGGGAAGAGGCAGGAGAGGAGAGCAATCCGTTGCTTATCTGGCACAAGCTCAAAGATCAAACGGCGAGACCGCGCCCGCGTTCGCCCAGGGCATTGCCGCAGGCGAGATGTTTTGCCGATGTTGGTATTGTGTCGCTGCATACGGATCTCGCAAATACCCGACGAGATCTCATGGTGGGTATGCGGTCCAGTCCTTACGGCTCGCTTCTCCATTCTCACGAGTGTCAGAATGGGTTCAATATTTTTTATGGAGGGGAGCCTCTTTTCAGGAATTCGGGGTATTACACGTCTGCGGGTGACGATCATTCAAAGCAGTGGTACAGAGCTACGCGGGGACACAATTCGGTTCTCATAGATGGCAAGGGTCAGCCCCGAGGTGCTGAGAGTTATGGTATAATTTCCCGGTTTCTCAATGGTGAACACATGGCTTACGCGCTCGGCGATGCGTCCCATGCGTATGGGGATGCGGGTCTCGGGCGTTTTCGCCGGCATCTGGTGCTTTTGAGGCCAGATGTTCTGGTGGTTTACGACGATTTGGAAGCCGATCACGACGCTTGCTGGCAATGGCTTATACACGGGGATCGGGAAATTACTGCTGATGTTTGCCATCAGCGGTTACATACTCAAACCCGTACTGCGCGCAGTCAGGTGAATATTTTTGGGTCACAAAAATTGCATATTGAGATCGATACGGTTTTTGATCCGCCCGCTGTCAACTGGGGGGGTAATAAGACTTTTTTGGGGAAAAATATGGCGGTTTTTCCCGATCAGTGGCACGTTACAGTCTCGCCCGAGAGAGCGTGCAATATTATGCGTTTTCTCGCTGTTTTTCAGGTGCGTGACCGGGAAGATGACGCGCGGTTTCAAGACCCTGTTCAGAGAGATGGTTGGATTTGTTTGGGCGATTGGATTATTCGGGGGGAGTTAAATCCCGATCGTGGTCCCGCGCTCGAGATTCGCCACGAGGACAAGGGTATCGCTCTTGGTGTGGATGTCACGGTAGATCGAAAACAGCAGAGCGCGTCCGATGCGACGGTGCTTGTTGAACCATCAGGTGTTCAAAGGATGACGGATACGTTGCCCCAGGCGGCGAGGTGAACCACAGAAGAAGAATGTGGGAGTAATCATGAAACCAAATATACTCTTTATACACGTCGATCAAATGCACGCCGATGCGATCTCTGCGCTCGGCTGCG
>JAPPIE010000256.1 GCA_028874765.1 Gemmatimonadota bacterium
TATTTCACTTCAAAAACGGTTTTTCCAACCCCCACGTTGCCCAGTGCATCTTCCGCTTTCACTACGAGTGTATAAGAGCCAGTTTTCAGATTTTGAATGGAAAAATTCAGTGTCTCTGTCGGCGAATCAAATATCTGGTCTGTGGGGAAGATTACCTTCCAATCGTCGGAGTTGAGTGAGTACGCTGCCTTGTGAATTGCAGTGGCAGCGTCCTGGATTGAACCGGTTACGCTTATGTTTTTGTCGATCTGCCTTATGTCGTGCAACTGCACAGTTGGTGCCGAATTATCAATATCAAAGGGCGCACTGATCGCCTCGGCTGTTAATTCGACGGGATTGTCCAATCGGTCTGATGCTACGACCTTAACTTCGACTGTGCCATCGGGAACAGCTTGGGTGTGCCAAAAATAATGTGAGGTCTTCAAATCGTCTTTTAACAGCCGCCAGTGCGATTCGTCAATACTTCTAAAATACAGGGTATAAATCAAGGTATCGTCGTTGGCATCACCGGCAGTCCAATCAATTTTCCACATGCCTTTTTCCATAAATTCCGGATTTTCACCTTCGTTGCCAGACAGATCGGCCTCGGCTTTAACCCGTAATATTCTGGGATGAACATTGTCTTGCAAGCCCGCGAGTTTGATAAAACGCACCAGAGGTGTCGCATTTTCTGATTGTGTCTTCAAAACCAACCGATATTGCAAAAAGCGCCCAGGGCGACTGGTAATGGGTTTTCCCGATGTGGTGATTGGCTCTGACCACGCGCTCCATGTATCATCGGGTTCTTCGCTGTTGCCGGACCGCGTTTGAACAGCGACCGATGTTTCTGCTGGCGTTTCGCTTTGCCACGATACGCGCCCCCAATGCGATACCCGATCAAAATCCTGTGGTTCAGAAGTGAGTTGCCCTTCTCTGACAAATTCTTTTTTTATTCGATAAATTTCACCGGATCCACTGCATCCAATCCACATTGCATTATTGTGTGCGGCAATCATTACCCAGGGATTTACATCTTTTAATACTGTGAGCAAAGTGGCGTTGCCATCGGGCCAAACGCGATGTACGCGGCCGTGTTTTCCCGTGACTACTGTTACTGTTCCATTGGCATTAATTACAGAATCTAACAACATCGGATCATTCGTATTCCACAGTCGCATTGCCAATCCCGAAGGTTGGATCGCATACAGTGTTGCACCGGATTGATCTGATCCTTTTTGCTCTCTCCCATTTCCTTCTGTTCGACCGCTTTGCGCCATCGCTGTTGCGTAAATTGTGCCATTGGGCATTACACTCAGCGAGTGAATCTCTTTTTCCCGGGCATCGTAAAGCACATCTGTACCACCCTGATCGCGCACCCGATAAATCAGGCCGCTGTTGTCTGTGCCCGCATAAATTTCGCCTTGAGCACCTATCGCGAGCGATACCACATTGGGGTCCTTGCTCGCGTACAGTGCGACGACTTTGCCCTGTTTGTCAATTTTCAAAACGCGCCCGCGGTCACCGCCTGTACCCGCGTATAATCCACCGCCCGGACGTGCGACTATTGCAAATACATGGCGATCACCTGTCTGACAAAATTCCGTGGGTTCTCGTCCTGGTGCGATGCGATAAATCAGCCCGTCTGGCGATGTGCCCGCATAGAGCGCGCCATCTATACCAATGGCGAGGCTAAATATGTGAACTTCAGGGGAATCAAATAACAATTCTGCCCGATCGCTGTCGGGCTTGAGCATGTAGATTCGACCTTCGTTGCCGGTTCCGATGTACAGGGTTTTGTTTTTATCTACTGATAGTGCCCATACAAAGTCTTCACCTGTATCTGCTACCCGTTTATAAGATGGTGCTAACGTCACTGTGCCTTCCCGCGTGAGCGACACGCCATCGGGTTCTCCTTTCAGGAAAGCCGTCTGTGAATCTTCTCGCCAAATTTTGGGCGACACTGCGTTTGCGATTGTTCCAAGGAGGACAAAAAGCAGCACATGTGTCATCCCCGATCTCAATATTCTATCTTTTTTCTTCACCCGAACCTCTCCTGCCTGAAAAAGTTGCACTACCGTCTTTGCCCACGACCAGAAGTGCCGTTTGATTGCCGGTCAAGACATAGTTAGTCCGTACGTGTTTTTGGCTATATACCGACTGCTGTGATTTTTGCACGACATCTGATCCGCGCGCCAGCGATAGTGCTGAGAGAACCGACGTGGGCAATCCCGAAATTTCGCGTCCGCCCATTGTCACGCCGGGGCGGGAAGCGATAAATCGCGCAACGAGTACATCATTGCGTCCCGATTTCTGGATCAGATCAATCAGTTCTTCCAGTGTTTTGGGTTGATATGCGGTGCGTTTTATATCTTGTGATTGCTGTTGTCGCTCATTCACAACCTGCAATATCAAACGCCCCGGTGTTATAAACTCGGGGATTGGCAGGGCGATATCTACGATTTCGCGCTTGCCCAGCAATGGAGATAGGGCAACAGAGACATGTACTGTATCGCCCGGTTCGTATTGCAAACGATCCAATCGCAGCCCCTCAATACGGGCACTTTGGGCGCGTTCCTCAACGGATAATTGAAATACAGCCGAGTCAATATTGGCTTCGACAAAAGGATTCTGAATCACTTGTGAAAGGGGTTGTGTTAAGCCCAGCACCGCCAGCCCAAGCCCCTGAGCACCTGCGTATTTATTTTTTAGAATCACGGGTTCGCGTTTGGGCATGTGCAATGTCAATTGTCCTGCTACAGTGGTTTCACCCGTCAATTTTTCAGCGGAGATAACGGAGGTTGCTACAGCCATCCGCACCAGTAACGGTCCCAATTCTCTGTGGCGAAATACCTCCATATTAAACGAAGCGTCGTGGTCGGGAGATACGACAGAGATACGCACGGGCATCATTTCTGCTTCAGATCCTATCAAGCCAGCAATGCCCGGTGCGCGGTCTTGCAAGATCACACCGATATGTTGCGATGCAGTGCCCACCTTAAACGAAAGCATCTGGCTGGAGATTACTTCGTGAATAAATGCTGCGGTCATAGACATGGCCGTGCGGCCACCAAATAACAGGGGATGACCAAACCCCACGACTTTATTGCCCACGCGATGCGTCAGCGTGCCGATGCCCGTGACACTGAGATCGCCCCGAACCAATTGCACGCCCAGAGGTGCGCCCGGTTCAAATGGACCGACAGACAGGGATGGGTCTGTTCCTCCTCCACCCTGCATGGGCAACAGGCCGTATTTTGACAGTTTTTCGCGAAATTCCGCAACGACTTGCGGGGCAAATCCCGAAAGCATCAGAGGTACAGCCACGGGTTTTAGCACACCGCCGTGTACACCAGCTATTTGTCCATCCCAGGGCGCGGATCCAAATGTCGCGCTCGACATGGTATCCCGCGATGCGCGCTGGAGTACCGTCATCATCTCGCCAATTGGCGTGATCCCCGCGATTGGCTCTTCGGCGAATGCACCAATGCTGTAGCCGACTGCGCCGACGAGTTTGCCTTCGATATATACCGGGCTGCCACTCATGCCGGCGATGACGCCGGTTTGCGCCATGGGACCGCCGGACAGACGAGCGAGAATCATATCGCTTTTTGGACCAAATACATTGCGTAAGACACCTAATACTTCAACGCCAAATGTATCGATGCGGGTGCCTTGAAATACCGTGCGCCCCACGCCTTTCATGCCGCGCTGGATATCATCTACGGACATGTACAACTCGGCACTGGTTGATCCATGTAGCATGCAGATCGTTAAAAATGTCAAAAATCGAGAAAGCATGCGTTCACTTCCGAGTAGAAGGGGGTGAGAGAAAATTTTTGCATTCTGATATTATACCGTTTTTTTGGGCGGTGAACAAGTTTCTTGTAAAACATATCTAATCTGTGTATAATGACAAATATGCAGATCACTTTGCTCACTGTGGGTAAGTTCAAAGACGCGTGTTATCGGGATGCCGCACAAAATTATATCAAGCGGCTGCAACACTACGTCGCTTATGATGAGATTGAAGTGCGCGAAGAGCGCGCGGGCAAAAATGCCCGTGTGTCTGATATTATCGAGAAAGAAGGCCACCGCCTTTTAAGCGCGCTGCATCCAGATGCCACTGTGGTTGCTCTCGGGCCTTCTGGCAAATTGTGTCGTTCTGAAGCCTTAGCCAAACGATTGAACCTTATGCGTGTACAAAGAAAAAACCGCCTCGTTTTTCTCATTGGCGGCCCTTTTGGGCTTGCATCTCGAGTTTTGTCGCGTGCAGATTGGCATCTGTCACTTTCACCTATGACTTTTCCGCACGAATTGGCGCGTGTGATCTTGCTCGAGCAACTCTATCGCGC
>JAPPIE010000041.1:0-3122 GCA_028874765.1 Gemmatimonadota bacterium
CGGTTCTGGTGCTCAACCAGACCAAAACCGGTTACCACACTACCCGGATCAATACCCAGAATGATCACGCGGACCACCTTTTGAAGTGTTATCCGCAGAAAAAAACGCGAATAATTTGAGCGTTTTTCGCAGATAAACGCAGATAAAAAATACGGACTATGCAGTGTGAAGTAGAAAGTGTGAAGGGGGAGGGGAAATCAAGCTGTCAGGGCTGATAGTTCACTATCGTCAATCTCAAAATTGGCATATACCCGCTGCACATCGTCATTGTCTTCGAGCATTTCCATCAAGGCCAACAATTGCTGCGCGATTTTGCCTTCAACGGGCACAGTACTTTGCGGAACGCGCGTCAATTCAGCGCGCTCAATCTCAATACCCGCCTCTTCAACCGCCTTGCGAACGCTTTCAAAATCGGGCAGGGATGCATAAACTTCATAGACATTCTCTTCTTCTGCAATATCCTCGGCGCCAGCATCCAACGCCACCAGCATTATCTCATCCTCTTCCACACCCTCTTTGGGCACCGAAATCAGGCCCTTTTGCTCAAACACCCATGCCACGGCACCACTTTCGGCCATACTGCCGTTGTATTTGCTAAACAAATGCCGCACTTCGGACACCGTGCGGTTGCGATTATCTGTCAGAGTTTCAACAAACATGGCCACACCACCCGGTCCGTAGCCCTCGTAAATCGCACCTTCATAAGACTCGCCTTCAAGCTCTCCCGTACCCTTTTTAATCGCGCGATCAATATTGACCATAGGCATATTTTCCGCCTTCGCACTCAGAACAGCCGCACGCAGACGCGGATTGTTCGCTTCATCGCCACCAGCCTCGCGGGCAGCCACGGTAATCTCTCGAATCAGCTTGGTAAACGCCTTGCCTCGGGCCGCGTCCTGACGGCCCTTGCGATGCTTGATATTTGCCCATTTAGAATGTCCAGCCATCCTTCTATACTCCTTTATTTTTAGGTCTCCTATTACCTTAATCCAAATGTAGTCAGAACCCCGCCATTGTGCAATAGGAAATACGCTATTTACGAACTTGCAACATATCCATAAATTCCCACACGGGCATAGTATCCAAAGCCGAACTTTCAAACACAGCCAAAATATCTTGTACCTGCTGCGCCTCAAACCGCGTTGTCATATTTTCCACAAACTTTTCCACTAGCAAGGGCGCGGCCTCCTCCCGCCTTCTTCGATGCCCGATGGGATATTCCACCGTCACGGCCTCTGTCGCCGATCCATCTTTGAAAAACACCTGCACGGTATTGGCAATAGACCGCTTGTCAGGATTGTGGTAATCCCGCGTAAACCGCGCATTTTCCGTCACCACCATCTTTTTTCTCAACAGATCAATGCGCGCGTCCCCTGCGCGCTCTTCTTCATAGTCATCTGCAGTCAAATCGCCAAAAATCAGCCCTATCGCCACCATATATTGCAAACAGTGATCCCGGTCTGCGGGATTGTACAGCGGACCGGTCTTATCGATAATTTTTACGGCAGCTTCGTGTGTCTCAATCACCACCCGCTCCACTGCCTCCAAACGCGGCGCCACCTCATTGTGCAAAGCAAACGCGGCTTCTACCGCTGTCTGTGCGTGAAATTCAGCGGGAAAAGACACCTTGAACAACACATTTTCCATCACATAAGAACCGTACACGCGCTGAAACCGAAACCGATCTCCATTCCACAAGCGGTCGTAAAAACCCCACACAGGCGCTGACAGAGCCGTTGGATATCCCATCTCGCCGCGCCTTGTCTGCAATGCCAAAAATACGCCACGCGCTGTCGCATCTCCCGCCGCCCAACTCTTGCGCGAACCCGTATTGGGCGCATGCCGATAGGTTCGCAAAGGACCCAAATCGCACCACACCTGCGACAATGCATTGACAACCTGCCCTTCATCACAACCCAACAGCCCAGCAGAAACCGCCGCACTCGCCAACTTCACCAAAATCACATGATCCAGTCCCCGGGCATTAAAACTGTTTTCCAATGCCATCACGCCCTGAACCTCATGCGCCTTGATCATCGCCACGAGCACATCCCGCATCACCAGTGTATCTCTCCCCTGTGCCCGTTGCGTGCGCGACATCCAGTCCGCCACCCCGAGAATTGCACCCAGATTGTCCGAAGGATGGCCCCACTCCGCCGCCAACCAAGTATCGTTAAAATCCAGCCACCGCACCAGTGTCCCAATATTAAACGCGGCAGTTACAGGATCGAGTTCGCAATCCGTACCCGGCACCCGCGCACCGTGCGGCACAATTGTTCCCGGCACCACGGGACCGAGCATCTTCGCACACTCAGAAAACCGCAATGCCAACACCGCACATCCCAAACTATCCATCAGACACAATCGAGCTGTCTGAAAAGCCTCCTCGGAATTCACTTCACAATCCAGCACGTACTGTGCGATAGTCACCAGTTCTCTATCCGGTGTTCTATCATCCATGGCAATCCTCAAGCTATTAACCCCTTTCTTCTATCGGCACATAATCTCGCGCCTCTACCCCCGTGTACTCTGCCAGAGGCCGAATCAGTCTATTATCCGCCCGCTGTTCCATCACATGAGCAGCCCAACCGCTACAGCGACTGAGCACAAATATAGGCGTGAAAAGCGCCGTCTCAATACCGGCCATATGATACGCTGTTGCCGAATAAAAATCCAGATTTGGAAACAACTTTTTTTCATCCCACATAACCCGCTCAATCGCTTCAGAAATCTCGTACAGACGCATATCGCCCATTGCTTCACTCACCTGACGCGCCCAATGTTTAATAATCGCATTGCGCGGATCTCGCACGCGATAAACCCCGTGTCCAAACCCCATGATCAACTCTCTGCGCGCCAGCATCTCTCGCACACCTGCTGCCGCATCTTCGGGCGTCTCGAACTGCTCGATCAATTCCATTGCCCGCTCGTTCGCGCCCCCGTGCAAAGGCCCGCTCAAAGTGCCAATTGCCCCGGCAATACAGCCATAAAAATCGGCAAGCGTAGAAGCGCATACTCTCGCCGTAAATGTCGAGGCATTAAACTCGTGCTCGGCATATAAAATCAACGACGCATCCATCATTCGACATTCCAACTCAGAAGGCACCTCCGCTTTGAGCATA
>JAPPIE010000041.1:3222-4314 GCA_028874765.1 Gemmatimonadota bacterium
TCTGGCTCGGCAATGCCAAGCGCCGATACACCGGTTCGCAAAACATCCATCGGATGTGCATCTGAAGGCAGCGAACTCAGAACCCGCACAACCAGATCTGGCAACTGTCGGTGCGCCCGCAACTGCATCTTCAACGCATCCAATTCCCTTTCAGTGGGCAATGCCCCCCACAACAACAAATGCACGATTTCCTCAAAACAGGCAAATTGCGCCAGGTCTTCAATAGCATAGCCCCGATAGTGCAAACCGTGACCTTCTGCGCCCACAGTACAAATCGACGTACTGCCAGCCTTAACTCCTCTCAAGCCTGTCGTCTGTTTGCTCACAGTATCCTCCTATCTAAAAAAGGTCGTGAGCATTTTCACTCACGACCTTTTCCAACAAAATCTCCTGTGGCTCCATTAGAAACTCGAGTTATGACCTGAAACTCGCAAAATATCCACGAACACAGAAATAATAACCCTTTTCAGTACTTTGCGAAAGGAACATAATTATCATCGCCTTTCTCGGCAAGTCAAACAAGCGGATGCCACCCAATTGATCCACGTAGCCGAGGATAAGCGGGTCCGCAATATCATTTGATGAGGTACTGTCGTGTACGCGCCTCAAAGCACCTTCAAAACATCCTTTAAAATGCGCTCTTCCCTTTGAGAAATATCATCTAACAAGCTGATAATCTTCAAAATACGATCCACATCCCATGCCCTCTTGACCTCCACCAACGCTCGTAATTTAAGCATCATCAGATGAATCTGATGCGCCTTATGCTCAACCTCTTTATACGCCTGATGAAACTGATCTGACGGACGCAAATACCCTCCCGCCTCCAGATAAGCAAGCCTGTTCAGCATACAGCGCTTGTGCTCCCATAGCGTGAACAAATGCCGCCGATCCCACAACCGGGGATGGACAAACAAATGCGTAAAGTAATCTCGCAAGAGCTTATACGTCGCCATCCCAAAGACACCTTCAACTGGCTTGCGCAACGTCCGATAGTGGATAGATGGGTTCTCGGAATGAATGTATGCTCGCAACTGGTCAATGACAGCATCAATATCAAACTCATAGACACCGTCCTCGTTATACTCAAAA
>JAPPIE010000468.1 GCA_028874765.1 Gemmatimonadota bacterium
ATTACGGTGCAGGTCGATGGCTCGCGATAGTATTGACAGAACACACAAAATCAAATCTACCACCGTCGAATAACTTCTGCGTTACCACAGTTTCGTATCCAGCACCTGTTGCCCGGTCAATTCCACAGAGGCTACCGATGTCCTCAACCTGCACTCACAATCGCATTGGCACCCCGTCGCGTTTGCATTTCACGCTCGTTGACATGAACGGTCAACTGGGGCGCATCGACGGCGGTCTCGGTATTGCGCTGGAACAACCGGGAATCGCGTTCGACTTCTGCTCCCACGGACACGCCAACGTGCGTGGTGGCGACGCCAGGCTGCGAAAGTTCGTGATGAGAGAACTCATAGCCAGCAGCGAGTTGCTGGATGTTGATCCAGCCTTGCAGATCGTTATCCGCGAGACGATCCCTCCTCATCATGGGCTTGGTTCGGGTACCCAGTGGAGGCTGTCCTTGCTGGCGGCGCTGAATCACTGCTTCGATCTGAACCTGTCACAGTCCAAACTGGCAGATATATCGACACGAGGGGGTACGTCGGGCATCGGCACTGGTGCATTCCGATGGGGCGGCCTGCTGCTGGACGGCGGCCACTCCGTTGACCGGGACAAGGACTTCTTTGCGCCCAGCCGCTTTGCCCGCGATGTGCGTCAACCGCCTCTCTTGCTTCGCTACGAATTTCCCGTTCACTGGGGCGTGATCCTGTTCACACCTCGGGATTTGGGCGGGCTATCGGGCCAGCGAGAACTTGAGTTCATGGTCGCCAACACACCGATACCGCTGAATGAGGTTCAAGCGGTGTCGCATGTAATCCTGATGCAACTCCTGCCCGCGATCCTGGAACTCGACCTGCCGGCGTTTGGATCATCAGTGAGTGCCCTGCAGGAGACTGGCTGGAAGCGGCGACATTGGGAGCGACCAGACCTCGCCCCGCTTCAGGCGGTTCGGCGCGGGTTTAACGAGGTGGGCAGCATTGTTGGGTGTGGCCTTTCGTCAACCGGATCCACAGTCTTCGGATTCTTCGACGCCGATGAGATCTCAGATGACGCAGTCAAGGCGCAGTTGCTAACAGCCTTACAGAAGCACACTGCTATCTCGGGGCAAGTCTGGAGCACGCGCGCCAATAACACCGGGATGCGGTTGCAAACCAGAGACGGCCCCATTGAGGACACGAGCGACACCAAATATCCGTAAAAAAGGGTGTTGACAAAAACTTTAGATTTTTGTTATAGTAAAATCGGCATTACCAGTGCTCACATAACATGCGAAAGGAGAAGTCAACATGGCTGGATATGTAATTTTGAATAACGGAATAACGGATCAGGCTGTCTTCGCCGAATTTCAAAAAGGGATTGCAGCGACCGTTGAGGCTCACGGCGGCAAATACCTGGTGCGAGGCGGTGCCACTGAGGCCGTAGAGGGCGATTGGGTACCCGACCGCATGGTAGTGGTGGAATTCGACAGCGTTGAACAGGCGAGAACGTGGCTAAATTCCCCGGAATACGCCAGACTCAAAGAGATCCGCATGAGGTCCGCCACCGCCGACGTGATAATCGCCGAAGGCGTGTAACATCTGCCTCACTACAGCGGTACCTCAAAAAAGCCGCCTTGCCGGGACTTCAGCAAAGCGGCTTTTCACTTCATACTTCAACGTGAACTGGTCTGGACTGCGACCAGTTGTACACCATTCCACACTTCTCACGGCATCATCTGCACGGCGAGGGCGAGTGACAGCTCGATATCTGTAATCGCCTGCGACATAGCCTGACCGATCAAATCCAGCTTTCGCACCTGGTCGATGCGGTCTGAAACACGCGCCAATTCGCGTGCGGACAGAATCTCCTTGAAAATATCGCACGCATGTGCAAGACCAATAATCACGACATCGCGCGGACCTGGAATCTGGTCGCTAAACAACACCTCCATAATCCTCAGCTTGACCTCGCGCTCAGCCGTATTGTCAATAATGGGATAGCGCCGCGCCTGGAACACCCACATGAACCGGTCCTCCTCGCGCTTGAGAATACCCTGTTCTACGAGCCGATTGAGTGCCACCTCTCGAATCGTATCTGCGCGAAGCGCGGTGCGTTCCACCCAAAAGCGCGCATCCTTAGTATCGTCTGCCTGGGCAATATCCGCCAGCGTCGGATCGAGCAAGCTATCCTGGAGCGGAGTCGAATCGACGAGAATCAAATTTTTGAGATCCGTATCAATCCGATTCTCCAGCGCCAAATCCATCAACACACCGCCAGCCAGCGCGTACCGCATCAACCTGTCTGGTACGCGAGCAAACCTCCCATTCTCGTCGTCGAGTGTCAAAAGCAAGAGTTCTTCGGCAAATCTAAGCATCACGAGTTCCCTCCAGCCCACCTCACGCCCTGCGTAACCAGTTGCTGCATCCCTGCCCGCTCAAATGTACCTGGCCCGTGTCCCAGAGTCGTGTAAAATACCCGTCCTTCGCCATAATCCTTCACCCAGGCCATGGGATGCTGCTTATCGCTCCAATCCGCGGTTGCTAAAATGTGAACAGCGGGATCCCATGCCGACATATAAATCTCGTCTTCCACTTCAAAATCATTGACCCCTTGCGTAATGGGGTGCGCGTCATCTGCAATATTCACGGTGAACGTCAATCCCGGCGGATGCCAGTTTGCGTGCCCCCCGATCAAATCCACCGCTCTCCCACCAATCCACCATGCCGTACCGTGAATGCCCACCAGACCCTTGCCACCTGCCACAAAATCAAATAACCCCTCTTCTTGATCATGCGTCAAATCCGGCAAGCGACTCACCGTCCCATCCGCATCCCGCTCTGTGCGCGTAAATCCCGTACCGTGTACCAGCACATCAAAATCGTCCAAAGCGTCTGAAGTTAGCACATCCTTATTGTCTTCAAGCGCCACAGACAAATCGTCCTGAGCGCCCAAAAACCCATGGATAACCTCGGCACTTGCATCAAACCGATGGTTCGGCCCCGACAAAATCAGCACATTCATCTCGTCCTCCTTTATGGTTATTCATCTTCAAATTGCATCGGCGTATATAATACACGCTTGAAATTCGGTCAAGTTCTTTTCAATTCCATCATCCCACCGAGTCGCCCCTTCACCGCCGCAACTTAAACCCCTGCGCTGTCAGAAACTCATCCAGTTCCTCACGCGCATGAAATTGCCCGGTGCGCCCGCCCACCACCGTAGTCCAGCGCTGATCTCCTTCGTGCATCCCCTGTGACGCATAAAATTTCACCATCTTCTGATCGTAATCCTTCATAATCGCGCAATGCGTCTCATCGTCCAGATAACGCTCCCGGTGCAACACCGCATCGACGGGCAACCGCGGTTTCACCTCTGGCTCCTGCGCGGGATACCCAACACAAAAACCCGACACAGCCACAACATAAGGCGGCAACCCGAGCAATTCACCCACAGCCTTTGGATTATTCCGCATTGCCCCAATCATACAAATACCCAACCCCATAGACTCTGCCGCGATAGCCACATTCTGCATCATCAGCGCGACATCCACCGTCGCAATCATCAACGCCTCCACATAATCCCCATCAAACCGCTCAACCCCATGCATCTGATTCGCCATCCGATCCCGATGCAAATCCGCACAAAAAGCCAAAAATGCCGCACTCTGATGAATCTGCACCTGATCGGCACACAACTCGGCCAACTTCTTTTTGCGCCCGGGATCAGCCACATGAATCACCGTATAAGCCTGCAAATTACTCGACGTACTCGCCTGCTGCCCACACCGAATCAGCGTCTCCAACACCCCATCGGGCAATGCTCGATCTTCAAACCTCCGAATACTCCTGTGCGACATCAACACATCAATCGTGGGATTCGACATAATAATCCTTTCTAAGAGCGGGCGGGCACGGGGGCACCGCCCCTACATGGCATATTATTTTTCAATGAAGCCATGAAACCAAACTTTGTCAAGAAACTTGACGCGGATTTCCTTTTCCCTTTTTTTACCATCTGCCAATATTTTTCCAAAGGAGACAACATGACCCTCACCTTAAACCAAAAAGACACAGGCTATCGCGGGATATGGTATTACAACCAGCCATCGGGCGATGAATACGTGTACAAATACAGCGGTGGATTGGGCACGTACTGTGCCAAACACCGCCCCTTTGCCGTGTACCGTCCCGAAGTCGAAAAAACCTTCTTCTGTTATGGTGGCACACCCGTTGACGCACACCTCAAACACACCGAAGAAGACCTCAATGGCGACCACGCTTTCTCCCGCAATCGCAGCGGTTTTCTCCTGCACATGATCTCCTACTTCGACCACAAAACCC
>JAPPIE010000450.1 GCA_028874765.1 Gemmatimonadota bacterium
GTACGCGGTGGAGGAGATGACGGAGACGAAGATGGTGGTGTTTCATTAAAGTTGTTTGTAGGATGCGAAAAAACGGCTCCATTATTGAGGAGCCGTTTTTTTTACCAATTTTCGTCAACTGGTCCGGCATAAGGCGCGTGCTCGAATCGACAGGGCGATTCGACGAGACGCGGGTCGTTTTGTTCGCGCAGGGTTTGCATGAGTGCGGTAGAGAGTTCTTTGCGGATGGGGTCGTATTCGGGGTCGTCGGCGATGTTGTTCATGTAGTGCGGGTCCACGCGCAGGTCGTAGAGTTCTTCACGGGGACGTTTGCCAAAGCCGATTTCGAATAGTTCCTGTACGTCTTGTTCTGCACGGTGGAGGATCATATAGGATTTTGTGGGGCTGGAATCCATGTCGGGATAGGCTACGCGGGTGTTTCTGGTGAGTTCTTCGGCAGAAGGGGCTTCTGCATGGAGGTCGTCGAGTCCCTGGGGATCGCCCATGGGCCAGCGGTCGGGTGCAAAGTTGTGGATGTAGAGAAAGTCGGCCGTGCGGATGGCGCGTTGCGGATAGGGTAGCTGGCCTTCTCTTGCGGTGCCAACGTGCCGTTCTCGTCCGGTGATGACAAAGGTACGGTCGGGATCAACGAGGCCGCTCTGGTCGCTTTTGAGGACGGGGAGGAGGCTTTTGCCGGTCATGGTATCGGGGATGTCTGCGCCCGCGGCTTCGAGGAATGTGGGGGCGAGGTCCATGAGGTTGACAAAGTCTTCAACGGTGCGTCCCGCGGGGATGTTGTTGGGCCAACGCGCGGCGAGGGTGACTTCGCAGCCGATGTCGTAGAGGTTGCATTTGCCGCGAGGAAAGCCCGGTATGCCGTGGTCGCCGCTGACGACGATGAGGGTGTTGTCGAGTTCGCCGATTTCTTCGAGGCGCTGGATCAAGACGCCGAGGCCAGCATCGACAGCCTGACATTCGCCCAGGTAGTCGGCTATGTCTTCGCGGATGTCGTGTACATCGGGCAGGAAGCTGGGTAAGCGGCCTTTGAGGTCGTCGGGTTCCAGACCCCATAAGGCTTTGCCAGAGCCGCGTTCCCAGGAGCGGTGGGTGTTGGTGGGGCCCCACCAGTAGCAGAAGGGTGTGTTTTGGGGGCGGGCGTCGAGGAATGACTTGAAGTTGTCGCGGGTTTCGTTCAGGAGTGCTTGTTTGGCACCTTCAACGCCTAATTCGTCGGCGTGTCTGGTTGCCCAGTGGGAGAATCCCCGGTAGTTGGTGCCGGCGGTTTCATAGCGGGTTCGCTCTGCGCCATAAGGGGCGTTGGCGGCTTTTCCGGGGGACCAGACTTTGTAGGTGTAGCCGATGTGGTATCCGGCTTTTTCGAGTTCGAGGGGATAGGTGGGGATGCTTTCGTCCCATATCGCGCCTTGTAAGATCGCGCCGAGGCCGGTTTGCCAGAAGTATTGTCCAGAGAGGATGGAGCTTCGGCAGGGGGTGCAACTCGGCGCAGGTACAAAGGCGTTGGTGAATAATGCGCCTTCGCGGGCGATGCGGTCAAAGTTGGGGGTGTCGATGAGGTGGTTGAGTGAGTTGGGGCCTTCTATGCGCTGATATGCGCTGGCGTAACGCCCCCAGTCGTCGGCAAAAGCAAAGAGGATGTTGGGTTGCATGGGGTCTCCATTTTTGGTGTGGATGTTGAATGCCTATTTCTGTGTCGTGTATTTGGCCGCGGCTTCGCCCGCGATGAGGCCATAGGCGAGGCCCATGCACAGGCCGCCTGTGTAGCCCCGGGTGTAGATGCCGCCACAGTCGGCGCCGGCTGCGTAGAGGCCCGGGATGGGGCGGTCGTTTTTGTCTATGACTTGTGCCTGGGCATTGACTTTGGCACCGCCGTAGGTGAAGGTGATGCCGGGCAGGGTGCGGATGGCGTAATAGGGCGGTGTGTTGAGGGGGATGAGGCCGCCGGTTTTTGGTATTGAGAGGGTTTGGCCATTGCCGGTGGCGCATGCGGTTGCGTATTCGGCCATTGTTTTTTCAAATGTGTGGGCGGGGATGTGCCAGCGGTTGGTCAGTGCGCGGGTGAGTTTTTCAAGGGAGGGTGTTTTGATGACTTCGCCGCCTGCTTCGCGGATGTTTTTGACGCGGTCGTTGTCCGGGGTGGGCCATTGGGAGAGTGCGTTCTGGTTGTCGCGGATGTGCTGGTCAAAGATGAGGATGGCGGTGGCCCGGGGTTGCTGGACGAGGGTGTGGCAGGTGACTTCGTCGCCGAGATATTCGTCGTCGAATCGCTCGCCTTTGAGGTTGATTAAGATGGCGTATTCGCTGAAGTCGGGTTTGACTTTGAGGAAGTTGTGCAGGCCGACTCGTGCGGGTGGTGCGGGGAGGAGGTGGCCGTAGAAGCGGTTGAGGGGTCCTGTGGGTTGGGCGCCTGCTTCGAGTGCGCTTTGAAATCCGCCGCCGGTGTTTTGGGGTACGCCGCGGACGATCATGTGATCGGATTCCGCGCCGAAGTATTGCGCGCGCAATTCGGGGCTGGCCTGATATCCGCCGGTTGATAGGATGACGGAGTGGGCTTTTATTTCTGTATGTGTGGTTTTGACGCCTGTGATGGGTTTGCCGTTGCCGCCGATGAGGCCGGTCAGGCCGGTGTGTGTGAGGATGGTGCCGCCCATGTGTTGGAATTGATAGCCGAGGATTTCCAGTGCGGTGCGCGCGTCGGGGGTGAACTGGTAGATGGTGCGTTGAAATTTGTACGGTTTGTCTTCGCGCGCTTGTAGGGATACGCCCTGTTTGCGGAGCCATTCAATGCCTGTGTAGAAGCGGTCGATGAGCGCGGTGCCGAGTGAGATGTCGCCATTGGGCTGCACTTTGAGCCATTCGTCGATGTTTTTTGCACACCAGATGGTGCCGCCCGATGCAGCGGCGGATCCGCCGATTGTTTCGGCTTTTTCGACGATGGCTACGGACGCGCCTTTTTCCCGAGCGCGCAACGCCGCACACAATCCGCCTATGCCCGCGCCCGCTACTATGACGTCGTAATGGTCAGACATTCTGTGTCTCCTGTGAATATCGGGATGCATCCTAATACAGTTTATTCCCGCTGTCAAGGTAAAGAAAAGAGGAGGTTAATATCACCTCCTTCTTTTTAAAAATTTTTTGATTTTTGTATATACATATTGTATATTCTCTGCATGTTATTTCAATGGGACCTCAACAAGAACGAAATCAATATCAAAAATCACCGTATTGACTTCAGAGATGCCCGGGATATTTTCTTTGATTTCCATATTATCATTCCATCTAAGCAGGAGCGCGATGAGAAGAGAGAACTTGCAATCGGGCTACTTGCAGGACGAGAGATCACAGTAGTTTATACATGGCGCGGCAATGAAATTCGTCTTATTTCAGCAAGGAGGGCAAGAAAAGATGAACGAGAGATTTTCTGGTCGAAAGTCTAAAAACGAGAAGTCGCGGACAGACTTTGATTATTTGGATCGCGTGACAGATGAGGAGATCGACAATGCAATAAAAGACGATCCCGATACCCTCACGCTTGATGACTGCGATATGACACAGCTACGTGTCGTCTATCCAAAAAAGCGCGTCCCAATTTCTCTGCGAATGGAACCCGAAGTCCTGGACTGGTATCGCACGCATTATACACATTATCAGACGCAAATCAACGCGGTTCTGAAAGCATTTAAGGAAGCAAGTGAATCGCGTTAGTCACTTTAATAACAAGATATAGTAAAATAAAATGGACTTACGCCATTCCGACGTAAGCCCTTGTGTTTTTATGGTGCCGAAGGTGGGACTCGAACCCACACGGCCTTGCGGCCACTGGATTTTGAGTCCAGCGCGTCTACCAGTTCCACCACTTCGGCACCTGATGTTCCGTGCTGAACAATATCCCAAACGCGGGATTGTGTGTCAAGGGTTTTTGAAGTGATCTGTTTCAGCGCGTGGCGGTCCGATGATTTCGTTGTAGATGATGGCTTTGCGGATGGTGTCGGGTTCAAAATCGAGTTTTATACGGCGTTTGCGTCGTTTGGGGCGCAGGAGTTTTTCGGTTTCTGATGCGCGTATAAATGAGGTCTGACCTTCGATGTAAGATGATTCGTCGGAGACGGGACGCTTGCCTTCAACCTCTTGAAATTCCGGTCCGGTGTCTGCTTCGGAAACGGGACGCTTGCCTTCAACTTCCCGAAACTCTGGTCCGGTGTCTGCTTCAGAGACGGGGCGCTTGCCCTGTACCTCCTGAAATTCCGAAGGGGGTTTGGGTTCGGGTTCAGGTTCGGGAGGTCCGAAGATGACTTCCCATTCAGAGAGGTCAA
>JAPPIE010000288.1:0-8600 GCA_028874765.1 Gemmatimonadota bacterium
TATATTGCCTATTTTACTATTGCGAAATACACGGCGGCGAGTGGGTTCTCCTATTTGTTTCCGGTGGCGGTCCGGGGTGGACGTATTATTGAGAGTCTGATTGGCTATTCGACGTTTACGCGCAGGGAGGTCGTCGGTCTGGGGCTCGTCAATTCCAATATGTTTTTTGGGAATTACCGCATTCCGGTCTGGCCCTCGCTGCCCCACCATCTCAAGCTTTTTTCGTCCGAAGTGAGACGGAAGCGGGTTGTTTGGACGATTTTTTTGGCTTTTTCGACGTGTTTTTTCGCGTCTATGCTCTATACGATTTATCTGGGTTATGACAATGCGGCGCAGAATTTGGGGTTGGGTGGATTTCAAGGTGGCAATCGGAATCTCTATAATCGCATGGTTTCAATTATTGTGCAGGCCGATAAGACGGTGTTCGATCCGGCCAAGGCGACTGTGTGGGTTCTGGGCGTGCTTTTTGCCGGTTTGCTTACGCTTTTGCGAAATCGCGTGCCCTGGTGGCCGCTGCATCCGATGGGGCTGGCTTTTCAGATTAGCCTGGGGTCGAGGACTTATGCTTTCAGTATGTTCCTGACGTGGTCGGCCAAGCATATGATTCTGCGGTTTGGCGGCATTCCGCTTTACAATCGCGTGCGTCCGTTTTTCTTTGGTCTCGTTGTTGGATATGTGACGGGGTGCGCGCTTTCTTCGCTTGTGGATTATATCTGGTTTCCGTCAACGCCGCACTGGACGCATGGATGGTAGAAGTGTGAAATAAAAAAGATGATACAGATGTAGGGGCGACCCCCTGTGGTCGCCCGCGCGCAGAGCTGTTAGGAGGGAGAAATAAAATGAAGACTACAGTAGAAGATACTATGGATGCTTATATCCGCGAGGGCGAGGAGATGGCGTTCTCGCTTGGGAATCGATGCGCGGTAGCAGCGATTTCCAGATGAATCGCGCTATGTTTATCAGCCTCTGGTTGGGGAAGAGGATGCCAACCGCTGGAATGAAGAGACGCGGGAGAGTGTTTTGAAAAATTACAATCAGAGAGATCTGGGGCTTTGAGGAAGGTATGGATGCGATTTCGAAAAATTTCCAGGCAGGTGTTGCAAAGGTAGTGATAACCGATCCAGAGGCAGGACCGGCCAATGATCCGCTTTATGTCAAAGCTCTGGTGTTGCGGTCCGGTGATGAGATAGTTGTTATTGTGACTGTAGATGCGGTGGCTATAGCTGAGATCGGTTCTATCAGAAATGATTTTCTCGCCAATGTGCGTTCGCAATTGAATAGGGAGTTAAATCTCGATCCTGCGCGTATTCTGATTAATGCCAGCCATTGTCATGGTAAGGTCTGTGCAGATGTGGAACAGCGCACGGTTCGGGCGGTCGTGGAGGCATGGCAAAATATGGTCCCCGTACGTGTCGGTGCTGGTACCGGCTGCGAGGACAGGATTATGGAAAATCGCAGGCTTGTGTTGAAGAATGGAGAGGAAGCCGATGTCCGCCACGCGTATTCGCTTCCGCCCGATGGGGAAGTCGCTTCGGTTGGGCCAGTCGATCCGGAGATTGGCATTCTTCGGCTGGACAGGGAGGATGGAGAGACGCTGGCGGTTGTTTTTAATTTTGCGTGTCATCCGATTCTGGAGGTGCCGAGCAGAGAAAATACGGCGGATGTTTCCGGGTTTGCGTCAAAGGTGATTGAAGATAATTTGAGCGAGGATACGATTGCCCTGTTTTTGCAGGGTTGTGGGGGCGATGTCAATCCGATTTTGTACAAGGATGTCAATAATCCTCGGGATGCTGAGATTTTGGGGAATATGCTGGGTCTTAGCACGTTGCAGGGGTTGAAGAAGATCTGTAGTAGTGAAGGTGGGGAGTTGAAGGTTATCCGGGAGACTATTGAACTGCCGAGGGCTGATCTCGCGGAGCATATCGAATCTCTACAGGCCGAACAGGTACAATTGCTTCAGGCTTTGAAGGGGACGAGTCTCAATTTGAAGACGTTTATTCCTCTGTATGTGAAATACAATCTTTCCCGCGATTTTCCTTCTTATTATTCTCACCGTTATTTGCATGAGGAGATGATGGGGCGAGATGGTTTGAAGAAGCTGGATGCCGAGAATAGAGAGAATATGGACCGGTATATTGAGAATATTTACGCGATGGAGCAATTGACGAGGATCCAGATCAATCTGAATTTGCTAAAAAAACATCAGGCGCGGAATGTAGATTCTGGAGAGAGTACAATTGAAGTTGAGATGATGGGGTTGAGGGTTGGGGATTTTGTTCTGGTGACGTTTCCGGGTGAGTTGTCGGTGGAGATCGGTCTCAATATTAAGAAAAGGTCCCCGCATAAGTTCACTTTTGTCGCGGGTGTTACAAATGGTTATATCTATTATACACCAACGGCAGAGCAACTCAAAAATCGGGGCGGTGCACAGGAAGATAGCGATTGTATGCTGGCACCTGAGTGGCAGGTGATTTTTGAGGATGAGGTAGAGAAGTTATTGGCGGTTTTGTGAAGGGTGATTTTTCATTTGATTGGAGGGTTTCCCATGGAATATGGACTGAGTGTGGAACAGGTGGCGCAGTTCCACGACGATGGTTTTTTGATTGTTCGCGATCAGCTTCCAGAAGAAGCGTACCAACCGTTTGTCGATGAAGTTGTGGCTAAAATTGATGAGGTGGTGGGCGCGGCGGTGGATGAGGGGCTGCTCGATCCGGGGGATACCTTTCCCGACGCGCCTTTTGAGGCCCGATTGGCTCTGGTGTCGAATGCCTGTTCGGAGCCAGAGCGGATCTGGAAGAATTTTCAGGGGAAGAGGTTTAAGACGCCCGGGATGTTCTCGCTCAGGACGCATCCCGCTATACTGGATGCGACTGAATCTCTGATTGGTCCTGAAATTTTTGCTCATCCGCAGTCCAATTTGCGCGCAAAATTGCCAGACCTGGAGGCGACTGTGGTGCCGTGGCATCAGGATCTGGCTTATCTCATACCGGAGGATGCGGGAGAGACGCTTTTTGTCAATTTCTGGATCCCACTGGTTAAGGCGACGGCTGATAACGGGTGTTTGCAGGTGCTTCGCGGCTCCCATCAGGTCGGTCTTTTGCCGCATGATTATCGGACACCCCACTTTAAAGGGGTCTTTGAAAGCGATCTGCCGGATTTTGAGGTCGTGACCTGCGAGGTGGATGTGGGCGATGTATTGTTGACGATGGAGCGCGTTTTGCATCGATCAACCCCGCATACGACAAATTCGGTCAGGTGGAGTCTGGATGTTCGCTATAGCCGCATTGGGCTTCCGACGGGTCGTGAGAATGTGCCGGGTTTTATCGCCCGTAGTCAGGTTAATCCGGAGAGCGTAGCGCAGTCTCATCACGACTGGCTCAGGAATTACGAGATGGCGGGTATCGATCCGGTCGGTAATTGAGGAGGAGTGTTTTATGGAACTGACAGGAGAACAGCAGGCTGTTCTGGATGGGTCGCGGGGAGACTATCTGGCCAAGTGTATGCGCTGGCTGGTCGATTGGGGCAAGGTGATGGGGGCAAAACGGCTGGTTAAGGTGGATAATACACACGCTTTGCTGCCGGTGCCCAATTTGATGGCACAGGGTGCGTCCAAAGAGACGATGGACCGATATATGGCCGATCTCGTGGAGGCGTGTTCCCACGGGACACATCCCGGATGTACCTGTACGGTGCATGCGGCGTTTGTGACTCTGGACGATGTGGATGTGCCCGAGAATGATCCCAAACAGGTGCAGATGCAGAAGGATCTGGCGGTTCTGGCTGCGGATGCGGGATTTATCCCCACTTTTACCTGCGCTCCGTATCTGGTGGGCAATGTGCCGCTCAAGGACGAGGTTCTGGCGTGGACGGAGTCGTCTGCGGTGGTTTATGCCAATTCTATTTTGGGCGCGCGGACTACGCGGCACGGTACGGAGAGCGCGATTGCAGCCTCGCTTCTGGGTCTGGTTCCGGAGTTTGGCGTGTTGCTGGATGAGAACCGCAAGGGTACGCTTCGGATTGAGGTGACGGCGGAGTTGGAAGATCCGCCCGATTGGGGTGCTCTGGGCTATTTTGCCGGGAAAGCAGCGGGTCTGGGTATTCCGGTGTTCAATGGCATACGACGGCCCTCTCAGGATGAGGCCAAGCAACTGTGTGCGGCGCTGGCGACTTCGGGCGGAGTGACGATGTGTCATATCGCGGGTGTTACGCCAGAGGCGCCCACGATAGATGCGGCTTTTCAGGGGGATGTTCCAGAGGATTATCTGACGTTTGATGCAGCGACTTTGAAGGAAACGTATGAGTCTTTGCGGGTGCGCACGGGAGATGAAATCGATTCGGTAATTCTGGGCTGTCCGCATGCGTCTATTAATGAGCTTTCGAAAATTGCCGCTCTTTTGAAGGGGAAAAAGGTGGCGGAAGGCGTGCGCCTGTGGATCGATACGGCGCGGGGTACCAAGGGGAATGCGGATAGGATGGGCTATACGGAGATTATCGAGGCGGCTGGCGGGCGCATTCTTTGCGATACCTGTCCGACCAATATGCGGATTCCTGCTAAGCGCATTGTGACCCACGGTTTTAAGCAGGCGCACTATGCGCGGGGGATGGTGGGGGCGGAAGTGATTATTGCCAAGACGGAGGCCTGCATACGCGCGGCAGTTGCCGGGAGGTGGCTCGGAGATGGCTGAGACTATTGATATCAGGGGACACGGTGTGGTTAAGGGATACGCGGCGGGCGAGGCGCTGGTGGCCGATACGACGCTGTCGTTCTGGGGCGAGGTGGATGCAATTACCGGAAAAGTGATCGGCGTGGGGCATCCTCTGGAGGGGATTTCTCTGGGGGGACGCGTGCTGGTTATCCGCTCGACCAAAGGTTCTTCGGGTACGCCTATGGTTTTAAATCTGGCACAGTTGGAGGGCAATGCGCCTGCGGCTTTTGTCAATGTGGAGGTGGATGGATTGGCCGCTCTTGGATGTATTGTCAATGAGATTCCGATGATGACAGAGCTGGAACGGGATCCTTTTGAGCTGATCGCTACGGGCGACCACGTGGTGGTGGATGCCGATGAGGGCGTGCTGCGGGTGACGCGAAAGTGAGGAGATAAATGGTATCAGGACATCCATCATGGCGTTCCCTGGTCGGAGGTCGTTGCGCGGGGCGGCGCAGCGATTTTCGAATGTTTATGTCGAGACGTGTTCCACTTTCCGCGAGCCTGGTGTGATCGAAAGACTGGTGGCCGAAGCGGGTGCCGATCGCGTACTTTTCGGTTCGGATGTTCCGCTTATGGATCCGCGAACACAACTGGGGAAGATTATTACCGCGAGGATTGGCGATTGGGAAAAGCGCCTGGTGCTTGGTGAAAATGCGAGACGTCTGTTGAAATTGTGATGGAGATTGTGCCATGTCGCAAGAGACTATTGAAGTTAGATACCGCGAATTGACGCCGATGTCCCGTCAGATGTTTGAGGATGGTCGATCGGTGAATGCCGGCGCCGCCAAGGGTGCCTATTTTTTTGCGCCGTATCCGATTACCTTGCGGCGGGGAGAGGGATGTGTGCTCGAAGATGTTGACGGCAGGTCCTATGTCGATTTCTCGAATCACCACACCGCGCAGGTTCTGGGGCACAACCATCCTGCGATTGTAGAGGCGGTGGAGAGACAGTTGGTCGATGGTATCGCGCTTGGTGCTGCAACGGGGGTCGAGACCCGGTTGGCGCGGATGATGTGCGAGCGCATATCTTCGGTTGAGCGCATCCGTTTTGTCAGTTCCGGGACCGAGGCTACATTGCACGCTGTCCGGCTGGCGAGATGTTTCAGCGGCAGGCCAAAGATCGCGAAGTTCGAGGGCGGTTACCACGGGAGTCACGATGCTGTGGAGATCAGCACTGCTCCGCCCCTGGAATCCGCGGGTGAAGCCTCTGCGCCCAATGCGGTTCCCAGTGCGGGGGGTATGGCGTTGCACGCGCTTGATGATGTGATTGTTTTGCCTTATAACGACGAGGAGAGTGTCGAACGGCTTTTGTCGCGCCACCGGGATGAACTGGCGTGTGTAATTCTCGATCCAAAGGCGGGTATTATTCCGATCCGGCACGATTTTATCCAGCGGGTGCGCGCGATTACCGAGGAACTCGGCATTTTGCTGATTCTCGACGAGATTGTCGGTTTTCGTCAGGCGAAGGGCGGTCTGCAGAGTCATGTGGGGATCAAGCCCGATTTGACGTGTTTTGGCAAGATGATCGGCGGTGGGTTTCCCGTCGGGGCTTTTGGCGGGCGAGCGGATGTTATGGATCTGGTGGATAATTCCAGCGGGTCTTCACCTGTTTTTCAGAGTGGTACTCATAGCAGTCACGCGGTGGCGATGGCCGCGGGGATCGCTACGCTCGAATCTATGACGGACGAGGCTTACGCTCATCTGAACCGTCTGGGGAATCGGCTGAAGATCGGTCTGGAAGATTTGTTCGCCGAACGGGGTGTTATGGCACAGGTTGTTGTGACGGGGTCGGTGTTCGGTATTCACTTTGGTATTGACCGGTTGCGCGATTATCGCGATTTGACCCGGTCGGATAAGGCGATGGCACACGCTGTGTTTCTGTCTCTGCTCAATCAGGGCTATTTCTGCGGGCAGGGGCTGACGATGTGTGCGATCAGTTTGCCGACGCAGGACGAGCACATCGATGGCTTGATTTTAGCTGTCGGAAACGCCCTCGATGAGGTTGCGGGTGGATAGGTCATCCCAACTGTAAGGGTCGGATACAAAAAAGGTCACTACAAATTATAGTGACCCTTTATCTTGTTAGGCACATGTCACAGCGATACAGATCAAATAATTTTCAAGTAGATGCAATCAATGAGAGGATTGATAGGAGAAATTTAATATGTTATTGTGCAGGCGTGTAACCCAAATGTTTACGATCATACTCATCGCGCTGTTGATCCATCCGGTGTCTGCGGCACCTTCGCCAGATTTTGACGAGAGTGGTGCGGTCGATTTTACCGATTTTTTACTGTTTGTAAGCGCGTTTGGTGCTCGGGAAGGTCAGGAGAGGTACGATGTAAAATACGATCTGAATGGTGATGGCGAGATTGGGTTTGGCGATTTTCTGCTCTTTGTAAACGACTTTGGCAGGACAGCGGAATTTCTGCGGAATGCGACGACCTATCAACAGTTTGTGAAGGCAAAAGAGAATGGTACAGAACCCATTTTGCCCGATTTTTCTTATTCGGGCTATCACTATTTCAATAAGCCTGTGCCCAATGTCACACATCCCATTTTTGACGTTACGACGTATGGTGCGATTCCCAATGACGATGTGTCTGACCAGCCTGCTATTGTACGTGCTATTGCCGCAGCAGAGGAAAATGGCAGAGGCGTTGTCTTCTTCCCACCGGGTGAATTTCTGGTCAATACCGATGCGGATAAAAACGATGAGGGCTACAATGAGCCTATCTATATCCACAGTAGCAATATTGTTTTGCGAGGCAGCGGTAGCCGAACGGGTGGCACGATTATCCGAATGGTCAATTATATGGTCCCCCCTGCCGATAGACCCGGTTATGTGCCCAGTATGTTCAATTTCCAGCCTGTTAGCTTCGCTCGCTCTACCTTAGCGCGTATTACAGAGAGTGCGGAGCGAGAAACGTTTTGGATTACAGTGGATAATGCTTCCAGGCTCGCAGTCGGTCAGTGGATTTGGGTCTCTATGAATACTAAGGAGAGAGAAGCAATTAATGAGTTTCTTACTTCGCGTGCATTAACAACATCCCGCTTGCCGGAACTTTTCGAAGTGGGGCTTAATATACGGGAAGAACACAGCATTGCCGAGATTCGGGGCAATCGGGTTCGCCTCAATGAACCCCTACATACCCATGTGAATCATGCACATAATTGGCGGATACAGTCCTTGCCGCATCTCGAAGAAGTCGGCGTTGAGGACATCAGTTTTCACGGCTCGTTCTTTGAGTCATTTGTCCATCACCTGAATCTCATACACAATGCGGGCTGGAAGCCGCTCGCATTCAACCGGTGTGTCAATTCCTGGGTTCGGCGCGTCTCTTTCATGCATGTCAATGGCGCACTTGGTTTTACTGTCTGTGCTGCCTCATCGGTGTACCAGGTTACAATAGCGGGCAATAAGGGCCATACAGCTTTTAATAGTCAGGGCAGTTACGGGATATGGTTTGGGCTATCAGAAGATATTGCAGGCCAGGCACCTTATAGCACGGCCCCTCTCATCGATGCTCAGAGAAACACCCGGGCGATTCCAGGCCAGCATCATGGCACGGGTATGAGTCATAGCTCAACGGGCAATGTGATTTATCGCTATGATATGTCTCCAGACCAGCCGCTTGATATCCATAAGACCGATCCCAGCTACGCAAATTTGTACGATTGTGTGAATAATGGCAGGTTGTCTGGCAGCAGCGGCGGAGGTGTTCCGCCGCATCATCTCCGGCGTCTTGTGTTCTGGAATTACAACCACGGGGGCGATGTTACTCACTATGATTTTTGGGCGGGTTATCTCAAATTTTTGCATCCGATTATTGTGGGCTTTCACGGTAATCCCGCGACCTTTAATGAGAGTGATCTCGAGGTTTTGGAATC
>JAPPIE010000288.1:8700-16129 GCA_028874765.1 Gemmatimonadota bacterium
GCTTTCACGGTAATCCCGCGACCTTTAATGAGAGTGATCTCGAGGTTTTGGAATCGAATGGCGAGGCGGTTGCTCCGGAGTCGCTTTTTGACGCCCAGCTCGAATTGCGCCTGGGAACTTTGCCGGTCTGGGTAAAAGATCTGCGCACGGAGTGGGAAACGATTCGCAGTATGCCGCTTGAAATCTCAAGAGGCAAGCCTTCTGTGGCAGGACTTCCTGTGGATTCACAAGCGTTCAGCCTTAGTCCAAATATTTATAGCTGTTATTAGAATTGACAACTTTGGCCCTGAATTACTCGCATAGCTGTGCCGAGACCTCCACAATGGTTTCCTGTATCACATCGACAACGTGCTGTACTTCCGATTCGGTGATGGTAAAAGGAGGGCTGATGGCGATATGGTCACCTTCGACACCATCGACCAGGCCGGGGGCTCCAGGCATGACCAGTACCCCTTTTTCGAAGGCCAGATCCACGATTCTTGAGGTTACCCCTTTTGAGAGGTCGAAGGGGGCACGCGTGGATTTGTCGGCCACGAATTCGATGCCGGTCAGCAGGCCCTTCCCGCGTATGCCCCCGACGATCGGCAGGTCCTGCAAGGGCATGAGTTTTTTCAGCATCAGGTCGCCCATCCGGGCACAGTTCGATACCAGATCATGAGTCTGAATGTAGTTTTGCACGGCCAGGGCCGTGGCGCAGGAAAGGGCGTTTCCGCCATAGGTGTGTCCGTGTACAAAAGAGACGGATTCTCTGTAGATGGCGTTGTAGATCTTTTCGTGGACGACGGTTGCGGCAATGGGCGTATAGCCGCTACTCAATCCTTTTCCGGTCGCCATAATATCGGGGATCACATCCCAGTGTTCGATGCCGAAGTTGCGGCCTGTCCTGCCAAAGCCAGTGACGACTTCATCGACGATCATCAGGATATTGTGCCGATCACAGATCTCCCGAATGAGCGGGTAATAGTCCTGAGGAGGGGTCACACCGGCAGCAGAGGTGCCGAGGATCGGTTCGGCGATAAAGGCGGAGATCGACTCGCTCCCCTCCTGTTTGATGACCCGCTCCAGTTCCTCTGCGCAGTGGAGCTGGCATTCCGAGTGGTCCTTACAGTAGGCGCACCGGTAGGGGTAGGGCGGCGAGATATGGGGGAAATTCAGCAGGTAGGGGATATAGTCCTCACGCCAGGGCGATCGCCCGGACATGGAGAGGGCACCAACCGTATTCCCGTGCCAGGCTTGCCACCGGGAGATGACTCTGTACTTTCCGGGATTGCCGGTTGCGATATGGTACTTCCGGGCGATTTTCATGGCCGACTCTGTGGCTTCTGATCCCCCGGAAACAAAAAAGACCCGGTTCAGGTCTTCCGGCGTGAGGCCGGCGATCCTGTCCGCCAGATCGATCTGGGGCTGAGTGAGGAACCGGGCGTAGGTGAAACAGACCTTCTCCGCCTGTTCGGCCATGACTTCTGCGATCCCTTTGACTCCGTGGCCGATACTGACCACATGCACGCCCGCACAGGCGTCGAGATAGCGCTTTCCTTCGGTATCGAACAGGTAAATGCCTTCTCCGTGTGATATCTTCGGCCATTCTTTTTTGAGGGTTCTGTGAAAGATGTGGTCTTTATGCCGGGACATTGTGTTCCTTTCTTTTATAAAATTGCCAGGTAGCAGGCAAGATAGCCTTTCGGCACCGGTCCCGCAAGCAATTCGGGATCTCTTTCCGCGCATTCACTATTTTGAAACCTTTATATATATGGCGTGTATCTAAGATGTAACAGGGGATAGACAGTAATCGAGAAATATGTTCGAGATTGTGAAACTTTGTCAATGTTCAATGCGTTTAAGGAAGGTATATAACAATTCATTAAACAATGCTGGGAGGGGGGTGACAATCAAAAGTGGAAACGCCAACTGTTGGATCAAAATTTCGTGTCGAGTCGGGTAAGAAGGAACAAGTGGTAGGAGATAAAATGGAATACACGCAACAAGAGACGCAGTACACACGCGAAGCTTCTGTTCAGAGCTATCTCAAGGAACTGCGTAAGTACCCCCCATTGAGCCGAGAAGAGGAACAAAAAATCCTTCGCAAGGCCAAACGGGGAAATCAAGCGGCGATTGACAAAGTTATTACGTCAAACTTGCGTTTTGTGGTCAGTGTTGCGCTCGAATATCAGGGTCGAGGCGTGCCTCTTGCCGATTTGATTGCCGAGGGCAATATGGGATTGATGGAAGCCCTCAAGCGTTTTGACGAAGAACGCGGGTTTAAGTTCATCAGCTATGCAGTGTGGTGGATTCGGCAGTGTATTCTCAATGCGCTCAAGCGCACGTCTAATGTGGTTATGCCTGCAAATCGCCAGGAGGATATGGACCGGATGGCGCGTCGCTGGGGGCAGATGACCCAGGAACTGGGGCGCGTGCCCACGCTGGACGAAGTTGCCAGCGATATGAAGATCAGCAACAAACGCGCAGAGCGGGCATTGCGCTGTGTGCGTCCAGATCTGTCTTTGTCCGCGCCTATAGACACGGCGGGCGAGCAACCGCTGATGAATCTACTCGAGGCGGATGAAGAGGACCCAGATCAACTCGTGATATACCGGGATCAGTCTGAGTTTATATCGCGGTCTCTCAATGATTCTTTAGACCCCCGGGAACGAGAGGTTATTCGAGGTTATTTTGGTCTCGACGGAAATGAGCGCCAGACGCTAAGTGATATCGGTCAGTCTCTGGGTGTTACCCGAGAGCGCGTGCGCCAGATTCGCAACCGCGCGCTTGCCAAGTTGCAGCGATATTTTCGGAGGAATGTTCCGGGTGGAAGAGTGGAAGATCTGGTCTAATACCATCTTATTTTTGGCGTAGTAAAGGCGGTTCTGGTTTTTCCAGGACCGCCTTTATTGTGCTGGCGCTTTCAGCGAAAAGGGTTGATTTATTAAAAAAGGGAGTGTAGATTCTATTTGCTTTTTGTATTCTTTTATCCGCCTCACTATTGGGCTTCACTATGAGCCGATTATTAGCATTCCTCGGTGGGCAACTCGCCGCATTTTTTGTCCAGGTTTTCCAGATGTTCTGCTATGGCGTCCAGTGCGTGACAGAAATGCGGCATCTCTACCTCTATCGACGTCAGATTATCGAACAGTGTTATGCTGTTGGTGTTAGCTCTCTGCCCCTGGTTTGCCTGATTTCGGCTTTTAGCGGGATGGCGGTCGCTATTCAGACGGCTTATCAGATGGAAGAGTACGTGCCCGACTATATGGTTGGTGCGCTTATGGTTCGATCTGTGATACTCGTGCTGTCGCCTATTTTGATAGGTCTCGTGCTCGCGGGCAGGGTAGGTGCGGGCGTTGCGTCTGAACTCGGCACTATGAAAGTCTCAGAGCAAGTGGATGCGCTTACGTCAATGGCTGTCGATCCAGTGGGGTATCTCATGTTGCCCCGAATGCTCGCTGGCGCGATTATGGTTCCCATTCTCGTGATTTATTCTTTCTTGGTCGCGAATATCTGCGGGTTTGGTATGTCGATGATCAAGATGGCTATTACGCCTACAGAGTTGGTCAAAGGTATGAAGCTCTATTTTGAAGTGTATGATGTTTTTGTCGGGTTGGTCAAATCCGTTGTTTATGGTGGGTTGTTGACGTTTATGGGATCTTACATGGGGCTTTGCGCCGCGGGCGGCGCGCAGGGTGTTGGACGGGCTGCCACGGCTGCAGTTGTGGTATCTTCTGCGCTGGTTCTCATTCTCGATTATTTTTTAACACACGCGTTGTTGTATTGAACTATGGCGAATAAAACGGCTATTGAGTTTGTCGAGGTATTTAAGTCTTTTGACGCGCAATCTGTGCTGAAAGGGCTTGACCTGCGGGTTCCATGGTCTGAGATTACGACTATTTTGGGACCGAGTGGGTGCGGCAAAAGTGTGACCCTAAAGCATGTTATTGGGATTGAGCGAGCTGATATGGGAAAGGTCGTTGTTGCCGGTTATGACATGGCGCGGATTCGCCATGGCGAGTTGATCGAGTTGCGCAAGCGCATTGGGGTTTTATTTCAGTCTTCGGCGCTTTTTGATTCTATGACGGTGAAGGAAAATGTGGCTTTTGGGTTGCGTATGCATACCAGGATGACCGAAGAAGAAATTTCAGAGCGCGTGCATGTCTGCCTCGATGCTGTGCGGTTGGCGGGTACAGAGGCCAAGATGCCGGTTGAGTTGTCGGGGGGAATGAGAAAACGCGCGGCACTTGCGCGGGCTATTGCGATGGAACCCGATTTTATTCTTTACGATGAACCCACAACGGGTCTGGATCCCAATACATCCAGCGTTGTAGGCGAATATATACTGAAATTGCAATCGGAACTCAATGTGACATCGGTGGTCGTCACCCACGATATGCCCCTTGCCCGGCGCGTTTCAGATCGGGTTGCCCTGCTCTATGACGGCAAAGCAGTGGCTCAAGGTGCAATGGAAGATGTCGAGGCATCTGGCAATGAGTTTTTTGAATTATTTATTCAGGGCAAGTTGGGGTAACTTATGAGAAATCGTCGGCAAGAAATTATTCTGGGTGCAGTTGTATTTTTTGCAGCCGTCATTCTGGTGGTCGGCACGGTGTGGCTCTCTGAGCGCTATGCAGGTGCGGCTGGTGGATATCGCATCCATGCTAAGTTCGACAGTGTGCCGGGGCTTCAAGTGGGCAATCCCGTGACGTTTCGCGGGGTGCGGGTGGGAAAGGTGCTGTCTATCACCCTTGAGGATGGGCTGCCTTATGTTGCACTCGGGTTTGCCGCGGTGAGAGATTTGCCCGTGGATTCGCGTTTTTTACTCAAATCCGATGGTCTGCTGGGTGGGCAGATGATCGAGATTCAGTTGGGAGAGTCGGAACAGCGTCTTCCAGATGGTGCTGTTGTGCAGGGGACTTCTGCTTCTGATCTCGATGCAATGGTGTCTGAAAGCAGGCTTATGATTGAAAAAATTCGCGGTGCAGTAGATGGCGTAGCCAGTGAGACTAATCTCGCGCATCTGGAAAGTGTTCTTTCGCGTATTGATACGACCACGTACTATCTCAGCCGATTATTGAATGACGATAATCTGGGTAAGGTCGATAAGATGCTCGACAGTTTGGCGGCGGCAACGGGCGATGCGAGTGGTTTGATGCGGGATAATCGCCAGAATTTGAGCATTGCCGTGACCAATATAGCTGTGACGATGGAACGCCTTGCGCGGATTTCGGCACAGATGGAATCGACTTCGGTTGCTATGCAGAATACATTTGCCAATCTCGATGATATTTCCAAAGGGATACGAGACGGACGCGGTACGGTCGGGCGTTTGGTTAAGGACGAAGCGGTGTACGAGCATCTGGATCGCACACTGACGTCTGTGGATAGTCTTATTGCAGATATCAAGCGGAATCCCAAACGCTATCTCACTATTGAGATATTTTGAGGAGTTCACTATGGTTATCAGGATTCTGCTTTTGCTCGTTGCTCTTACAGCTACTATCTCAGCGACCGATCTGGCGTGGTTTCATTGGAAGGATAATGACGCGATCTCTTTTGGCGGGTTTGTACCCGAAATGAGAGCTGTAAAAGCAATTGTGGGAAAAGGTGATGAGGCACCGCGCATTGTGTATGGCGACCGTCATGGAGCAGTTTATGTGTTGGAAATGCAAGAGGGGCGCTTTCGAGAGGTGTGGAGAAGTCCGCCATTGAGGGCGGAGATTGCAGAAGTTTTTGTTCTGGATATCGATGTCGATGACGAGCTTGAGATCGTTGCATATACCCATGCTGGAGATATTGCGTTTTATCGCGCCAGCGATTTTCAGGAGATATGGCGAAGTCCAGATGATGAGTTTGCATCGGTTTCGGCTATGGTGATTGAAAATATTGACGACGATCCGCAGCTCGAACTGGTGTTTTGCGGCGAGAATGCTGCAGAGAGTCGGAGCTATCGGTCGCCGACCGGATCGCGCGATAATCTCGCCCAGGATCGCGCTGCGCAGATTGGGCGCTTGTTTGTGTTCGATTGCAAAAATCTGTTTTTAGAATGGAGCAGTGAGCAGGGGCTGTGGGCACAGAGTATGGCTGTTGGCGATCTCGACGATGACGGTGAGCTTGAGATTGTACTCAATACGGGGTTTGTTATTGGCGCGACTTATCAGCGCGTTGAGTGGGAATACCGCGATGGCTTTGGTGAGAAAATTGGCTACGCGGATCTCGATGGCGATGGCATACCCGAGTTGATCGGCGAGACGAAAAAGCCCCATCAATTTATTCGCATTTTTGATGTGGATCTGCAATCCGAGAGTTTTCTGAGTTCGGGGAGGTAGAAGTGGGCGATTAGGCTGACTGCCGGGACAGCACAGAAGCCGTCCCCTACGATGATAGTGTGGTTTGTAGGGGCGACCCCCTGTGGTCGCCCGCTGAATGCCTTTAATCTTGACGGTCTCTGGCAAAATGGGTAAATTCATTCTCGAACGAGTTGTCGGAGCGTAGCGCAGCTCGGTAGCGCACCATCTTGGGGTGATGGGGGTCGCTGGTTCAAATCCAGTCGCTCCGACCATAATAATACAGGGGTTATGCTTTTATTGCATAACCCCTTGTTTTGTGATGGTAACAAATAGTCGGAACGGGGAGCAGTAAGGATGCGCGCTATACCATTCGGATCGTCTTTGATTGGGATAAGAGCAAAGAGCACGTTGTTATTGGTTTTATCGGCCAGCACCAACAGACAGACGCGACCTGAGAAGCATGAAAGCCAGCTCTTTTTTAGTTTTTCTGAAATTTCTCGGCATCGGTAGGCCATTGAATATCTCTGCATTCATCGGCATGCCACAGCAGTTCGCGCGAAAGCTTTTGAGCAGGGGGAGGTAATTGAACTATAACGATCTGGAGACCTGCAATCCGACCGTGTTTCATAGCAGGCACACAATCGGTGTCACCCGATACGAGGATGATCCGGTCCACGGCTTTTGAAACCGAAAAAGTCGCAATATCGAGCCCAAGACGCATGTCAACGCCTTTTTGTTCAAAATCCGGGTAAAAATCATCATCGGAAAGTGAAGTGCTCTTTACTGGAATCTTTTTGAGCTTGAAGCCCCGAAATTTTAGAACGCCACGACGAACCGCAAAGTAGTCTTTGGCCGCCAGAATATCCAGCCAGCCATGTGCGTCAAATGTTCTCTTGTCTCCAGACACTGGAAGACGCACTGTACCTGTGTACGGATCGCAGTCGTAGTATAATATTCGAAAAAGTTGCTCATCCTTACGAACGATATTCAGCGCAGCCTTCTCAATAAAATCTGGATTATAGCGATAGACCGGGCTTGCTGCTTTCCTCAAATAGCCCCCATCAATCAAAATCGTCACTTTCGGCATACACCCCACCCGAAATAAAAAATAAAAGCCCCTGTGCGTCACCACACGGGGGCTAAAAGATAGACTCGCC
>JAPPIE010000288.1:16229-35000 GCA_028874765.1 Gemmatimonadota bacterium
TAAAAAATAAAAGCCCCTGTGCGTCACCACACGGGGGCTAAAAGATAGACTCGCCTACGAGCGTAGCGGATATGAAGCAAAGGTAGCGTATTCCCTGCTTTTTGTCAACTAATAGAAATTAAAAATTTTCCCAAAACGTCCAGCCTGCCTTGTGTTCTTCAGGGCATTTTTTGTGTGATCTCTCCCATAATCCTCCTGCCTCATTACAGTCTCTACTGTTTCAAATGAAACACTTACTGTTTCATTTGAAACACCTACCTGTAGTTCCTCTCAGCGATATTTTGTCGAAATACACTCTCCTGCAATCAGTTACGAGTTATTTGCTTGTCTGGCATAGTATTTGCATTACCTGAAGGCACCAATTTGCTTGAGGCCCCGCCGTTTTACTCATGGAAGCGTGGGTCTGACTACAGACAGGCGATTTTTTTCAAAATATTCTCAAAAAAGTAGAAGTATGAGGAAAAATGAGCAATACGGGGAATATTTTTGAATTGCGATTCAGGAAGCCGTGGTGGTATAATTAAAAAGCCGCCGACAAGACCTGGAAAGTCACCTGTCAGCGGCGGGTTAAGTATCTCAAGCGGACAACTTGAGAATATCCAAAAATAACGATCCAAATCTCAATTGTCAACCATTGAGATTTGGGTCTCGCTGGTGCTATGGACAAGCAGAAAATTCTGATTATAGGTCATGCAACCTATACTATGTCGGCATTTGTAAGCTTCCTGATTGATGGCCCCCATGAAGTATTTACTGCGGCAGATGGGCGAGAAGGGCTTGAAATTTTAAGAAGCGAGCAGATAGACCTTGCCATAGCCGAGATGTATATAGAGGACGTTGATGGGATACACTTTGTGAAGCGCGTACGGGCAGAGAAAGTTCAGACAGATATCTTGCTCAGAGCGAGGTCTGGATCTCAGGATTTGGACCTACTCGAGACAAGCGTAAGTGTGTTCCCCATTATGAGAGATAAATTTTTGGTGAAGATCAAAACGTCTATGCCTTCGCAATATCCGTGGAAAACAGAGTTGGAATCATTTCTGAATGAGAAATACTGCAATCCAGAGCTAAAATTTGACGATCTTATGGACCATTTCCTCTTCTGTAGATCCTATGGTTGCAAACTGTTTAAAAAACATCTTGGCAAGACCTTCTCGGAAATATTGAGAGAGACGAGAGTTGCAAAGGCACAACAATATTTGATAAAAGAACCGTCATTGCTGATCTATGAAATATCAGACAAATGTGGGTTTCGTGAACAAAAGCGTTTGTATGAGGCTTTTATTAAAGTACAGGGCATTTCGCCTACTGAGTACCGAAGAAGAAATGTAAATCAGGGCTGAGCGTATTCGCTGTAATCCCGTCACATAAATTTTCATTGGACTGAAGGTGAATAAAATTCTATCTCACAAGACGCTATCAGCACTCTGGTCGTTCGGGAGACACAGGGAAAAACTTGTAGATTTTGAACATGTCCACCTCCCGGACGATGGCAAGGAGTTTCTAAAGCCGCCTCTGAAGATGTTGCTTCGAGAACTGGAGGAAGCGTCCGCGTCTCAACAGAAGGAGGCTTTAGCTCACTTTCGGATGGGGGAAGATAGATTCAAAAACTGGCAATATCGGGATGCTGCTGAGTCCTATCAGGCATCCCATGAAGTATTTGAGAGCTTGTCGGCACTTCTGGCCCAGGGAGTAGCTTTGATGATGGTGTCGGAATTGAAGGAAGCGGCTGAAGTATTTGAAGAGGGGAGGAACCTGTCACAGATGCGGAAGGTTGATCGGTTGGAGGCGGTTTTCGGGATCAATTTGGGACAGGTATGCAACGATCTTGGCGAGCCAAACCGGTCCCAGAAAGCCCTGAAAGGAGCAGGAGATCTCTGTAGGGAGATTGAGGATGCCGCGCTGGAGGCAATGGCACTCCGACATCTGGGTATGATATTTTTAGCACAGGCTTTATATAATGAAGCCCTGACGTGTTGTGAAGAAGCCATTCAGATTTCTGAGGAGATAAAAGATAAAATAAGCGTTGGCCATATCTTGTGTAATAAGGCTATTATCCTTGTTTCCAAAGGAAATCTTAATGACGCCGAGAAGATTTTTCTACAAGGACTTGTGTTGGGGCGGGAGTTGGAAGATCCATATATACAGGGGCGAATCTATACAAATTTGGCAAGCCTTGATCTGATCCGTGGAAGAGTTCAGGAGGCCTCTTCTGCTTTGGAACGAGCACTCGATATTCATCGCAGCATAGACTATCGCCAGGGTGAAGCCAGAAACCTTGGAGTACTTGCAGTAATACAGATAGCTAAGGGTAATCCCGATATGGGACACCATATATTTAAAAGTGCGGTTGAGATGGATCGCCAGCTCGAGTACCGGCGAGGGGAAATAAGAGAACTATTCACGATGGCGAAGGCTCAACTTCGAGATGGTCCAGATGATAAGACATTACAGCTATTTCAAGCTGTTTACGATCTCGCCAAAAGGATAAATCATAGACATATTCAGGTTGAGATTTCCGTGATATTGGCCTCATTGATGTCTGACATTTCGACGGAAAGACGGATTTCTATATTGAAAGATAATATGGAGCTAAGCAAGTCCATAAATAGCCCGATGTTACAGATACGAATTTCCAACGCTCTTGGTGGTCTCTATATATTTTTTGGATCCTTTGATAAAGCAATATCTTGTTTTCAGAAAGCTGTTAATGACAGTCGAAAGATCGGTAACTTGATTGAGGAAGCAAAGTCGCTTGTGAGCCTTTCCCATATCCATGATCAGATGGGAAAAACAGAACTCGCAGCAGAGAACATGAGCATCGCTCAAGCATTGTTTCAAAGTCAGACTATCAATTTTGCCATAATTGAGTAGATATTGAAATGACTTTTTTGAATGTGCTGTAGCACTACTACTGAGATATTTTCTATTCTATTAGAAAGGGGGGATAATCTATGGACCTGAAAAAAGTAGCTATAATCAAACCGGCTCGCGGCAATTATGATGCCGGGACGATCTATACCTATCATTCCGAGACTTGGGAATGTGTTACTGGTGTATTAGGAGATGCGTTATTGGGCAGTGGCGTTGGTGCAGGCGTAGCCATAGCCGGTAGAGCCGCTTCTCTAATATCGGGCCCTGTAGGTTGGGGAATATTCGCAGTCACAGTTGTTGGCGGAGCCCTAAACGGCTACGCAGATCATTGCTAAAAACTTTGGTCAAAAGGTGTGCAGTATAGTAACTTGCATGCATCTTAAACTTTTTGTATACCTTTCTCATAGGCAGTGCTACAGCACGTTATCTCCACAGATGATGCGTTTTTGGAAAGTATGCAGTTAGGCAGGGTACAGGCTGCGAAGTTCGCCTTGATAGTTTGGTTTTTTTGGGGACAGCACAGCTAATTTAGAATGGTCATAATAATGAATAAGATTGTACCTTTTCTTGAGCTTCATTTAACCATTGGAAAACGTATTGGTATCCAGGGCCCAATCCGTTTTTTAATCTTGGGTTTTTATTTTTTATTCTCCTTTCTTCCACTTTTACAAGCGTTTACTCATGAAACGAATTATGGACAGGGTTTCATTATTCTCGTTTATTCTATTTTTACTTTTTTTATTATAGGTATGATGAGAGGGGGTGAGCAGAAATACAACATCCAGTTACATCAGATCAAGATATATCCTTTGCCAGACCGATTGATTTTTCGTCTTCTTTGGATTATCAACTTGTTGGATTACAACCTCTTAATGTTTCTTGTGCCAGCTATAGGGATGTTCTGGATGTTATATCCCGATTTTTACCTGATTCTACTTTGTCTGGTCTGCCTGAGTTTGAGCTATGCCTTGGTAACCTTACTCGTTTCAGAGCTTAAACTTCTGATTTCGCTTTACCCTCCGGCAGGTTATATTTTTAGTTTATTTATAATAGCATTAGTGATAGCCTGTTTACAGATGGTGGAAGTTGATCCTACTTTCATCTCCCAGTTTGTGTCGAATTGGAAAGCCCAGATATTTGTTTTTGGCATTTTCTTCGTCATTATAGTTTCTTTTTACAAGATAGGCATCCTTATGGTCTCAAAAATATACAAAATATCCAAATGACCCATTTTAGCTTACAGCGTATAATCCAGATCTGTTTGAGTGATCTGCGTCTGAGGTTACGTCTGCCAAATATGCCGGGCGGTGTTCCTGGTTGGTTGATTTTTACGGGTTTTATAGGTGTAGGATATTACTTTCTGTTATCATTTCTTCAACTATCCTTTATGGCTCCTTTTTTAATTTCTTTTTTTTTGTCAGCAGGCCCGTTCGGTTTTCTACTGATATACCCTAAAGATTTCAAGTACTATGTTGTTTCTGGTATCAATCTCAGAGATGTTTTTTTGGGAAAAAATCTAAGCCTGTTTTCGCTGGGTGCTTTTGGTGCAATAGTTTGTGGGTTTGGTTTTCAATGGAAGTCTTCGATTACGCTCTGGCATAGTATTTCAGTGTTGCTGTATTTCGGGATGATCATTTTTCCTTTTCTCCTGATTTTTAACTATGTTGCCGTATTCCGGCAGTTCTTCCGCGCTGTTCTCCTTCAAATGCTTGTATTCTTTGCGATATTACTTTTTTCTTCTATTCCCTATCTGATCTGTTGGATATATTTTGAGTCCTCTATCCTGTGTTTGTTGATCATTGCCATAGAATTTATCGCGTATTATTTCACATTATTATACCATATTGCACCACTTGCTCATCATAAGGCCCCTAAAATTGTCGAGATTAGCAATGAAATGTATTCAGCTCGATAACTTGCACTTAGAATATCGACGAGGAAAAACAAAAGCTTTAAATGGCCTGAATCTACAGGTAGATCAAGGTAGCTTTTTGGGGCTTGTGGGGCCAAATGGATCTGGTAAGACCACTTTGATCCACATACTTGCAGGGTTGCTTAAGCAAGATCGTGGGCAGATTCGTCTATTTAACCAGGAGATTCTCTCTGCATCCTTCTCTCACAGACAGCGAATGGGGTTTGTGCTGGATCAACCAGTTTATTTTGACAGATTAACCTGTAGAGAGTTCTTGATATTTGCAGGCAGGATGTACGAGATTCCCAAAGAAGAGTTAGAGGGCAAGGTTGAGGAATTATTGCGTTTTTTCGATCTTATGGATGCAGAAGATAAATGGATTGAAACCTATTCAAAGGGGATGAAACAGAAGGTATCTATAGCAGCGGCTATTATTCATGAACCCGATTTGTTGATTCTGGATGAACCTTTTGATGGCATCGATACAACATCAGCGGAAGAGATCAAAGAGATACTATTACAAATGAATAAAAAAGGGGTGACGATTGTGATTACTTCTCACCAGCTTGAGTTGATTGAAGCCTTATGCACGGAGTGTGCGATTCTTCATAAAGGGCAAATCGTTTTCCAGAGTAAGATAGATGAATTGGAGAAACAGTTGCAGGAGTCTGGTGACAGCAAGGCGCAGACGTCATTGAAAGAGATTTTTCTCCAGATTACATCGGCTGACCGTCCACATAAATCTCTATCCTGGCTTTCTTAGTGAGATAATAAAGAAATGACAATGATACTTCGTCTTTTACCTTTTCTTAAGCCTTACTGGCTACGCGCTGTTGAAGCCAGTGTGTGCATGGCCTTCACGACCGTGCTGGCATTGCCCATGCCATTGCTTTCTGTCTATATCATCGATCACGTTATTGCGAATGGGCAAATGCAAACCCTGCATATCGTGTGCGGTGCCCTTGCTCTTGCTGTCATGCTCGGTCTGGGTCTTGGTTTTCTTCAGCGCCTGTTGCTGCTTGTTTTCACCCGCCGGGTCTTTTTTGATCTGGAAATTCACCTTTTCGATAAGACGCACACACTGCCGATTCATTTTTTTCAGAAGCACGGGTCGGGGTACATTGCTACGCGCATCAGCGACGATGTGAGACAACTGCGTTCGCTGATGGCAGGGACGTATATCGAAGGCTTGAGTAGTATCGCTCTGCTGCTCGTTGGGCTGGGTATTATGGTTACGATTCACCCGGGACTGGCAATTGCTGTGCTCATAATTGCGCCGGGTTTTTTATGGGTCAATCTGCATTTTGGTCACAAGGTGCGTGGGTTGAGTGACCAGGTACAGGAAAAGAAGGCCATTACTACTGCCACGCGCCTGGAATCTCTGGACGCTGCGCCCGTTGTCCGCGCTTTTGAACGAGGCCGTGGAGAAGCCCGTCGTCTTGCTCGCGATATGCACGACGAAGTGAATGCAAGGCTAAAACGCGATGTTACGCTTGCCAGTGCGGGTGTGCTTCAGATGGCACTTTACAGCATGGGAGGGTTATTTCTTCTGTGGTATGGTGCGCACGAAATTATGGTGGGTCGGCTCACGTTGGGTCAATTTGTCGCGTTCAATACGCTTATGGCTTATGTGTACGGCCCAATGAACCAGCTTTCTGGTCTCTACGTGAATGTTCAAAAAGGTCTCGGCATTCTCAAGCGCGTCTGTGAGATTATGAATATGTCGCCGGAAAAAGGGCGGAAAATTGGAGCGCGCAGCATTGGAACAGGCGAGATCGCGTTTGAAAATGTCTGTTTTGGTTACGAGCCTCACCAGCCAATCTTAAACAATCTCAATTTTAGTCTGAAATCCGATCGCATCACGGCTATTGTTGGCCCCACAGGTGCGGGTAAAACGACGCTCGTAAATCTCTTGCTCCGCTTTTGTGATCCCAACGCAGGTCGCATTTTGATTGATGGGACAGATATTCTTGAGTTTAATCCGCGAATTTTGCGTCGTGCAATTGGCATGGTTGAACAGGATATTAGAATCATTTCTGGAACAATCCGCGAAAATATCTCGTATGGCAAATTTGGTGCGTCCCAAATAGAAATTATTGATGCGGCGGAAGCGATGAACTGTATGGAGTTTATCGAGCGTTTTCCGGATGGTCTGAACACGCGCATCGGTTCAGGCGGTGTGCAGCTTTCCGGGGGTCAGAAGCAGCGCGTGGCACTTGCACGGGCGATGATTCGAGATCCGAAAATTTTGATCTTAGATGAAGCGATATCTTCACTCGATCCACGCTCAGAAGGCCTTGTGCAAGACGCGCTCAAACGCGCGATAAAGGGGCGTACAACACTTTTGATTGCCCACCGGCTCTCCACAGTGTCTATTGCAGATTATATCTATGTGCTCGCTGAGGGGCGCGTTGTGGAAGAAGGTCATTTTGACGACCTCATTGAACGGGATGGGCACTTCAAAACCTACTATCAACAAGACAGGATTGCTGCAACGGCATGAAAATTCCTCGTACTATTGAATGGCGTGCTGGCGCGATTCTGTTGTGCGCTGCGGTCGTTCTTCTCTGTCTGCTCATAGCCCTGACGCTCGTCCGCATGGATGTGGGGCTGAAAGTGGAGGGTGTGATGAGCCTTTCGGAAACGGGATGGACGCTTACCACTGAAATTCCCGAAGGGCAGTTGGCTCTGGTACGTAGTTGTGAACATATTTATTTATTTAAAAGCAAAGAATATAAGCAAATTTCTAATATTGATGTGTCTTTGGCAAACCCATCGGGCATAAGTGCAAAAATAACAATCAGTGATTTGAAAATCGAGGCTGCACCCGATACAAGCCAAACGGTTATGCTGATTAAATTAAAAAAGGTTCCTGTTCTCAAAATGCTGTTGGACAGTGTATTCAGGCGGCAACGTGCATAAAGGGGTATGTTCGTGGTTACTTTAAACCGGCGGAGGATAGCCCTTGCAAGTCTTCTCATTATTGTGACAGGATCGGCGGGCGGTCTCTTTGCTTTCTACAATTATTTTCTTCCGGATAGCGTTGCAGAAGTTGGTCAGGCTCTGCCCAGTTTAACCTTACAGGATATGGATGGACAGTCTGTGAGTCTGGATAGCTACCGCGGAAAACTGATTTTAGCCAGCTTTATTGAGGTCAATTGTCATCATTGTCGGGATCAGCTTTCAGTGTTTGAAACGCTTCACGGCGAGATACCAGACGAAAATTTGACGCTTCTTGCTATTTCGACCAGTTCGGTCAAAAAAACGGCTGTTTTCTTTCAAGAACATCCCATTTCATTTTCCATTTGGATTGACGCAAACCGCAATCTGTACAAGAAACTGGGTGTCTTCAATGTTCCAGCACTGTTTTTTTTAGACGAAACAGGCGTCTTGCGCTATAAAGCCGTGGGGTATCAATCAACCGATGCTGTGAGTGGGATTATCGACAGTTTGTTTCTGCGGGAAGAAACATCTGAGGAATAGATAGCCGTGTTCAAACGACTGGCGTTAACAATTTGGACGCCCAATAGGGCCTTTGAGGATATTCGGGAAAATCCGACCTATTTGGGTGCGTTCCTGGTAATTGGTCTGGGTTCGATTGTTGTCGCCTATGCTACATTGCCTGTCTTTCAGAAAATCTACCTTCTATCCGTAACGGAATCTTTGAATCCCAGCCAGTTGGAACGCTTGCATCGCTATCAAAAAACTATGCGTTATGTTTATCCCGTCGGCACATTGATAGGTATTCTGTTTTTCTGGTTCATTTCTGCATTTCTGATCTGGTTAATTGCTCAAGTCTTTGAATGTCGCGGGCGGTTCAAATCCATTTTCTCGGTCATCTCTCATGCCAGCATTACGTCTTTGATCTCCAGTATTCTCGTCGTTGCGATTATCTACTTCAAAGTGAATAAAGGACTGATGGACTTGTCAAATCTCGAAATCAAACTTGGCGCAGATCTGTTTATAAGCAGCCCTGTGCATCCCGCTTTGCAGGTTGTACTGGCAAATCTAAATCCATTTACATTCTGGTACTATGCATTGCTCACTATTGGTATTGCAACGGTGTGCGAAGAGTGTAGCCGCGTCCGCGCCGCTGGTGTGGTCGGTACGTTCTGGGCTATTTCAATGGCTTTTAGCGCGGGTATCGCCTGGGTGTTCTCTATCTTTCAGGCATTGGATACTGCTTCGTGAAAGGTCTATGCAATGACTTTAGACAAGACAACAAAAATTGCTTTCTCTCAATTGACGGGACGAAATGTTAAGGTTGCCATTATTGATAGTGGTATTGAAGCTGAGCATCCCAAAATTGGGCATGTTGCAGGGGGTGTGGGATTTATCGTCAAGTCGGGTGAGCGCGTTATTCAACAACCAGACCACAACGATTGTGCAGGGCACGGTACAGCCTGTGCGGGTATTATCCACAAAAAAGCACCTGATGCCGAGCTCTACAGTATTCGCATTTTTGATGAGACCCTTTCAGCAGACGGTCATGCGCTTGTCACTGCCATTCAATGGGCAACAGAACAGCGCGTAGGTGTTATCAATCTCAGCCTGGGTACAACTGACGCTGCGTACAAAGATGGCATTGCGGAAGCCTGTCAGTGTGCTGTTGAAGCAGGTATCATCCTTATTGCCGCCGAACATAACGACGGCCTACCGAGTTACCCGACGAATTCGCCCGAGGTCATCGGCGTGACCGGTGGCAAAATCTACGACCGCTACGGTTATTACTATAGACCCGGCAACACGATTGAATGCGTAGCGCGAGGCGATGAACAGCGCGTGTGCTGGAAAGATGGGCGCGAGATTATGATATCTGGAACCAGCTATGCGGCTCCCCACATTACCGGTATTGTCACCCTGATTCGGGAAGCCTATCCCAACGCGACACTGAAAGAAGTGCGCGAAATTTTAAAAGCCAATGCTCTGGAAGAAAGAATCGAACGGGTTTCCAACGTTGCTACACACATGACGCCATCTTTTCCCGTTTCCTTTTCAGAGCAGTCGGGCATTTCAAATTACAATTGGATCAAGAAAGCCGCTCTGTATCCCTACAACAAGGAAATGCATGCATTGGTCCGGTTCCGGGATCTATTGCACTTTGAAATTACAGCCGTAGCGGATCCCGTTGGCAAAGGGCTTGTTGGAAAAGATCCGGGTGAAGCAATTGGAACGGAACCTACCGGGTTAAAAGTCGTGCCGAATTTGCAGAAAGCACTTCGGGGAGCGGATACGCTCATTCTCGGATATGTGGATCAACTCGGCCGCATTAGCAAACGCGACTTGCTGCGGGAATCGATCCAGACAGCGTTGGACCAGGGCGTTCACGTCTTTAGCTTTTTGCAAGTTCCTGCAGGCATATACGGTGACCTGTACGCTCAGGCTCGAAAAAAGGGTCTCCGAATTGTCTATCCATCTATTTCTATGGGTGAAGTGCAGAATATTCTTAAAAAGGACCAAAAAGGTACACCCGTCGATGTTCCAGTTCTAGGGGTTATGGGTACGAGTTCACAACAGGGCAAGTTCACCTTGCAACTTGCGCTCAGGCGCAAGCTCATTCAAATGGGGTATAAAGTCGGTCAGATCGGCACTGAACATCACGCGGAATTATTCGGTATGGATCTCGCGTTTCCGATAGGCTATGCATCACCTCTGGAACTGCCACTTCAGGTGTACGTTCCTTATCTCGATTACAAAATGCGCGAAATTAACCGGAAAAAGCAGCCGGAAATCATTCTCGTTGGCTCCCAGTCTGGCACGATTCCTTATGATGTCAACGAACACAAGACGCACTCTTTATCCTCTATTGCATTTATGCTGGGGACAAAACCCGACGCTTGCACTCTTGTCGTCAATAGCATTGATGCAGATGATTATATCCGCGATACAATGGATGGGATACGCGCTGTATGTAAAGCTCCGACTATCTTGCTGGCGATGAGCGATAAAGAAAAACACATTCGAGCAGCTTATGGACGCACGATGATTAATCCGCAGCAGATGTCTCGTGAACAGATAGATGAAAAATTGCAATATCTGGAGCAGACATTTAACCTGTCCGCTGTCGAAATTGTCTCTGAAGAAGGCCAACAGAAAATGCTGGAGACAGTTCTAAAATTCTTTTCTGCAGACGAAACAGAGACACAAACTGATTAGGTTCTCTCTTGTGATAGGGATAATTCTATGCTCCCCGAAAGAATTGAAGATCGCGTTAAATGTGTCATCGTTAATACGCTTAGTCTGGAGATTGCCCCGGCAGAGATTGGGGATGCGGATGTTTTGTTTGGTGGAGAAATGGGACTTAATTCAATGGCTATGATTGAGCTTGTCATAGGTTTGGAAGAAGAATTTGGTTTTGAAGTATCCGATGAAGATTTGCGTGCCGAGGTATTTGAAAGTGTGCAGACCATGGCCGATTATGTTCGGTCTGCACTCGGAAGCGTTTCGACTGCTATTTGAAAGTTGAATCTGGAGTTGATAGATGTCAAAAAAACGCATTGTTTTTTATAGCCAACATCTCGTGGGTGTTGGTCACCATTTTCGCAATCGCCAGATTATTCGCGCATTGGCCGACGAATACAATGTCTATTTTGTTGACGGGGGTAGGCCGGTGCCGGGCGCGACGCTACCGGTTTCGGTTCAAATACACCATCTCACACCTGTCTTTAAAGATCTGATTACCGGGCACTTAACCTCGGAAACCGAATGTGATATCCAGACAGTATTAAAGGCGCGGAAACAGGCTTTGAACAGTCTGATTACTCGTGTTTATCCCGATATCTTCATTATCGAATACTTTCCCTTTGCGCGTTGGGAACTGGCAGACGAACTGCTTGCGGCTATCGATACAGGCCTATCTGTTAATCCCGATATTCGCATTATATGTTCATTACGCGACGTACCCAGGCTCCTATCAGATCCCGACCAAGTGTGTTCGGTTTTAAACCACCACTTCCACGCGTTGTTGATACACGCAGATCCCCAGGTGACCCGGTTGGAAGATCATTTTCCACACATAGACAATATTCACCTACCGGTTCATTATACGGGGTATGTCGTAGAACCATTGGATAGCGATGGTTGTGAGTTACAGATACAGAACTGCGTGTTGGTCAGTGCTGGCGGTGGGGCCGATGGCTATGAACTGATCAAACCGTGTATCAAAGCCTGGCAGCGATTATCTCAAAGGGGCATTGTTGAGGACCGAAAGATGATCATTTTTACAGGTCCTTTTATGCCACAGACGCAATACGATGCCCTTGAACGCCTGTGCAAGGGCGGCCCTTTTCATATAGATCGGTTTACATCCCACTTTCTCCATTGGATGCGGTGTGCTGATCTCTCCATTAGTCGTGCGGGATACAATACCTGTATGAATATCCTGGAAACTCGTACGAGAGCTATTCTGGTTCCTGGATCTCTCGTTAGCGACCAGGAATTTCGCGCTCACAGACTGTCTGAGTTGGGGTTGGGCTATACACTTTTACCACAAAATCTGACCACCGATAATATGGCGAAAGCTATTTTGGAAGCATTATCAAGTAGGCCGTCTGTTCACAATATTGCCCTGAATGGTGCGGTCAAAACTCGTGATATAATTAGAGTCATTTAGACAACATGAAAAATATACTTCCCATCACTACACCTCCAGTTATCGGCTATCTGCATCATGCCTATCCGCTATCTATCCTCGCCAACTGGGAAGTTTATTTGCCGTGGTTCCACAGCAATTACATTCAGCTATACTGTCCTCAAAATCTTCAGGCCCTACAAGGTCAGAGAACTATGAAATTCAATTTTTATCGCAGGCCCGATCAGCGTGTCTCCTTTTCGCCCTATTTGAAGGTGCAACTTCTGAACAGAGACTTGATTTTCAAATCTCCGCCAGATATCCTGCCCTTCATTGTTGACTGTATTGATAAAGGCTACTACGTCCAACCCACTGTGGATGAATATTTCTTGCCGGACAGTGCCGCGTATGAGAAAAGACCTCTGGTTCACGAGACCCTCATCTATGGCTACGATAAACAGACCTTCGTTGGTATAGGTTACAACAAAAATGGCGATTACGCTTCATACCACATCATGTTTTCTGAGTTGAAACAGGCGGTTGTACTGGCCGACCTGACCGGTCATTACGATCCGGATGGATTGCGATTGTTCAAATATATCCCGCAGGCTGAGTATGATTTTGACATACATCTGGTACGAGAACAATTCACCGACTTGCTCTATTCGCGAAATACATCTCATCGCTTTCGCATGGTTGCCAATCCATCCGATGGTGCGTATGGCCTGGCGACATATCCTTGTCTAAAAAGCTATATCGAATCCTTTTTATATTCTCCTTTCTCTTTTGACATTCGACCTGCTCATATTCTATGGGAGCACAAAAAATGTATGGTTGATAGGCTCAAGTACATGGAAACGCAAGGCTATTTGAAGTCCGAAGATGGGTTCTCTGCTCAGTATGAAGCACTGGCGCGAAAGACCAGTATGCTTAGAATGACGTTGCTCAAATTCAAAATCACACGTAGTCCCGATCTAATACACCGCGTGCTTTCAAATTTGGACGACATCGGAGAAGCAGAACAAAGTCTTCTTCAAGATTTGGTCAAAAAACTCGAGACAGTTTGTGATGATTCGAGATGAATGGGTGTTCGATACCAGTTTGTCTATCTGGTTTATCCGCGTTCTTCGCATAATTTTGGGTGCGCTGTTCCTCTGGACAGGGCTTAGCAAAATGTCGCAGATAGAAGATTTTGCCAGGACCATTGATACCTTCAATTTATTGCCTCAAATACTCATTCTTCCCGCTGCTATTATCATTCCTTGGGTCGAATTTCTCACCGGTTTGAGCCTCCTTCTGGGTTTTAAAACGCGACTGAGTGCCTGTGTCTGTTCAGGTCTCTTATGTTTGTTCGTCATTGCTCTGGGCATTAACATCCTCCGAGGAATGGATAACATGGCCTGTGGCTGCTTTGGAGTTGGCATAAGTGATACGCTTTCTACTGCTTTGATTCGAAATATCGTGCTGATAGCCATTTGTGTGCCCCTTGTGCGTACCCGCTAATGCGGAATATTTTTTCTTTTACTTTCTCAAACGATTGTATTATTTAAAAGCCAAGCCGCCGACACGATCTGGAAAAGTCTCCTTTCAGTCGAAGTCGGATGCCGCGAGAAACTCCGCGAAGAAGGCTATCATCAACAGGTATGTTTCAAACAAACATACTTCATCGTATTTAACACAGGAGGGTGTTATGGCAGATTTAACAGAAGCAGGACAGGCGGAGGAAATGGGGATTGGCAAACGCATGCTGGGCGTGTTCTTTTCGCCGGGTGCAACATTTGAGTCGGTGCGGTCGCGTGTTGGCACGTCAGATTGGTTGGTGCCACTCATTATACTGGCGATTGTGGTAGCTATTACCGCGTACCTGGTCACGCCTATGGCAATGGAACAAGAACAGGCCAAGATGGTACAGGCCGAAATCAATATGGAGGATATGCAGACCATTAGCATGATAGCTGGAACGATTAGTGCGCCGTTAGGTGTTACTTTGATCATGTTTTTGATCTCTGCGATATTGCTCGTGCTCGTGCGATTTGTGCTGGGAGGCGAGACGACGTATAAACAGGTGCTAACGGTCAACTGCCTCAGTTCTCTGATATGTATTCCGAGTGCGATTGTGTCAGTACCCCTGATGCTTGCCAAAGAATCGGTATATGTACAGGTTGGATTTGGGCTGTTGTTGCCCGATTCTATGGCAGAGACTTTTCTCGCGCGCCTGTTGTTTAACCTGAACTTTTTCTCCATCTGGCAATATGCACTGGTCGGCATTGGATTGGGGATTGCCTCGGGCATTTCCACGAAGAAGGCTGTGATCGGTGTTTTTGTGTTACTCGTTCTTTACGCGGTAGGCAGCGCGGCATTGCAAACGATGTTTGCTGGTTTGGGAGGATAAGTGGCGACATCTTGGTCGAATAAGCGCAAGGCACTCCTCGGTGCAGGTGGGCTGATCATTGTGGTTGCGATGGTGGTGCTCAATTTGCAACAAGAGAGTAAAACCGAGAGTTCGACTCAGGATGCCGAGACTTTGCCCGTGCGCCGGGGGGCTGTCGTTGAACAACTGAAGGAAACCGGGCGTATTGAATTTGTTCGCACGGTGGAGGTCAAGTCAACGGTATCGGGTGAAATTGTGCATTTGTTTGCCGAGGCGGGAGATGCGGTGTCCGAAGGCGATATGCTGGCGATTATTCGACCGGATCCCAACCAGACGCTTCAGCTTTACAACAAGAGGGCGGCGGTTGAGCGGGCGCGTATTGACCTCGATCGGGTGCGTAAGGATTTGGCGCGCAAAGAAGCGTTAAAAAAACGAAATTTGATTGCCGAAGAAGAAATTGAGCGGATTCGGGATCAGTTTGAAAAGGCATTAAATGCTTATCAACTGGCGCAACTCGAATTGGAAACGCTGGTGAAGCGGTCGAATATTCAGCAATCGAAAGGGCGTTCGTCTTCGGCGCAACTGGACAATGTGCGGGTGCTGGCTCCCGCCTCGGGTATTGTGATTGCACGTCCCGTAGAAATCGGCGAGGTAGTGGTTTCGGGTATTCTTTCTACGGTGACGGGTACCAAACTGTTTGAAATTGGCGATCCGAGCCTGATGATGGTGAAAGCCTATATCAGCGAAGTGGATGTGGGAAGGCTGGCACCGGGGCAGGCTGTTCATATTATTGCAGATGCTTATCCGGATACGACGTATCAGGGCGAGGTGTATCGCATTGCACCTGTGGGGCAAATCAGGCAGGGTAGCAATATCGTGTCGTTTGAAACCGAAATCCGCGTTCTGGATCGCGAGCCGAGACTGCGCCAGGGTATGTCATGCGATGTGGATATTGTTTTTGCCCGGCGCGATTCCGCGCTTTATTTGCCCCTTGAGGCCGTGTATGAAGATTTTGGAGACGATGTTCGGGAAGGCGATAAAAAAGGGATTCAAGGACGATTTGTCGTCTTTTTGAAAGAAGATACTTTTGTCGTACGTGAGATTCAGGTGGGTTTGAAGTCAGATGTCCGCGTGGAAGTTTTGTCGGGTGTGACAAGTGCAGATTCGGTTGCTGCAGATGCTGAAAAATTGTTCAAGGAGCGGGCAAAGGAAAGCGATTGATGAATGCGCTCGATTTGTTTTTGGTCGGCCTCTCCCAATTGCAGGCAAACGCGCTGCGGTCGCTGTTGACGATATTGGGCATTACGATTGGGGTGGGGGCAGTGATCGGGGTTGTATCGATTGGAGAGGGTCTGCGGCGCAATATTGTGTCGCAGTTTTCACAGGTGGGCGGTGCCAATCTGGTGATTGTTCAGCCGCCTCGAACCTATGAGGTCAAAGACGGACGGCGGGTGCCGCGCGCCTGGCGGGAGTATTTGACGGCACGGGATTTAGCCGCGCTTGAAGGGGAAGTCAATCACATCCAGGCAGCGTATCCCCTGGTGGGATGGAATACGCAGGTGCGCTATCAAAAAGCATCGGCAACTGGCGAGGTGCAGGGTACGTTGCCGGGGTATCACCAGGCGATGGATTGGGAACTGGATCAGGGGCGGTTTTTGTCGAATTGGGATGTGAAGACCTGGAGGCGCGTGTGTGTGATTGGAGATAAGATCGCCGAAGAGCTTTTCGGAGAGATGAATCCCGTGACTCGGGAAGTGAAGTTAAATGGTGAACGCTATACAGTTATCGGGGTGATGAAACCCCGATTGTTATTTGGCCGCGATTGGGGTCGCCAGATTGTCGTGCCGGTGACCACATTGCAAAAGCGCGTGGTGGGCAACGATTATTACAGTGTGATTTTTGTGTATGTGGAAAATGCCGCACATGTGAAGTCCGTCACGCAGAATATTGAGAAAGTGTTGAATCGGTTGCACGTACACGGAGATGCTTTTCGCGTGTCGAGCGGCGAGAGTGTTTTGGAAAATGTAGATCAGGTAACGCTGATTATGAAATTGGTGGCCGGGGGCATTGCGGGCATTTCTCTATTGGTGGGTGGGATTGGCATTATGAATATTATGCTGGTGTCGGTAACAGAGCGCACGCGAGAAATCGGCATCCGCAAGGCCGTAGGTGCTAAGCGCGTGCATATTCTCATTCAGTTTATCATCGAGTCGGCTGTGTTGAGCCTGTTCGGCGGTTTGATCGGCATTTTGTGCGGGCTTGGGTTCGGGTTTGGCATTTCCTATTTGATTGAATATTATTCTGAGGCGGAATTTCCCAGCGTGGTTTCGTGGAGCGCAGTGATGCTGGCAGTTGCTGTTTCAGGGGGTATTGGCGTGTTTTTTGGCGTTTATCCGGCAGCGCGGGCATCTGGGCTGGATCCTGTGGAGGCGTTGCGCTATGAGTAAGGTGCAGATCCAAATTGACGCGGTTCGGAAAATTTATCAGATGGGAAGTGAAACCGTTTACGCGCTGCGGGATATTTCGTTTTCTGTGTTTCAAAACGAGTATCTGGCAATTATGGGGCCGTCTGGATCGGGGAAATCGACGTTGCTCAATATCTTGGGGTGTTTGGATACGCCTTCGAAAGGTCGATATATTTTAGATGGTGAAGCCGTTAGTGAGATGAAGGGAGATGCGCTGGCGGATGTGCGCAATCGGAAGATCGGATTTGTTTTTCAGACATTCAATTTACTCAGCCGGGCGACGGCTCTACAGAATGTGGAGTTGCCGCTGATTTACTCAGGCCTGTCCAGACGCCGCCGCAGGGAAAGGGCCAGAGCCACTCTGGAGCGCGTTGGGTTGGCAGATCGAATGACGCATCGGCCAAATGAGTTGTCGGGGGGGCAGCGTCAGCGCGTTGCTATTGCGCGGGCACTGGTGAACGATCCGGCGATTCTGCTGGCAGACGAACCCACCGGGAATCTGGATACGCGAACGGGTGAAGAGATACTCTCTACGTTTGAAGACCTTCACCAACAGGGGCAAACAGTTCTGGTGGTGACCCATGAAGAAGATGTGGCGCGGCGTACCTGGCGCGTTGTACGGCTTCGAGATGGACGCATTGAAAGCGATGCACCTCCATGAGAATATGAATAAATCAAAAATTTTGAGCCGCGACCCCGTATTTGCGAACGGTGGACGGGAAAAATTTAATAATCCATTCACAGTTTTTTTTATGGAAAAAAATCAGAAATACGTAGCTGGTTCAAATCCAATCGCTCCGACCATAATAAGACAGGGGTTATGCTTTTATTGCATAATCCCTTTTTTCATGGCTATAATATAGTCTGAGGATTGTATTTCATCCATTTTTGAACAGCATGAAGGGAATAGGTCTCAAATTCTCCAGGAGGCACTATGGACAATCAGAAAATTTTGATTGTAGATCATGACCTGCTTGTAATCTCAGAGCTTGCAGGATTCTTGTGGGATGAACCCTATGAAATATGCCTGGCAGGATATGGGATAGAAGGTCTTGAAATTTTGAGAAAAGAGGAGATTGATCTTGCTGTCGTTGAGCTACATGTAGAGGGTATAGATGGTATAACGCTCTTGAAGCATGTAAAGGAGGAAAAAATTCAGACAGCTATGCTGATCATGACGAGTTTGCGATCTGCAGAATTGGGCGAACAACTGATCAAGGCTGGCGCTGCAAGTGTATTTGACAAACCAATAGAGAGAGATGTTTTTTTGAAACAGGTCAAAAGATATATGCCTCCACAAGATATGTGGAAGACCAGGTTTGAAGTGTACTTGGAGGAGTATTACGGCAATTCAGATCTAAAATTTGAAGACGTCATGCGCTATTTCCGATTTTCTAAGTCGCATGGTTACGCATTGTTCAAAAAACATTTGGGCAAGACCTTTCGTGAAGCATTGAGGGAGGTTAGAATTGAAAAGGCAAAATTATTGATTGAAGAAACGCCATTGCCAATTTTTGAAATTGCAGCACACTGTGGTTTTCGTTCATCATCGCGTTTAAACGAAGCTTTTAAGAGATTA
>JAPPIE010000310.1 GCA_028874765.1 Gemmatimonadota bacterium
ATGTTCACATTGGAACCTGGTGGTTCGCGCACAGTGACGGTGACGTTTCCGAGTTCTGTGGAGGGCACGTTTTCGGGTAATATCACGATTTCGAGTAATGATCCTGATCGCGCGACGCGGACTTTATCCGTTTCTGTGATTGTGCAGGCGGCACCTGCGCCTGTGCTTGTTGTGGGTGAACCGGCGATTGATTTTGGGAGTATTGATGCTGAGAAGACAGCTCAGCAGACTTTTACGATTACGAATACGGGTACTGCGCCTTTGGAGATTACGGGTATTGAGAGCGATGTGTCGGGTTTGACGTTTGAGCCTTCTATGTTTACACTATCTCCGGATAGTTCGGCGACGATTACGATTACGTTTCCCAAACCCATGGAGGGCGAGTTTTCGGGTAGTATCAATATTTTGAGTAATGATCCGGATCGCGCAAGGTTTATGCTGACGATTTCTGGCGTTGTCCAGCCGCTTTCTGTGGAGGCCAAATCGGATTTTGACGGCAATGGCGTAATCGAGTTTGCTGATTTTCTCCTGTTTGTAGGGGCATTTGGATCGTCCGAGGCCCAATATGATATCGATAGGAACGGTACTGTTGACTTTCCCGATTTTCTTCTGTTTGTGAGTGCCTTTGGAAAAACGGTTGGCGGATAGATTTGCGACTTTCGGCTTGACACTTGTAGCGCAAATTTCTATGTTTTGCCTTTAAAGCTATGACGGAGAAAAGTAGCCTGTTCCCAACTGCATAGAGAGGATGTGTCCTGGGCTGAAAGCACATCTGCAGGATGCACAGGCGAAGTTCCCTCCCGAGCTGCAAAGCCGAATGGAGAGACAGTTTCCTATTAAGCCGAGCCGGTGGGTCCGCCGATAATGGACAGGATGGTGATGGCCATCCGCTGAGTGGTGCTTTTAAGCGCAAATAGGGTGGTAACGCGGAGAAGCTCTTTCGTCCCTATATGATGACGAAGGGGCTTTTTTGTTGTCAATGGGCGACCACAGGGGGTCGCCCCTACAAATTGGATTAACAATAGCATCGTAGGGGACGGCCCCTGTGCCGTCCCGACAGTCAGTAGAGTGTTGATCGCTACATAAGGAGTTTCTCTTGATGGATCTCGCTTCTTTACATGCGCTCGAAATTCGCATTTTGCGCGTCTATGAGAATAATGCCAGTGCCGAGCAGTCCGATGCACAACTTCAAAAGGGGGCAGGCATTGGCGAAGGACAGGTTAGACGCGCGGTTGAGTGGCTGATTTCCAAGCATTTGCTGGAAGTTACCGGGGAAAATACGCGCGCAACGGTTTCGCTTACGGAAGTGGGACGGGATTTTGCAACAAAGGGCGCGACGCCAGAGACGGCACTTTTGACCCGGGCGAGTGCAGAGCGCGTTGGGATTCAAGATTTGCAAGCCGACGCGCGTTTTGACAGAGGTGCCTGGGGCAGTGCTTTTGGCGGTTTGAAAAAGGATGGGATTATCGATCTGGATAAGGGGGCTGTTGTTATTGTCGATGCAGACCGGGCTTCTTTTTTTATTGATCGACTTATGCCAGAATTTTTTGACAAATTTTCCGATACGGGAATTGAGATTGATAATTTTCCCGGTGATGTTGTCCAATATATTGAAGCCAATGCCCGCAAGCGCGGCGGGGGCAGGGCGCCTGTTCGTTTGGACGAGCGCACAGAGCGGGTTTATTGTCTTACGGAAGAAGGACGGCGCGTGCTTGTGGAGGTTGTCAAAGCCAATCTTACGGGTGATGAAGTTTCTCGGCTTACGCCGGAAATGATTCAGAAAGGCACCTGGCAGGGCGCATCTTTTCGCCGATATGATTTGTCGATTAAGCCGCCGCGCGTGCTTATTGGGAAGCACCATCCCTATCGGGCGTATCTCGATAATGTGCGGCGCCGGTTGATGGCGCTTGGTTTTGAAGAGTTGAAAGGTTCTCTGGTGGAGACCGAGTTCTGGAATATGGATGCCCTTTTTATGCCGCAGTTTCACGCGGCGCGCAATATTCACGATGCGTATTATATTACGGAGCCAACGCAATCCCGAGCGGCAGAGGAACCCCATTTTTCCCGGGTGGCTGAGGCGCATCAAAATGGGGGCGATACGGGGTCGCGCGGGTGGCGATATGAATTTAATCCCGAACAGTCGCGCCGCCTTATTTTGCGGAGTCAGGGCACTGCGCTTTCGGCGCGTGCGCTCGCTTCAGAACCGAATATCCCGGGTAAGTATTTCGCTCTTGCGCGTTGTTTTCGTCCGGATGATGTCGATGCCACGCACGCGGCAGATTTTTTTCAGGCTGAGGGTATTGTTTTGGGCGAGGAAATAAATTTTCGCAGTTTGCTCGGTTTGCTCAAGCTGTTCGCCCTTGAGATCGCGCAGGCCGAAGATGTGCGCTATGTGCCCGATTATTTTCCTTTTACCGAGCCTTCGGTCGAACTTCAGGCGAAGCATCCCGTTCTGGGATGGATCGAACTTGGTGGCGCGGGTCTTTTTCGGCCTGAGCTTACACGACCTCTGGGTGTGGATGTGCCAGTTATTGCCTGGGGACTGGGGGTTGATAGAATGGCGATGGTCGCGCTGGGTATTAACGATATTCGCGATTTGTTCAGTACGGATTTGGATCTGGTCAGGAATACGCGGTAGATAAATATCAGGAATAAAAAATGCCAACGATTACAGTTAATAAACCCGATTTTGAACGTCTCGCAGGGCAGGCTTATTCGTCGGAGAGTTTGAGTGTTGCGCTTGAGACGGCGAAGGCCGAGATCGATGCTGAAGAGGGCGATACGCTTCGCATTCAGCTTAAGGATACCAACCGCCCCGATTTGTGGTCGGGAGAGGGGCTTGCGCGATTGCTCAAAAGCCATCGGGAGAATGTGAAGCCGGATTATTCTTTTTTTGAGGCGTCTGGCGTATCGCAGGAACGGGAGGTTATTGTCGATCCCGGCTTGCGAAATGTCCGTCCCTATATTGCCGCTTTTGCGTGTGAGGGTATTGCGATTGATGAGGCGGCACTGGATGCGCTTATCGAGGCGCAGGAAAAACTCGCCGATGGATATGGGCGCGGGCGCAGCGTTGTTGCGATTGGGATTTACGATGCGTCCGATATTGTGTATCCGGTGCGATACGATGCGGTTGATCCCGATGTGACGGCTTTTGTTCCTCTGGAGTTTGAAGATGAGATGTCTTTGCGACAGATTTTGTCCGATCATCCCACGGGCAGGATGTATGCACATCTTCTCGAGGGGAAGGATAAGTTTCCCCTGATCCGCGATTCGCGCGGCGAGGTTCTTTCGATGCCTCCCGTTATTAATAGTCAGAGCCTGGGGCGCGTTGAAGTGGGGGATGCGTTTTTGTTTTGCGAAGCAACGGGTCCTGAACTCGACGCTATTCTTTTGTCTATGGCGATTATGGCAGTCAATATGGCTGACCGGGGCGGTCGCATTTATCCCGTGACGGTGCGGTATCCATTTCACACGCCGAGGGGACAGGTTCTGACGTGTCCGTATGATATGACCGAGCCATTGCAAGTCGATATAGATGAGATTTACAAAGTGGTTGGGTCACATATTTCGATAGGGCAGATTCAGACCGCGCTCAACGCGATGGGTTATCGGGATGTCAATGTACGAGACCGAATTATTAAAGTGCGTCCAGCACCTTATCGCGACGATATTTTGCATCCCGTCGATGTTGTGGAAGATGTTGTGATCGGTGTGGGGTACGAGGCTTTTGAACCCGAGATGCCCCGAGATTTTACGATTGGCAAAGCCGCGCCAGAAGAGGATCTTGCAGACCGATTTCGCAATCTCATGGTTGGGAGCGGATTTCAAGAGGTCTTTTTGCCGATTCTCTGTTCTAAAAAAGAACAGACCGTGGATATGAATAATCCAGATGCAAAGATTGTCTCGATTTCAAATCCCATGTCCGAAAATTACAGCGCGATTCGGGGGGCACTGCTGCCCGGTTTGTTGAAGACCGAAGCGACAAGCCGCCGCGCGTTGTACCCGCATCGGATTTTTGAAGTGGGTGAGGTGGGGGTTCTCGCGTCGGGAGAAGATTACGGTACGCGCACAGATATTCATCTTTGCGCGCTCGAAGCGAGTGACGAGGCCAATTTGTCTGGTATTCAGAGCTATCTGGAGGTATTATCTTATTATTTTGACTTTGAATATACTATTGCGCCGATTGAGCATCCCACATTTTTACCCGGTCGCAGTGGCGAGATCTGCGTAGGCGAGCGCGTTTACGGGCTTATTGGCGAAGTTCATCCCGGCGTTCTCGAAACCTGG
>JAPPIE010000287.1 GCA_028874765.1 Gemmatimonadota bacterium
AACGAATGGACTTACGACACCTTTCACAAAAACGCCGACCGCATCTATCGGGTTTCTGGTACGACACCAGAACCTCTCGGACCCGCAATAGCAGAAGCGTTCCCAGACATGCAGACCGTTCGTTTCAGCAGTAGCGGGGGAAAAATTGGTACAGAAGACCGCGCTTTTCAAGCAACTTTGGGTTTTGTTGATCCCAACTTTCTCGACATTTTTTCTTTTCCAGTCATTCACGGCAATCCCGCTCAAGCACTCCAGGACAAGTATTCTGTAATCATAACAGAAAAAATCGCGCAGAAATATTTCAACAACGCCAACCCCGTCGGGGAACAGCTTCCCATTCAGTACTTTGGGAAAGAAATTCAAAACTACACCATCACGGGCATTGTAGAAAACGTGCCCAAAAACTCCACACTTCAATTTGACATACTACTGCCTTTTGAACCAAATCCCATGATGCGTGCCCCAAGCCGATGGAATATATCCTACCTGGATACGTATATGATGCTCCCTCCGAATGTATCCCCAAATAGTGTCGAACAGCAATTTCCCAGATTGACCAAGATTTGGTGGGGCGACGAGAAAGAACTCGAACTCCTGCCGATCACCCAAATGCATTTTGCTCAAAACATGGGGGTACGCAATAGCAGTAATCCCATTTATTCATACATCCTATCGGGCATTGCACTCCTCGTGCTATTTATCGCCTGTGTCAACTTCATCACCTTAACCCTCGGACGGCAGGCAACGCGGGCGCGAGAAGTCGGCTTGCGAAAAGTCGTCGGCGCGGGGCGCATGCAGATTGCTAAACAATTTATCGGCGAATCGCTCTTACTCATCACCATCGCGCTCATCGCCGGCATTGCCATCGCAGAACTCACCTTACCGACATTCAACAACCTCGCCGGAAAATCCCTATCCATGAGCGATGGCCTTAACACCACAACACTCGCCTTTCTCATTCTCCTCGTCAGCCTCGTCGGCATCACAGCAGGGGGTTATCCCGCTTTTATCTTATCCCGATTGCAGCCGACCCAAATCATAACAAGCCGATTGCAAATCAAAACGGGCAATCGTTTCGGCAAGATATTAGTCATCTTTCAGTTTGCCCTATCCATATTCTTCATCATCACCACCTTAATGATGGCCCAACAACTCACATTCTTGAGAACCAAACCCCTGGGGTATCAAACCGAACACGTTGTCGCTATTCAGACTCAGGCACTGCAAAGAGAAGGCAAAACCCTGCCAACCGTTTTTCGGGATGCCCTGCTGTCACATCCCTCAGTCATAAGCACGACCTGGCTTGGTCACAGATTAAACAACAATATGAGTTCCCGGTCTGGTATAACTTATGAAGGAAGTCCTACGCAATACGTTGAACGCATCTCGATTGATTACGATTTGTTCAAAACGCTCGACATGAAACTCGTTGCAGGTCGAGAATACAACAGAGAATTCCCAACAGATGCCAAAGAATCAATCCTTGTCAACGAGGCCCTCGTCCAAAAACTCGGTATAGAAGACCCGGTGGGCAAAACTATCGAACATGGACGAGACAAGACCATCATCGGAGTTGTTCAAAATTTCCACTTTCGCTCCCTGCATCACAAAATCGAACCCGCCATTCTGCCCCTCTCTACGAGTCATTGGTCCTTGTGGGTTCGCATTCGTCCCGAAAATGTGCCCGGCACCATTGCATTTATAAAAGAACAGTGGGAAAAAGTCACACCCAACCATGCATTCAGATTTTCATTCATCGATGAAGATCTGGACAAACAATACAAAAAAGAAGAACGCTGGAATCTCATGATCCAATACGCCACGGGATTCGCCATCTTCATCGCTGCACTCGGCGCATTCGGACTGGCCGCTCTCGCCACAACAAGACGCACCAAAGAAATCGGCATCCGCAAAGTCTTAGGCGCATCCCAGACCCAGATCTTATCCCTGCTCTCACGAGAATTTATCCTCTACATCGCCCTATCAAGCCTCATCGCATTCCCAATCGCCTATTACGCGACCAATCAATGGTTACAAACCTTCGCCTACCGCACCGAATTGGGTATTGGCGCATTCTTACTCGGCAGTGTAGCCATGTTCCTCGTCGTACTCACAACCGTCACCACCCAGACCCTCAAAGCAGCCCGCGCAAATCCGGCAGACGCTTTAAGAGATGAATAGAGAATAATGATAGGAATCTTCCCATGATCAAAAATTATCTGACCGTTGCCATCCGCAACATCGCCAGAAACAAAACATTTTCTGCCATCAACATCCTCGGTCTCGCCATTGGCATGGCCTGTTGTATCCTCATCCTGCTCTATGTGCAAGATGAACTGAGCTACGATCGGCACCACGAACACGCAGACCGAATTTATCGGATTGCCGCAAAAGGGAAAGTCGCCGGAACCATGCGTCAATTTGCGATCACGCCATTTCCGATGGGACCAGCACTTGTCAAAGACTATCCCGAAGTGATAAAGGCTGTGCGGTTTTTTCAGGGGACCAATCCAAGGTGGCTTGTTGAGGACCAACACGGTCATGTCTTCTTTGAAGATGGTGTTTTGTTCACCGATGCAAATGTTTTTGAAGTCTTCAATTTTCCACTCAGTCAAGGAGATCCAAAGACGGCATTTTTGGAACCTTTTTCTATTGTGATTACAGAAGCAATGGCTCAAAAATATTTTGGCAAACAGAATCCGATGGGACAGACCTTGACCCTCGATAAGAAAGCCTATTTTAAGGTGACAGGTGTTTTGAAGGACACGGCTCATAATACTCATTTCCAATTCGACTTCCTTGCATCTCCTATACTCCAGGAACCAGGTTGGTTTAATCATGAGTATTATACCTATTTGTTGCTTCGGCAAAATGATTCTGCTGGAGAATTAGAAGCGAAATTGCCCGACTTTATTGAGACACATATAGATGAACAGTACAAGGCTGCAGGTTTTAAAATCAATTATTTCCTGCAACCTCTGACTGATATTCATTTGCATTCCCACCTGGAGTGGGAAATGAGTCCCAACGGCGATATTCGATATGTCTATCTCTTCCTGAGCATTGCCCTTTTCGTCCTCATACTCGCCTGTATCAACTTTATGAACCTCTCTACAGCTCGCTCAGCGACCCGGTCAAAAGAGGTCGGCATGCGAAAAGTCGTTGGTGCAAACCGATCACAGCTAATCCGTCAGTTTATGGGCGAATCCATATTGCTGGCACTATTGGCTCTATTTTTTGCCGTTGCTCTTGTCGAAGTCTCACTCCCCGCATTCAACGCCTTTATCCAGCGCGAATTGGTATTAGATTACACGGGTCATTGGCATGTTGCGTTATCTTTGCTCGGGGTTGTGTTATTTGCAGGGCTGCTCTCGGGAATCTATCCCGCCTTTTTCCTCTCGGCTTTTCAGCCAGTAGAGGTGTTAAAGAGTACACTGAAGCGAGGGTTAAAAACCTCCTGTCCCCGCAAAACCCTCGTCGTATTTCAGTTTATCATCTCAATTGTTCTCATTATTGGAACGGTTGTCATTTACCATCAATCGGATTACATCAAAAACAAAAAACTGGGCTTCAATAAAGAGCATGTCATTGTGATGCCTAATCCCGGTAAACAATTGACAGAGAGATACAGGTCAATTTTGTCAACTTATGGAAATGTGCTGAATACTTCGCGGTCTGGTTCTGTGCCGGGGCGAAAGCTTCCCTCTAATCTGTTTCGTCCTTCTTCTGATAGCACGTATCTTGATGGTTTAATGATGAACCATCTCCAGGTTGATCACGGATTTATTTCAACTTACGGCCTTGAACTTATAGAGGGCAGAGACTTTTCAAAAGATATTTCGAGTGATAAATATGGAACATTTATCCTCAATGAATCTGCCATGAGAAAATTGGGATGGACTTCCCTCGTTAATCAAAAGCTTGAACTGATTTTTCCAGAAGGGAATAAATTGAAAGTGGTGGCTCAAGGAGATGTGGTGGGGATTGTGAAGGACTTTCACTACAAGTCTCTCCATCATGAAATAGAACCGCTAATTATCATGACGGGAGATTGGTTTGAGTATATTGCTATCCGCATTCGTTCCGATGATGTCGCAGGCACACTCAGTTTTCTGAAAACACAATGGAAGGAAATCGCGCCGAATAAGCCATTCGACTATTTCTTTCTCGACGACGACTACGACAAACTCTATCGTACAGAAGAACAGATAGGCACACTCTTTGGCCTCTTCTCCATCCTCGCCATATTCG
>JAPPIE010000071.1 GCA_028874765.1 Gemmatimonadota bacterium
TCTACCTGACGCAGACGATCCATGAAGGACAGTTCGTCATTCGCTTCCAGGTCGGGCAATTCGACTGTCGCAGGGAGGATGTCCTCCTCGCGGTCAATGTACTGCGCGAACTGGCCAATGCGACCCATTCCGAGCCCCAGAACTGATATTGCCTCTGATCTCCACAACCATAAGTTTATATTTTTCAATCAATTAAGGAAATATCAATGGAGAACCGCCCAAATATCATCTTCATGGTCGCCGACAACCTCGGCTGCGAAGCAGTTGATTATTATGGCGAAGGGATATTCGACACCCCCAGATTGAACACAATGGCGAGCGAGGGCGTTGTATTCGACAACTGCCTGATCGCAACCCCGCTGTGTTCACCAGCGCGTTGCGCCTGGAACACAGGCAGACACCCGTATCGGGTTGGCATCAACTCGCAGACACGTCCAGATGACCCGGAATCCGGACTCTCGCATCAGGAAGTCTCTATAGCCAGACTTTTGCGAAATGCCGGATACACAACAGGGTTGTTTGGAAAATGGAACCTGGGATATGCTGCAAAATTCAATCCGCTACACCACGGCTTTCATCAATTTTACGGCAGCAACGCAGGCCATGCCGACTACTACACCCACCTGTACAACCGCGACATGAAAAGCCACTTTTTTCGTGGCCTGGAACCCATAGCGGACGAGGGTTACTTCGACACCCTCTTTACGGATGAAGCCATCAAATTTATCAACCGCCAATCCCAAAAACCCGAGCCTTTCTACCTGAATCTCCCCTTTTATGCCCCACACGGCCCCTATCAGGCCCCACCCGGATACTATCACAGCGATGACCCAATGGTAAACTACCAGTATATGGTCGAATACCTGGACCTGTGCGTGGGGCGCGTGCTGGATGCAGTACACCATGCGGGTATTGCAGAAAACACGCTCATCGTCTTCCTGAGCGACCAGGGAGGCAGCCGGACCAATGGTTATGGCAGAACCCTATGGGAGCGTTCACTCAGGGTCATCTGCAACGCGGTCTGGCCGGGAAAAATCGCTCCAAATACAAAAATCCATACCCCCTGGGTACACTACGATCTCTACGCCACATTCGCCGCTCTCGCTGGTGCAACCATGCCCGACGACCGCATCATTGACGCCCAAAACGCGTGGCCTCTTTTCAAAGGCAAAGAGCAACCCCTGGATCGCACCCTGCACTGGACGTATAGAGCAGAGGACGCAATCCGTGAGGGCAATCTAAAACTCCACGCCACAGACGGCAAACCAGATGGCCTGTTTGATCTGAGCACCGATCCCGATGAACAACGCGACCTGCGCGCCACCTTCCCTGAAAAAGTTGAAAAGATGATGGCAGAACACCATGTCTGGAAACAAACTTGTGAAGCCCAACAAACATCAAAAGCCTGATCCCCCAAACCATTGGAACGATGAACGCCATGAAACTATCACAACGAACCAAACAACGCATAACACGCTCAATACTGGTGGTCACTGCCTTTTGCTCCTGTATTTTCTTCGCCCAGGGGCAGGCGCAGCAGGAACGCCTAAAAGGTGCTGTCAAATCCCCGATAGCTAACGTCAAAGCAGATGTATTCGACCGCGTTGAGCACCATGAGACGGATAACGACGGGGTGACACTCCACTACGTCACCCTGGGCGAAGGCCCCGTTATTCTCTTTGTCCATGGCTTTCCCGATTTTTGGTATACCTGGCGCGAACAGATGGCCGCTCTTTCCGACAGCTATAAGACCGTCGCTATGGACACACGCGCCTACAACAAGAGCGGCAAGCCCGAAGGCGTGGAACACTACACCATGTCCCATCTCATGTCGGATGTCGAAGCTGTAATCAAGGATCTGGCGGTCGATTCGGTCACCCTCGTTGGTCACGATTGGGGGGGCGCCATTTCGTGGCGGTTCGCCATGTACTATCCGCAACTCGTCAACAAGCTGGTGATCTGCAATCTGACTCACCCGAAGGGCTACGGCACCGTGCTGCGTAACGCGACGGCAGAGCAAAAGAGGAATACGCAATACATTACCGACTTTCAAACGCCTGGATATGAAAAACGGTTCTCGCCCGAGGTGCTTACACGTATTTCGGCGGGTAATACCTCAGACGAAGTGCGGCAGCGCTACATCAATGCGTTTTCCCAATCCTCGGTCAAGGGCATGCTCGACTACTACCGGGCGGCCTATAGCGGTCTAACTGCGGGAACTGGCCAGAGCGTGGAGATGCCCAATCTCACCATGCCCGTATTGCAATTCCACGGGTTAAAAGACAAGGCTGTTGACAAAGACGGGTTACGCGACACGTGGAATTGGATCAACAAAGACTACACACTCGTCACCATCCCCAGCAGCGGCCATTGGGTTCAACGAGACGCAGCGGATATGGTCAGTAATACCATGCGCTGGTGGCTGAAGAGCCGTCACTGAAGGTCCTGGATTTCCCGTTGTGTGAGGCCCCGGCGATAGATACGGATATCTCGCAGGGCGCCTTTGAAATAGTCGTGGGCACCAAAGCCGATTAAGAGAGGACAGTTGGGATCGAGGTCGTAGCGTTTTGGATTGAAGCTATCTGTTGTAGCGACGGAGATTCCATCGACGTACAGGGTCAGAACGCCGCCCTGCTTGACAGCGGCTACGTGTCGCCATCCTTTGGGGAATGCGTGGTCCCAGGTGGCGACTTTTCCAGCTTCGACTGAATAGACATGTCCGGACGGTAAGGTGCCAGCATAGAGGCGGCCCTGATAAACGGCCATGGACCAAACCCGCCGCAGGGGCGCGGACATGCTGTCCAGAGACGCCAGGAATGTGAACTGATTACCATCCATCCGCCAGACATTGGCCATTGGGAGCGAGCCGATATAGACTTTGCCGTTGTAAAGTCCCATGGCCATAATTTCGCGTTCGTACCCGGCCCGCCCCAGACAGGTCCAGGTCGTATTGCCGTCATATCGATAGACTTCGCCCTGAGGCCAGGTGCCGACATAGAGTTGCCCCTTGAAAGTGACCGCCGAGTAGGTCTGGGTAGAGGTTTCTGGACAGCCGCAGTCGGTCCATTCGGCGTTGCCTTCGTAGCGAAGAACCGGGCCGCCATTGACGAGGGTGTAGAGCCTGTCCCGATAGACGGTGAAACTCATCAGCCGCACGTCTGGACCTATGGGCGTCCAGGTGGTGCCGCCATCATAGACAAAGGCACCCTCGCGATAGAGGCTGGTGGCGTAGAGCCGACCCTGATAGACTGTGAGCGCAGTGGCGTTGTCTGCTTTGCCCGTATTATGTCCCGTGGTGGGCGTTTCTTCGAGTGTGGCGTCTTCGATGCCTGGATGCCCGCAGAAGGTCCATTGACCATCGGCATCGACCCGATAGACCTGGCCGCCGGGCGTGGTGTTCAGGGGATCGCCCATGGCGGATCCGCTGGAATTATACCGACCGAGAGCACAGTAGAGCGCGCCTTGAAATTCGACGACGGCGTTGACGGAGTTGCATCCAACAGGATTGCCCAGATCGGTCCAGCGTTTTTCTCCTTCATAGCACCACAGGTGGCCGACCTCTTCTTCGCCATTCTCGAAGGTGCCGGCGTACAGGTGTCCACCTATTGTTGAAAGTGCAGATATTTTGACCGCCTGACCGGGACGACCGCAATCCGTCCAGGACCCGAGATGCCCGTTGTCGATGCCAAAGTGGAGGTTGCGGTAATTCGATTGAGCGGTGGAAGTCATGCCGGTATTGGTGAGAACCGAGACCTGCCACCCCTGGCGGGTTTCCGGATCGAATTGGCTGAGAATATCGCCGACCACTTCGGTTTCTTCCGTATAGATCCATCCGGCGCATGAAAAATCGCCTGTCCCTATAGATAGGTCGCAGGGAACTTCCAGAAAGGTTCCCACCCCGTTGAATTGGGCGCTTTTTTGTCCACCAGATTCCCCGATTTCAACGCCGTGATTTTGGATGGGCAGACCACTTTCGGAATGGTCTTTCAGGTTTTCTCGGAACGGCCAGTGGGCGATTAAGTTGCGATCCATAGTGTTTTACTCCTAAAGTAACTTCTGGGTGGCGATAAGGCCAAGTTCTTCGTAGATCTCGTGCTCTAATGAGATGTAAGAGAATATAGCTGGTTTTCAATTTAGCATCAAGCAATGCTCCTTGTAAGATATTTATTTTTTATGTTCATACTGACAATAGCTGTCATTTTTATTATTTAAAAGCGCTTCCCCAAGCTTGACGTC